>NZ_JACJRF010000025.1 GCF_014697105.1 Anabaena subtropica FACHB-260 | reverse complement strand
ATAGCGTTCCAAAGTTTATGCTAGTCATGGGGGAAGTTTGATTTGAGAAGCTGGTAACTTTCATCTTCTTACTTCTCCCGCCTTTTTTCTTAATTCACATTAGGCGTAATTCGTAATTATTGGATCTTTTGGATTTTAGCAACAAGTATGTCGCTTTGAGTAATTCTAGGGAATACTAGGGAGATGTTAATTTCTCCAGTATTCTCCTATGTATCAGTTATTTCAGTATCTACGTAATTGCGTGATATTCACTTTATTGTGCCTAGTTTTAACTTGGTCTTTTCCTGCACAAGCAGCTAACCGCATCAGTTCCCAACTAGAACAGCAAGTCATACAAATTCTTCGAGAACATCCAGACGTAATTATTGATTCTGTCCAAGCTTACCAGCAGCAACAGCAACAGCAAGTCAATCAAATACGCCAAGCATTTCTTCAAGATTTCAAAACTAATCCCCAGGCTGTGATCGGGGATTCTCCTACTACTAGTGCGGCTCAATCAAAAGCGGTAGTAATAGAATTTTCTGACTTTCAATGTCCTTACTGTGCTGAGGCGCATAAAACATTGAAACAATTACTAGCAAAACATCAGGGTGAATTAACTTTAGTTTACAAACATTTACCCTTGATACCCATTCATGATCAAGCAATGCCAGCAGCAAAGGCAGCTTGGGCAGCAAATCAGCAAGGCAAGTTCTGGGAATATCATGATGCTTTATTTACAAATCAAAAGCGACTGGGTGAAGCTTTGTACTTAGAGACTGCAAATAAACTAAATCTTGATTTGGAAAAGTTTAACAGCGATCGCCGTCTTGCGGATAGCGCAATTAGTCAAGATATCCAACTAGCTCAAAAATTGGCTATTTCTGGCACACCCTTCTTCATCATGAATAGTAAAAATTTCTCTGGTGGCTTACAACTATCAGAAATAGAAAGCAAATTGGCTGAGGCTAGTTAACAATAGCTAACCTGAGCGCTAAAAGTCACAACTATACCGAAAAACCCACTTAAGTGGGTTTGATTCTTCATTAGTCAGCGTTCCTTTTCAGTGAAGTTAAAAATTCTTCTTCAAGCTTTCTACTGGGCCTGAACTCTAGCTTGCTTGACCATTGCAATTAACGTGTGATGGGCATCTTCTGCATCTGCCAAAACATGATCGAATTGGATACGCACGGGGAGGGACTCACCATTTACTTGTGCGGTTAAATCCATCCCTTGAGCATCAATTGCCAGCATTTGAGCGGTTGAAGCCTGGGTAACTCCGCCAAAAACCTGAGCATAGAGGACTACGGCATTGGCATGGTCTTCATTCATGTGATTGCAGATGCGTGAGCTAATTTCCGCAGAAAATTGTTCAGACATTGTAAGATGAGGAATCATTAAAATAACTGCCTAAATTTTAGGCTAACCGAGAGAAAATTTGCAGTAGTGCTGTTTTGCCTCTGTAGCAAAGAGCGTATTTCTCCGGAACCATCTACAATAACTTTAAATTCTTCAAGTAGTTTTTACCTATCGTTGCGGAATCCTAACCGATTAAACTGTAGCAAAAGTATTCAGCGAAGTTATTCCAGTTAAGAACCGATGAGCCAAACTAGTCAACGCCGAATAGTTATTGGGGATGTACATGGACACTACGAAGGATTGATGAGTTTGTTGGAGGCGATCGCTCCGGGTGCTGATGACCAAGTTTATTTTCTGGGAGACTTGATTGATCGTGGCCCCCATAGTTCATACGTAATTGATTTAGTTAAAGAAAACAATTATTTGTGTCTGTTGGGAAACCACGAGCAGATGCTATTAAACGTTCTTAGTGGTGATATCACCGTCGCCACTATGCAAGCATGGTTACATAGTGGAGGTCATGCAACGATCGCTAGTTACCAAGATAGAAGCATTCCTGAAGAACATTTAGAGTGGTTGCGGAGTTTGCCCGCATATCTTGATTTGGGTGATGTTTGGTTGACTCATGCTGGTCTTGACCCTAACTTAACTTTGTCAGAACAAACCACCGAGCAATTTTGCTGGATTAGAGAAGATTTCCACTGTATTCCACAACCATACTTCCCTGATAAGCTGGTTATTATTGGTCACACGATTACCTTTACCTTCCCCGGCGTAAATCCTGGTCAATTAGCTCAAGGTCAGGGCTGGCTGGATATAGATACTGGTGCATACCATCCACGTAGTGGTTGGTTAACTGGATTAGACATAACAAATAATTTAATTTACCAAATTAATATTTTTACCAACTGCTTACGTACCTTACCCTTGGAGGAAGGAGTAATTTATGTTGATCCAAAGAAAATAGCGGTTCGCCGTAGCAAGCAGCGAGCTTGAAAACTTCACAATCTTCTCAAGGAAGCAAGTTACGCAGAAAGAGAACTTGGTAGAGAATGAATTCTGCCAAGTTCAAAATGAATAATGAACTACCTCTACTATTGGCGAAGGCAAACTACCAAGTCGGGTCACTAAACAGGTGGATAATTAATTCTTCGCGTCCTGGGGGTACAGCAGTAATACAAGCACGGATGATGTCTCCATCTTCAAGTTCTACTGTGCAAGCATGGCATGAACCCATCAGACAACCGGTGGGAATAAAAACTCCCGCCCGGTCTGCGACATCTAACAGGGCTTCTCCCACTTCAGCATTAATGGTGACATCATCTGGCAAAAATCGGACGCGAACATTCATGAAATACTAGCCTCGCTAGGGCAGAAAGGGTGTTAAGTCTAAATGGTTTTCGACTTCAGTAGCTATATTATCTAACATCTGCTCTCGTTGCTCCCGGTAATTGGCCACACCTGTGGGTAGAGATTTTAAACCGCGCTGTTGACGGAGACGATTTAACCAAGCACGTCGCCAGGGGCCATTGTCAAACAGCCCATGCAGATAACTACCCCAAACAGATTGACAGCTATCCACTAACCCTAAGTTAACATCATCAAATAGGGGTTGGAAGGCTTTGCTATCACCTTGGGGTTCCACTCGCGATCGCCCTTGGTGAATTTCAAAGCCATTGACTGGCAAACCCATCTGTGGGAAGTTTGAGCTAACTTGACGCTGACGGGCAATCTTTTGTCCTGTAATTACGGTTCTAATTGGTAAGAGATTCAAACCTTGATATCTACCAGCTTGTCCTTCTATACCTTCGGGATCAGCGATGATTTGCCCTAGCATTTGGTAGCCGCCGCAAATCCCCAAAACTGTACCCCCAGAAGCGGCGTAGTTCTGGATTGCTTCAGCCATTCCAGTTTTTTGTAGCAATATCAAGTCCGCAATTGTGGTCTTTGTCCCTGGAAGAATTACTGCATCTGGGTGTCCTAAATCTTGTTTTGGACTAATGTATTTGACCGCAACTGTGGGTTCTGATTCTAGGGGGTCAAAGTCGGTAAAATTGGCAATTCGGGGTAAGCGGACGACAGTGATATGAAGATCCGCTTGGGATTTGTGGGTTTTGCGTTCCAGTAGATCAAGAGAATCTTCGGCGGGGAAAACTTCCTGTAAGTAGGGGATAACACCAACAACTGGGATACCGATACGTTCTTCTAACCATTTAATTCCTGGTTCTAGGAGCGATCGCTGTCCCCGGAATTTGTTAATGACTATACCTTTAATTAATTGGCGTTCTTCTGGTTCTAATAATTCTAGTGTCCCGACTACATGGGCAAAAGCACCACCACGGTCAATATCAACTACTAGTAGGGTGGGGGCATTTAAATATTTTGCTACCCGCATATTAGTTAAGTCGCGGTGCTTGAGGTTAATTTCTGCTGGACTACCCGCACCTTCACAAACAACTAAATCAAATTCAGTTCCTAGATGTTGTAGTGATTCTTCAATTGCCCGCCAACCTGGTTCAAAATACTGTTCATAATAGTCAGCAGCATTGACTCTACCTACAGGTCTACCCCTAATGATGACTTGAGAAGTCATATCTCCTTGGGGTTTGAGTAAAATCGGATTCATTTCTACCCAAGGTACAACCCCTGCTGCCCAAGCTTGCACTGCCTGCGCGTAGCCAATTTCTCCCCCATTGGCTGTGACATAAGCATTCAATGCCATATTCTGTCCCTTAAAGGGAGCCACTCGCCAACCACGCCGTGACAAAATGCGACAAATAGCCGTACTTATCAGTGATTTCCCAGCGTGGGATGTTGTCCCCACTACCATTATTGATTTCATAGCCACTTTCAGTTATTCAAAATAAGGGGTGAGATATTTGGGGGATAATATAGCAATTTGCTGCTCAAATGTCAGAACATTTGGCAGCTACAAAAGTAAATTGATTGCGAGTATTTGTCCTCAAGTCTAGAGGATACACCAGCGCCACCGAATGTAATTCAACCCCAACTAACAATCTCACCAATTCAGTTCCGATGAAAATGGTAAAGATTTCATAAACGGGTTGATGTTTCTCCGTATATATTGTTCCCTAGAAATCCCTAATCCTAACTTTTCGGTTGTCATTCTAAAAAGGGAGTCTAAACCAACGAATTACGGTTTTGTATAGGCGATCGCGCCATGAAGGTGCAGGCAAGTTTTTTCCTTGATATTCTTCTATGAGTTGGTATCCCAGGGGAGTCAGGCGGAAACCATCCGTAATCCCTTGTCCATCTACTTCTCGCCGCAATATTCCTACCTGAATTAACCATCCCAACTCGTTATCACAAGCCAATTCTGACAATGAATTTCTGGTATAACCATGCTTAACACCAGATTGGTTAGCGATCGCACCTAATGAAACACTCTGATGACGCATAGTTTCAAATAATACAATATTGAAGGGAGAACAGATGAGCGATCGCCTGGCTCTTTTTACGGTGCTTGGTTGGTAGGAAAAAGCTTTGGGGTTTTGGAAATTAATCGCAGGCATAATTCGTAACTAAGATTGGGTACTGTGTCCTGGGTATTGGACAAGAAGGTAAACTATACCGAATTCCCAGTTTTTTAAGATTGTCATGAAAGTATTGTAAATTATTGTAAAATTTCAAAGTCATCAAAAATCTGAAACAGGAAAGGTTCATTATGCCTCTAGCAGTTGGTACGGATGCACCTGCATTTACCGTCAAAGATACCAACGGTAACACCGTTTCGTTATCTGATTTTGCTGGGAAGACAGTAGTTTTGTATTTTTACCCCAAAGATGATACACCAGGTTGCACAAAACAAGCTTGTAGCTTCCGTGATGCTCAACCTGATTACAAAAACAAGGATGTAGTTGTTTTAGGTGTGAGTGCCGATGATGAAGGCTCTCATCAAGCATTCACCCAGAAATATAATTTGAATTTTCCTTTGCTGGCTGATACTGATAAGAGCTTAATCAAAGCTTACGATGTTGATGGCGGTGGTTATGCCAAGCGTGTCACTTACGTAATTAGCCCCGAAGGTAAAATTGTTCACGTTGATTCCACTGTAAACACAACAACCCATGCTAGTGATCTTTTAACTGCTTTGGGACTGTAAGTTAAATGGTGAGTAGTGAGTGGTGAGATAAAAGTAAGGAATTATGACTTGATTGAACGAGTGCAAAACCCCATTTCCTTGTGGGTGGGTTGCTTGAACCTCTTTCCCTACTCCCTACTCCCTACTCCCTACTCCCCACTCCCTACCATCAGTTGTTACCGGGGATTGTCAACGTTGATGGAGTAGCAGCTGGTTCTGTCGCATTGGGAGGCAAAATAGGAAGTACTTGTCTGTATTGTTGACCACCAGTTACTTTATTTTGCCTTTCTCTAAATGCCTTCGCGGCATCGTCTATTTGTTGACTCTGGCGATTACTGTCAAATGTAGTATTTCCTAAGTTTGCCCGATGGATGAGGTCAAACATATTGAAATTGCCGGAGTCGAAATTCAGGTTATTATTTTGAGCATCACTATTACCACCTGCATCTACTGTGCCGAGTTGAGCCAAGCTAGGCTGTATGGTCAGCAAGGAAGCAAAACTAATTCCTGCTAAACCTATCAAAAGCTTGGTTACGGGTAAAAATAGTTTTTTCATGATTTTTGACTCTAAAATTCCTCTAACACCATTCTGCTTTGATTTTACGCAAGAGTCCGCCGCAGTTGGGGCTGAATACTCAATAATGCAATCAAAGCAAAGCTAAACAATATTAGCAACGCTCCTCCAAAAGTGACATCACCCCAAGGTGCTTGCATCACCACATCACTCAACCCCCAAGTACTGTGGAGATAGAGATAACGAATGGGTTCAATGGCGTAGCTGAGAGGGTTTAGGGTAGCTACAACCTGTAACCACTTGGGCATGAAGGATAAAGGAGCGAGAGCCGTACTGGCAAAAAGCAATGGTAAGTTGGTGACAAAGATTACTGCAATTAATTCAATATGTCCAGGTAAAGCAAAAGCTAAACCGAGAGAGATAGCTGTTACACCTAAAGCCAGCAGGAAGACAATTAAGGCGATCGCTCCTAAGCCTGCTATATCTGGTAAGCCAGCCCCTAGAAATGCCGCAGCGCCTACAATTACGGCTGCTTGCAGTAAACTTTGGCTGACAATAAAGATTGCTGAAGCAAAGACAATGGAAAACCGTGATGCCAGGGGAGCGACTAATAACCGATTCAAAAAGCCGAACTCACGGTCAAACATTATCGGTAAACCTGCATTCAATGCCCCAGCAAATGCAGTAAATACTATTACACCCGCAGCTAAAAATTGTCCGTAATTTGTCGTACTGCCGAATAAGCCTTTTGGAGCATTTTGGAACAAAGCGCCAAATAATACCAACCACATTACAGGCTGAATAATACTAGCTAACAAGGTGGAAGGGCGGCGTTGTAATTGAATAAACAAGCGACGAGTTAAAGCCAACGTTTCCTGCACTAGTTCACCAAAGAAATTATGTGCAGTATCAGCGTAAGCTGGCGGTGATGGGGCTGGTTGCCAATTTATATCAGATTTGGGGGTAACACTCATGTTTGTTAGTTGTCAGTTGTTAGTTGTCAGTTGTCAGTGGAATGATACCTATCTCATATTCTGTTTCTTCTCTGCTTTGGGATCGCGATTGGCTACTGCTGCTAATTCAGCATCTAGTAGAGTACGTCCGGTGGCGGCGAGGTAGACATCATCGAGGCTAGGACGAGATTGGGCGATACCAAAAATTGGTAAACTGGCGTTATTTAGTGCTTGCTGGATAGTAATTAAGGCATCATTTTGTGGTGTTACTACCAAGTTCAGGGAATTACCTTGAGCGTTGTTAATGATGACTTCCTTGACAAAGGGTAATCCTTGTAGTAGAGATTTAGCTTGTTCTGCTTCTTCTGTGGGGGAGAACTCGCGGATTCGTAAAGTAATGCGATCGCCTCCGAGTCTATCTTTCAATTCTGAGGGTGTACCAACGGCAATCACCACACCACGATCGATGATAGCAACGCGATCGGCTAGCGCGTCAATCTCTTCTAAATAGTGGCTAGTAATGACAACAGTCGTTCCCGATGCTCGTAGGTTTCGCAAGAATTCCCACACCACGAAACGGCTTTCAATATCAAGCCCTACAGTTGGTTCATCCAACACTAATACATCTGGTGCATGAAGTAAGCCAGCCGCCAAATCTAGGCGTTTACGTAACCCACCAGAATAGGTTCCTGTTTTTTTATTGGCGTACTCCTGTAAACCGAGTAAATCTAAAACTGTCTCAATTCGCTGTTTGGCTACTGCTTTGGGGAGGTGATAAAGTGCTGCTTGTAATTGCAACAGTTCTTTTCCAGTTAACACTTTATCTAAGGCGACTTCTTGAGCAACATAGCCTAGCCGTTGTCTAGCTACTCTGGGGTTATCCAACACAGAAATTCCAGATACCTCGATTTTGCCAGCATCTGGAGTGGTGAGGGTACACAAAGCACGTAGAGTAGTGGTTTTACCTGCACCGTTGGGGCCGAGTAAACCAAAGATTTCCCCTGGTTCTACCTGGAAAGAAACATCTTTGACGGCTTCAACAGTACCGTAACGCTTTTGCAGATTTTGAATTAAAACGGCGGGAGCCATGACAGCTAAACCCTAACTATACAATTCGCAACAATATCTATATATATTGTAGTTGAGTGGGGTTAGGTCAGGCGATCGCCTAGCTACAGATCCTCTATATTATGTATTGGCTGGGGATAGGGGGATATTTATCAAGCGATCGCTTACTACCTTGACTCAGTAACTGTATTTATAATTATTCTCCGTAGCTATTACCAGTAACTTTACCTCGGAAAACAATGTATTGGTAGAGATTATAAAACAGCATTACTGGAATGAGAAAGCCGATAAAAATAATCATGATTACCAGGGAACTAGGGTCTGCCGCCGCCTCATAAATAGTAATCTGGGGTGGAATAATATAAGGAAAAACAATCAAACCTAAGCCAATAAACGACAGTACAAACAAAAGTATTGTCCAAACAAAAGGTGCGCGTTCTTCTTGGCGATTGAGACTCTGTAATAGTTGCCAAATTAACCACACACCCAACACAGGAATGACGGCAAAGATATAGACTAAAGGCTGTTGAAACAACTTTGTTCTAGCACTTTCATAAATTATCGGTGTGGTAACTGTAATAAAAATTGCCCCGATTAAAGTTGTCCAAGCTGCTAGTTTCGCTGTTTTATAGTGAGTTGCTTGCAATTCTCCTGTAGTTTTCCACACAAGATAAGTTGAACCAATCAATACATATCCTTGAATTAAGGTTAACGCTACCAACACCGAAGGTAAACTGAACCAGTCCCAGGTACTACCAATAAAATGTCCCGTCTCATCAACTTTAATTCCTTTGAGTACAGCACCTAATGCAAATCCTTGACCAAGTGCAGCCGTAAAACTACCTGCTCCAAAAGCAAAATTCCACAAAACTTTGCGTCTAGATAATTCCCGAAACTCAAAGGCTACACCACGAAAAATAAACCCAAATATCATCACGAAAATTGGGATATACAAAGCATTTAAAATTGTGCCGTAAGCCAAGGGAAACGCGCCGAACAAGCCGCCACCCATGAGAACGAGCCAAGTTTCGTTAGCATCCCAAATATTACTCAAGCTAGTCATCAAAATTCCTCGCCGTTTCTCATCGGAGGAAGTGAGAGAGAGAATCCCCACCCCCAAATCAAAACCATCTAGCATGACGTAGAGGAAAAGAAAGAATGCGAGAATCACAAACCAGACTTGGGGAAGAAAATATTGGAGTGTCTCCATATAGTTTTATAAGTGTTAAATGTATTACTGAGAAAGCGGGTATATTGACTAAACCCAACTGGAGGATTGATTTTTCTTAAGTTAACGTATATATTGCTTCCCATCTTTTGCCGCTAAAGTGTGTACTTACCAATGCGGTTTGATATCTTTACCATGTCTACCCAACCAATAATCGAAAGCATATACACTGATGGAGCTTGTACTGGTAATCCCGGCCCTGGGGGTTGGGGTGTTGTCGTCTATTTTAGTGATGGTTCAATTCACGAAATGGGTGATGCCGCCAGTCATACGACCAATAATAAGATGGAAATGCAAGCTGCGATCGCTGCTTTACAATTCCTACACGACTCTGGGCAAACTGAACCGATTACCCTCTATACAGATAGTGAATACTTAATTAACTGTGTTACCAAGTGGGTAAAAGGTTGGAAAAAAAAAGGCTGGAAAAAAGCCGATGGGAACCCAGTTCAGAATCAAGACCTTTTAGAAACTTTGGATGAGCTTAATAGCCGCAAGGTCAATTGGCACCATGTTCGCGGTCATTCTGGTAACATAGGTAACGAACGTTGTGATGTGATTGCTCGCTGTTTTGCAACTGGTAGAATCCCGTCTTTACAACAATTATCTACTCGTAATGCTCACAAATCTTTACCTGATATCAGCAAAATAAGTGTAGCAAAAGTACCTGATTATGTTACAACCTCTACAATAGTTCACAAAACGACACAAGAAATCAGTACTTCTGCGTCAAACATCAACATTATGGAACCATCTACCGCACACGCTGCGGCTACAATCGAAGAAAAACCGTCAGAAAAACGGGTTGAACAACTCCGTAACCTCGTAGAAACTCTGCGGATTGCAGATGAAATTGCGGCAAAAGGCTATCTAATCACTAGTTCTGAGTTGGCAGACTTAATGGATGTCCATGCCAGCGCTGTCACTAGTCGGGGAGACCAATGGCGCTGGCGCAACTGGATTGTTTCACGGGTACGCCGTGAAGGTAATCAAATTCTCTGGGAATTAGAACGGGGCGATCGCGTTGGAGGTGAAGATGAGTGAGTAGGGAGTGGAGAGTGGGGTAAAATCCCTACTTATGACTGTAAGTTCTCCCTCGCCATTCCTTGGGAGTGCGGAAAGCAGATAAGAAGATTCGCAGCACGGCTAGAGGATCAGCTAAGGGTGAAAGCCAAAATAGCCAGCCACCTTTAGCACTTTTACGATCATAAGAAGGAGCGATCGCCAACAGCATAGCAAAGCGAATCACAAGTAAAAATAAATTTAATCCCCATAAAAGCTTTAAGGGCAGCAAGACGGGAGGTAGAAAACCAAACAGCAAATAGCCCAAGACAATCAGTAGAGGCAAACCCTGAACAGATGAGAGTAACCATAAATCTCCCCAAATTTGAGAGCGGGGAGAAGCATCTTTAAGGTCAAGACTGCGCCCCCATTCCTTCCAAGTCTCTAACGCTCCCTCATACATTCTCACTTTCAACACCTTAGCCCCGTCTAAAAAGCCCACCTTATACCCTTGGGCTGCAATATGACGTGCCAAGGTGACATCATCACAAAAAGAACTACTAGCGCTACTGTAACCACCCACAGCAGCTAATACAGAGCGACGGCACAAAAAACATTGTCCATTGGCCATAACCCGTTCTGGTTGGTCTGTAGTAATGCCTGCGGGGTCAAATCGGTAAAGAAGAGTCATCAGCAAGGCAGGTTGCAGCAAACATTCACCGGGATACTGGAGGATGAACTGGGGTGAAAGGGTCACTAAGTCGTATCCTTGCGCCTGGGCTATTTTCACTAAACTAGCTACTAAACCAGGATGGGGCTGAGTGTCAGCATCCATGCCTAAAAACCACTGGCTATCTTCGGAACTATACAAAAAGCCGTTATGCAATGCCCAAGGTCTTCCCACCCAATTGGAGGGTAAAGGGTCATCATTGATGAGGCGGAAGCGGGGGTCTTTCTGCTGTGCGGCTTTTACTAAGTCGGGAGTCCCATCTTGGGATTTGCTATCTACCACAATCACTTCCCGAACTTCGTAACTCTGCTGACTCAACCCTGCTAACAAAGGACTGATACGCAGGGCTTCGTTCAGTGTGGGAACTACAACGCTCACATTACCCAAAAGCTCTGGTGTTGGCTGTTGCGGTTGAATGGGGGGTAGTCGTCTTGGCCCCTTAAATAAACGAGACAGCAGAATTGCTGTTGCTGGCACTTGGATAAGTAGTAACAGAAGCGCCAAAGCACTTGCTGCTGTCAAAGCGTTGTCCACGATAAAAATACTTTGCAACTGGGAATCGCTACTATAAAAAGAATGTTTTTGATGTTGAACTGGGTATTAAGGAGTTATGAGGGCTGAGTTATGAGTGCTGAGTGAGATTACTCACTCGGAACTCATTACTCAGTACTGGGTTTTATTCCCCAGTCCCTAATTCACAACTTTAATGCTGGCTATGGAGACTTTATTTGCAGCTTGTTCTACGCTGATTTGGTCTGATGCAGATGAGCCTTTCCACCACAGGGCTAACGCTGGGGCTACACCTAGCAGTATGCCCAGCAATACAGGAATAGAAAACCCTGCTGCCAAGCTCATGACGGTAGCGAAACCAAAGTTGCCTAAATAAACTGCTAAAGGTACATTAAGCTGCGATCGCTCAAATTTTATCGGATTATTTCTCCACAACACAGCAGCCACTGTCATGAATACTGCACCTGTACCCAACCAACCAGCAAAGTTTTGATAGGGCATTCCAAAGAAGGGGCCTGGCTGTTGCCAATACCAGAAGGGTAAGGAAGTTTGACTCATGGCAGGGTCAAGTACAAAATCCCAAGAGGTGAGCAGCAATGAACCCAAACCAATAGAGCCGATGTGACGTAACAAAGTAGGTTTTTTATCTACTTCTAAGCCAGCACGTCCTAACAGGTATGAGGAACATCCTACATAAAACCAGGACAAGGGAATTGTAAACGGTACTAAGCCAGCAATTTTATAGCCCAAGCCACTTAAATAACTGTAGTGACCAAAAGGAAAGCCTGTGCTGGTTCCTAGCAATTCACTGGTTAAGGAGATCAATACCGCAGGTAGCATAAAACCCAAAGTACGACCCAAACCCAATGTCCGTAAGGCATATAAAAATACAGCTGCTGCACCCAGAATCATGTAAACTACACCACCACCAGCCATACTCCATTGCATGGCTGTTTGTCCCATCTCCGATAGATGGAAAAGCACTTCTGCATTAGGTACAACTAGTAGTATCCCTACCAATCCAAACACCATTGAGACGATATGACCAATGAGGCATACGCGCTCCGCGATAACAAGTTGTTTCATGATCATTCCTTGAACACGATGTGATATGTGGCTACTCGGCTGCTAACAGTTTACAAATGTTTACTTAAATATTTAACTAGTTTTTACCGTAATTCTCTGCAAAAGTTGTTTAAAGTTTTGTCAGAGCTTGACAACCTATTGATTGCGCCTAGAAAAAATAGGATGATAAACTTATAGTCTAAGCGATCGCAGTCAAAATCTATCCAGGTAAGTTAGGTTTTTTGCTGGATTAAGTTGGGTGTGTTTCTGGTTGTATTTTAAAATGCAACAACGATCACAAAATTTGCCAAACTTAAAAAAACCTTGAATCCTACCAAACAATTCTTGCAGAATAACTAGCTGTACCAACCCATGTCAATTGTGAATAGACTTCCCTGGCTAGCCCTAGTTTTATTACTGTTGAGCTACAGTAGTTTGGGTTGGATGTTATCTGATATACAAGCCCCTTGGTTTGCCTGGATTATTCTTGTGTTAACTATATTTCTTTTGGTAGGAAGCATCACCGCTCCTTACTCAAAGATTGCTAATTACTCCAATGTTTTACTTGCTTCCAGCCTTAGGAGTTTTTTAGTTGCTGTAACGGGCGCATTCCTATTTTTTCTCATGATTGCTTGGTTTCGTGTATTTCTTGATACACTACTCATTATTTCTGCCGCTCTTTTAACCCGAATTGACTTCCAATCTACTGGTTTTACAGAATGGCAAGCTTTTATCGTTACATTTATTGTTTCAATTATAGGTGTACTATTAGGTGCATTTATAAATATGTTATTGACTCAAAAATTAATTTTATAAAAAAAGCAGTTTGTAGTAAGGACGTAAGTCCTCACTACAATAACTACTTAGCTAGCTACTGCTTCTGCGGCAGCTACTGGGTAAACGCTAACTTTTTTGCGGGATTTACCTTTTCTTTCAAAGGTAACTAAACCATCAACCAAGGCAAACAAAGTATCATCTTTACCGATACCAACATTGTTGCCAGGATGAAACTTTGTTCCACGTTGACGTACAAGAATGTTTCCTGCAATGACTGCTTCTCCACCGAAGCGCTTGACACCCAAACGTTGGGCATTAGAATCACGACCGTTGCGTGTACTACCTGTTCCCTTCTTGTGAGCCATAATTTCCTTTTTATTTTTTTATTGCGGATTTACTATTATTCAGCAGCTTCTGTCTCTGGGGTAGCCTCAGGAGTTTCAGCAGTTGCGGTCACTTCTGCTGTCAACACTGTGCCGTTAAATGTGATCGAATCAATTAAAAGTCTAGTGATTTCCTGGCGATGCCCCCGTTTTTTGCGGGTTTTCTTTTTCGGCTTCATTTTATAAACCAGGACTTTGCGACCTCTCAGGTGCCGCAACACTGTTCCTTCTACTGTTGCCCCAGCTACTAAAGGCTGACCAATGGTGACTTCACCGTTGTTCTGTACTAGTAATACAGCATCTATTGTAACTTTTTCATCTGGTTCGACTGCGAGGAGTTCAATATCGTAAAAACGACCTGGCTCAACTCGTACTTGCTTGCCACCAGTCTCAATAATCGCGTAGGCCATGAAATTAATTGTCCTTGAGGTTGCCGTACAGGTAGCTGGTTTTGATTTACCAGCTTTTGCAGTATGTCTACCTGATCCGAGCAGGTAATTAGACAGACAATCTAAAATTTTACTTGATTAGCAGTTATGGAGTCAAGTTATTATTTATAGTTTCTGAGGGTGAGACTGGAAAATTTAGAAATACAGAACTTCTCAATTAATTTCGCCGGAATTTGCGAAATATCAAAATTGTGGGATGTAGTAAGTAGTGACACAGAACAGCACCAACAAGTCTGAGCAATGGAATCTCTTTGCTCAGATTTTCCCTTAGTAATAATAAATGTTTTCAGAATGGATTGTGGATTTCTGACTAATTAGAGGGTTTTGAGTAAGTCAGCGAAACCATATAGACTAATGAAAAGTAAGAGTAAGGCTGTGAGTTGGGTGACTTTGTTTTCTGCTGAGGGAGCGATCGCTTCTCGTACTAAGATAGATATCGACGCGCCAACTACGAAGCTCAAACCCAGTATCAAATAAGGTTTTTCTGGTAAAATTACTGCTATGGCTAACATGGCGATCGCTAGCATCAGCATGACTAACTCTACAAACCGGGGTGGATTGTATTGGCTAGCTAAAATGAAGCTATTTAACCAAAAATTCCAATGTCTTATCATGAGTGCTGAGTGCTGAAATGAAGTCATCAGTGAACAGTTATTAATTATTACTGTTCACTGATGGTGATTACCGGACACCTGTTTTAATTTGACCTGCACCGTTTTTTTGCGAGGAGTTATCTTCTGATAGTTCTACCCCAAAGACTCGGGCAAAGGCTTTTTCTACCTTGTAACCGGAATCAATTGACTCTAGAGGATCTTTCCGCAGACGATGACGCAGACATAGGGTAATTACACGACGAATATCATCAACTGTAACTTCTGTCCTTCCTTCAAATGCTGTTAGGGCTTTGGCGGCGCGGTTGGTAACAATATCACCACGTAAACCGTCTACATCCAGTTCTGAACAGACTTCGGAAATTTTTACCCGCAGGTCATAATCAATTTTTACTTCTGGCAATAGCTTTTGGGCATTGACAATTTTCTGTTGTAGTGCTTGTTGTTCAGATTGGCACCTTTCAAGAAATGTTGGCGGATTTTGGTCAAATTCTGACCTTTGCTCGACGATTTGCACCCGTAAAGCTGGTTCTTTAACGGTGTGGATTTCGGCGTGCATTCCAAAACGGTCAAGTAATTGGGGTCGTAATTCGCCTTCTTCTGGGTTCCCAGAACCGACGAGAACAAAACGGGCTGGATGACGGATGGAAATACCTTCTCGTTCTACGGTGTTCCAGCCACTGGCTGCCGAGTCGAGTAGTACATCTACGAGGTGGTCATCTAAGAGATTGACTTCATCTACGTAGAGAATACCACGGTTTGCTTTAGCCAGAAGTCCTGGTTCAAAGGCTTTCACACCTTCAGATAAGGCTTTTTCAATGTCGATAGTGCCGCATACCCGGTCTTCTGTCGCACCTAAGGGCAGGTCTACCATTTGGACTTTTTTGAATTCTGTGGGAATTTCTGCCCCTTGTCCTGCCTTTTGCCGGACTTCATCGCTCATCAAGTCGGGGTCGCTGGGGTCACTGTTGAAGGGGTCATTGACAACTACTGGGATTTCTGGCAATAGGTCAGCCAGGGCCCGGATAGTCGTCGTTTTACCTGTACCGCGATCGCCCATAATCATTACACCACCGATTTTGGGATCAATCACGTTCAACAGCAGCGCCAGTTTCATTTCTTCCTGGCCTACAATTGCCGTAAATGGAAATACTACGCGACGCGCACTTGCCGTGGCTTGAGCTGTTGGAGTCACTAAATTACCTTAACAATACTTTTCTTATTACAGTCTCTTATTGTGCCATAGATAGGGGGTGGGAAAAGATTAAATATGAAGAGTGCAAAAGCCTAAAATAGAATTCTTTATGACTTACACTGGCGGTACTAGGCTTAAATCCGCCGACGCTGACGTTTATTTTCACCCCTGTACCCTCCAATTTGTTGCCTATCACCTCGTAATGGTAATACCTCGGCTTCGCTACTTTCTCTGGCTACCCGAATTAGCAAAGCTGCATTTATTAAGCTGGCAATCATGGAGTTACCGCCATAACTAAACATGGGTAAGGGTAAGCCTGTAGTGGGTAAAGCACCTGTTGCAACAGCAATATGTAGTAGGGATTGTCCAACCATGAAAATAGTGATACCAATTGCTACCAGTCGATGTATGGGGTTTTTTGCTTTCAGTGCAACTATTAAACCCAGAGTCGCAAATAGAGCTAAAAGTATTAGCAAAACTATACTGCCGACAAAGCCAAATTCTTCAGCGAAGACGGCAAAAATAAAATCGGTGTCTTGAATTGGTAAATAGAATAGCTTCTGTTGCGACATCCCAAATCCAGCACCCCAGGTTTTACCAGAACCGACTGCTAACAGACTTTGAACTAACTGATAGCCATCTCCTGTAGCATCTGCCCAAGGATTGAGGAATGACATCACCCGTCGGCGTTGATATTCTTTGATACTAATACTCAGTATTGCTAACAAGAATCCACCAATCGCTGTTCCTGCTAAATACTTATAAGGTAAGCCACTGGCTAAAGCAATTAGCCAGATAGTCATACCACAGAGTGAGGCTGTACTTAAGTTCGGTTGGGCAAGGATTCCTAAAATTACCAACCCGAAAATACCCAGCCAAGTTAAACGTACTTGCCAGGTCAACCGTTCCCACTGTCCAAATAATCTGGCACTTTGTAATACCAAAAAGGGTTTAATTAGTTCTGAAGGTTGTAGGGGAATCGGGCCAATTGCTATCCAACGGGCTGCATCAAAAGCTTTTTTACCCAATCCAGGAATGAGGGTGACAAAAATTAATACTAAAAATAGTCCTAATAGCCAATGGGAGATACCGAGAATTTTCTGTAAGGGTCGATTGACAATGATGTTAAAACCAATCAGAGAAGCAAAAACCCACAGGATTTGCCGCTTAAAGTAATACAACCCATCACCTTGGCGGACATCAGCTACTACGTAGGAGGCTGAGAATAGCATGACTAACCCGACAAATAACCAGACAAATGTTAACCAGCGCAGCAAACGCGCTTCTAATGCCCAGGTGGAGACGGAATCATCAAAAAATGGAAACAGGCTGCGTAGCTTCACAATTCAGTACAGGTAAAAGTTAGGAATAACACACATAACTTATAACTCATAGTGTGATGCACTGCTGGAATAGTAACATTGATGGTTGTTATCGGTGATATTCGTCACCACAATTACCAATCAGTTGGTACAAATCTTGTGATACTGTCTGTTGGTAGTGCCATTTTTTTGAATTTTGTAGCTTGTTTTCCGTAAGGGATTTTGAATTTTGAATTGTTATTTATTGCCAGCCTTTGTCTGCTTGTTCTAGAACGTAAGCAGCAACATTTTGAATTTCTTGTTCGCTGAGACGGTCTTTGTAGGCTGACATATTATTTTTACCATTGGTAACAATAGATGTAACTGCCTCTAGGGAATCCATTCCATATTTTTTCAATGCTTTCTTTTGTAAGTTTTTTCCCCGTCTGATGATGTTACCACCGTTGATATGACAACCAGCACAGTGAAGGCTAAAGATTTGTCCACCATTGGCTATATCTGCTGCACTTGCAGGTGGAGTGAAAGCACTTGTCAAAAATAAAAGAGTTATTAATACTAATTTAAGAAATTTCTGCACCTAGCTTCTCCTGTAATTATTTGCCTCTTTCTGAAAATATAACTATTGGTTACATACTCATCATCCCATAGATAAGCCATAAGTTATACATTATCTACTGTAGTGTGCATCTTCTAATTTTATGTCTCTAGGAAGTACCTCAGCGATGAGGACTAAACCATAATGTAAATGGAAGAGTATCTGCAAAAATTTTATCCAAATTATCTAAATCACCAGAGTTGAAAATGGCTAGTAATATCAAAGAGCAAATTCAAGCAGACTTACAACAAGCAAAAGCAACTGGACAATTAAAAAGTGAGAGAATTCGAGAAATTGTTAAAGCCGCAGTTGCTCAAGTAGCTTCTGAGTTAAAAGAAGGTTCTAGTGAAATCCGCTCTCTTGTCAAAGATGCAGTTTCTACCGTAATTGAGAATCTGCAAGATAAAGGTACAGAGATTAAAGAAGAAGTTACAGCTTCAATTGAAGGAGCCATTGAAGGAATTAATACTAAAAGACACGAAGCAATAGTTAAAAGTCAGTCAGAATTGCAAAGACTGCAAGCTCAAATTGATGGTGAAGAAGAAAAAATTCAGCAAGAAGTTGATGTAATTTTAGCAGATATTTCTGAAAGCGGTCAGGAAAAAACTGCTAGTACAAAAACTGCTATTGACTCTGCTATTGATGCTATCAAAAATAGTGAAGAAGTTTCGCTATTGCAAAAACGCTATGCCCAATTACAAGCGCAATTATCAATTGTCAGAGCTAATTTAGCCGCTCGCTACGGTGGACGTTCTGAAGAAGTTCAAAATTATCTAGACGAAGCGAAAACCTGGTATGATCAGGCTCGTCCTCAAGCGGAAGCTATAGCTACCCAGGTAGACCAGAAGCGATCGCAAATAGAAGATAAACTGGGTGAGGCTGGTACATCCTTAGCTAGAAAAGAGCGTCAAATTAAACAAACTTTGCGGGAATTACTACTAGCAACAGCTGATTTGTTCAAAGATAAAGAACATCCTGAGCAAGATAAAACAATCGTACACAAATAGTAAATGTCGCGTTTCTCTTTTTAGTAAGAGGGTAGTAGCCTGTAACTAACTTGTTGATAAGTTTGTAGTAAGCACTTTAGTGCTTGAAGATTCGAGGAATAAAGTCTTCACGACGAACGCGTTTAATGAAATATCTTTAATTAATATATCCCTGAATTATCAAACAACTAATTCAGGGATATTTAATTTTGAAGTGATTCTTCAGAGACTATTTATAAAGTAAATCTTAAGTAGGGGAGGCAAAAAGCGGTGTAGATGTTCTTCCCGCTTTATTGCCGTTGTGTTAAGGCTTTAGCCTAACGCAACGCACCATATTATTTAGCGGTGCGTTAGGCGCTTAAGTTATTCTTTTCGTGAGACATCATCTCCAAATGTGCGCCTAACACACCCTACAGTAATTTTATTTTTACTTTATAAATAACCTCTCAAGAAAGACCTACGTTAATGTTATCTATATAAATAAAAAAAATAGGCGGGAATATCCCGACCTATTTAACTAATCTAAAGCTGTGACATCTACCGCCAAATCCTAATAAATACCACCCTCTCTATTAAATTGTTCTTCATGTTTAGCAATGACCCAAACTGCATGAATGCTACCAGGAAGCCAGCCTAAGACTGTTAACAAGATATTAATTAGCAAAGTTGGGCCGACACCGACTGTTAAGAACACTCCTACTGGAGGTAAGAATAGACCAAGAAGAATACGAAGTAATTTCATGGGATTGTTGCTATTTTTCAAAATTTACTTACATTGTCTGGAATCAAGTGAATTCTTAACTCCATCTTAGGCATTATCTAGATGACAATTCACCTTGGGATTGGGAAGGTAATTCAGCTTGAGCTTTGTCACTTCCACTTAAAAGATTCTTCTCAACAAAATAGTTGTTAATGAAAGTACTAGCGAAGGAGAGAACAACTGGCCCCAAAATAAAAGCGAGAATACCGTGAACGCTGAACCCAGGAACCAAAGCTGCTGCTAATGAGAAACAAAGACCGTTAACAATTAAAGAAAATGCGCCAAAGGTTAAAAAGTTAAGTGGTAATGATAGAGTCGAGAGAATTGGTCTAACTGAGCCATTAACTAAGCCAATGACAACAGCAGCAATCATCGCGGCTGGAAAGTTAGCAATGTTGACACCAGGTACTACTAAATCAACAATTAGTAGACTGAGTGCTGTAGCTAGAGCTGTTAAAAATATTCCCAACATTTTTTTACCTAAAATTCAGAGATAAATTATTTGAATCTTGCTATTACTATCTTGAATAATTAACTAATTATCAGCATCTCTTACAAGATAGATTGCTTGTCTACCATCTGGAATATTTAGAAAAAATGGGGATAAATACCAATATGCTTCAATTTGGTTCGTAGTAAGTGCTTTAGCACTTATAAAATACCTGCTATCACGACTAAAGTCCTGACTACAAACTTGTTTACTGTTTGACTACTTTCATCGACAAACTAATCCGCTTCAATTTGGCGTTTACTTCCAGCACTCGGACTTTGACAACTTGTCCCACTTTCACAACTTTCTTCGGGTCATCGACAAATCTATCAGCCAGTTGGGAGATATGCACTAAACCATCTTGATGTACGCCAATATCGACAAATGCACCAAAATTAGCCACGTTGGTGATAATTCCCTCTAGTTCCATTCCTTCTTGCAAGTCGCTGATTTCTTTAATCCCTTCCTTAAAAGTGGCATACTTAAATTCAGCACGGGGGTCTCTTCCTGGTTTTTCTAATTCACTGAGGATGTCACGTAGTGTGGGTTCGCCAACGGTATCGGTGACGTATTTCTTTAAGTCGGCTTTTTTGAGCTTTTCGGCAATTTGCGTGACTTGATTTAAAGGTACACTTAAGTCAGAGGCGATCGCTTCCACTAGGGTATAACTTTCTGGATGCACTGCTGTATTATCCAAAGGGTTATCGCCACCACGAATCCGCAGAAATCCTGCTGCTTGTTCAAATGCTTTCGGCCCCAACTTGGGAACCTTCAAAAGTTGGCGGCGATTTTTAAAGGCTCCATACTGGTTGCGGTAAGCCACAATATTGTTGGCTACGGTTGGTGTAATCCCGGAAACAAAAGTTAAGAGTTCTTTAGAAGCGGTATTTAAGTCTACACCCACATAATTCACGCAACTTTCTACAGTCTCATCTAACTTCTTCTTCAACAACTTCTGATCCACATCGTGCTGATATTGTCCCACACCAATAGATTTAGGATCAATTTTCACCAACTCTGCTAAAGGGTCTTGCAAACGCCGACCGATACTAATTGCACCCCGCACTGTTACATCTAAATCAGGAAACTCTTCAAGTGCGACTTTGCTGGCAGAATATATAGATGCGCCAGACTCATTTACCATTACCTTGATGGGTTTACGGTTTAAAGTTTGTAATACCTGTACTATAAACTCATCCGTTTCGCGGGAAGCTGTCCCATTACCGATAGCAATTAAATCTACTTGATATTTTTCAATGAGATTTTTGATAGTTTGAGCAGCTTTTGTCCGTTGTTCAGCCGCTTGATGGGGAAATACTGCTTGATATTCTAAAAATTTTCCTGTTTGGTCAATAATTGCCACTTTACACCCAGTTCTAAAACCAGGGTCAAGGGCCATAGTTGGTTTCATCCCTGCTGGTGCAGATAATAGCAACTCGCGTAAATTGATTTCAAATGTCTTGATAGATTCAATATCTGCATAAGTTTTCTTCTCAGCAATTACTTCACTGATTAGGGAGTTTTTCATCAAGCGGTTAAAAGCATCTTTCAGCATCGCCTGATAAAAATCCCGAATTAACCTGACTTTTGTCTTGATTTCTTGAGACTCCAGATAAGACAGTAGTAAATCTTCTTCAAAGACCACATCAAACTTTAATATTCCCTCAGTTTCACCCCGACACAACGCCAGCAAATTATGGGGTGCAATATTTTTCACTTTAATTTGATAGTTGCGGTACATCTCAAATTTTGTTGTACCTTCTGGGTAATCATCTTTGATGCGAGAAACAAATAACCCCTCTTCTAAAAGATAATCTCGAATATATGCCCGTAAATCAGCTTTTTCTGCGACTTCTTCCGCTAAGATATCAGATGCACCTTTGAGTGCATCATCGGCGCTTGTTACTTCCTGAGTTTCGGAAACATATTTGGCTGCTTCTTCTGATAATGAGGAGGAAACGGGATTTTTAACGTTGAGAGATTTAATAAAGTCTGCCAGAGGTTGTAATCCTTTCTCTCTAGCGATAGTGGCGCGAGTGCGGCGTTTTGGACGATAAGGTAAGTATAAATCCTCAAGTTCAGTTTTTTGTAAACAAGATATGATTTTCTCTTTTAGGTCATCTGTCAGTTTATTCTGTTCGGCGATCGCTTTTAAAATTACTGACTTTCTTTCTTCAATTTCTGTTAAGTAAGTATACCTATCAGCTAAATCACGCAACTGCACTTCATTCATCTCACCAGTGCGCTCTTTGCGGTATCGTGCAATGAAGGGAACAGTCGCACCTTCCGCTAAAAGTTCCAGCGCGTTCTGCACCTGATAAGGTTTGAGTTCTAGTTCAGTTGCCAGTAGTTGAGGAATGTTCAGCATCGGGTAATTAATGTGGGAAATTTACTCCTAAAGGTACTATGCTAGATTCTCTTTCTAGCAATAGTTGCAAGTATTAAGTTAATTTAATTTACCAAATGATTACGTAATATTGAAATAAATACCGTAATTTTAAGTAACATAATGTAACTCAACTTGCTAATATAAGAAACTACCCGCATTAAAAAAAATTAATTTCGGCTATTTTCAGTGAAAGTTTACGTTTGAGGTTGGAAGGTAAGTAAAAATGCCTATGTTTTTTTTGGTTCCTCTAGTCGCTGGTTTAGCAACCGGCTACATATCCAAAAAATGTCAAGATGAAGTAGCCTATATCATTGGTACATTTACGGTGCTGAGTCTGATGGTGAGCTTAATCCTTGCACCTTGGCAAATACAGGTAATGCTGCTAATGGTGGTATTTGCCAGTACTAATAAGTTTTTGAGAAGAAATTAGCTGTATGAAGGGATAAGAGCAGTATCTTCCAGCTAAACCTAAGTAAAGATGAAATAGCCAAAACTCCTTTAATGGTTGCTTAATTTCTAAAGAATCTCTACCCTTCTGATACTTGATAAATATCCAAGTATTGCTAATTCAAGGAATGAATTGCAAAATTTTTCTCGCTGCGTCTCTGTCTTGAAAATTTCAGAATCTCCTCCGGAGACGCTACGCGAACGGAGGAAGCCTCCGCTCCGACTTTTCGCTGCGCCTCTGCGTGAAAATAATAAAAGGAAACCAAACTCTAGCTTTCGTCTATTTAATTTATGGTTAGTTTAAAAACTCAAATCAAATTTGTGTTACCAAGCTTGGCTTTGAGGTTTTTCATACCATTAATATCAACGGAACACACAATAAAATTAACAGATGTTATTTGATGATAAATGAATTCAAAACTTTAAATTAAACTTTCTCTAGTTGCTCGTCTTTTTTGGAATAACGAGTTTTGAGGAACGCACCAAATCCAGCACCTAAAGCCAGACCACCCATTGTCAGAGGTTCAGGGACAGGTTCAGCTCTTAGACTAATAGCAAAAGTACCCGATCCGAAATCAGTTGCGGTAATAGAACCTCTTGCAACTGTGTTTCCGTCGAATCTCCATATACCTGTTGCACCGTCAACTGTAACAGCAGTACTACCAGCCGTATTGGTAGTAACCAAAAAAGTGGCAGCATCAAGGTCAAAAGTTAATGAACCTGTGGTGGTGTTAAGTGTTCTTATACCAAAATCCAGAAACGAGGTAACAGAACCAGTTGCAAAATTTGCTGTTGCAGTAGGAGTTGCTAATGCAGCTAGAGTTAAATCTTTAATGCTAAGACCACTTGGAGTCAGAGCAGGTAGAAAACTAGAAAATATTGGTGTAGGGGAAACACCATTGATAGCTGTAAAATCCAATACTACTGTGCTTGCATCTGGTGTGAGAATATTCACGTTACCATCAACACCAACGCTACCACTAAGCTGAATAGCGTGTGCAGAAGAAGGAGCAAAAGCTACCAATGCTGCTGTTGTAGCTGCAAATGTTGCTCCAAATACTACAGATTGAAATTGTTTCATAGGGTTCCAATTTATTTCCATGAGATTATTTTGCGAATACTAATACAAGTATCAATTAATCTTTTTATTTAAAAAAGTTATCAATTTTATGATTAACTATTTAATAAATTAATTGAATTATACTAGTAATCTCGATTACAATGATTTCAGAATTACCGTAAATTTACAATACTTACGTGTATAGTTTACAAAATCTTCTTATGAAATACATATTCGATTTACTATTTTTTCATTAAACAATTGATGAATTTATTGTGTCCAAATAATAAACAATAAATTAAAGACTGTTTAATTTACTCATAGATGTCATACTATATCTACAATAAATATATAAAAAACAACCCATGAGCCAACTCACAGGCTGTTTTGAAATTTCACTCAATCGAGTTACTTTTTAGTTAGGCGCTCTTACACCATTCGTCCCAAATGCAGAATAGTCTGCTGTGGGGAATATACTGGCTTGGGCATCCACCTTATAGCTGAATCCTTGGACAGGAACTCTTTGCTTAAAGGTAATACCCAGATCAGGTACAGGTGATGTTCTTGCATTTTTCCCGTAAGCATCTGTATAAACTATGGAATTGGGAGAGTTGCCAAATGCAAGCCCTGAAAAGTGGCTACCGGAATGAACACTTCCTCGGAATGGTGAACGAGGGTCATCCCATGTCACTTTACTCCCCGCAGCTAAAGTTTCTTGACACATTAGCGTCTTAGAAAGAGGATGGCTTGAGTTATAGCAAGCATCTACTGTCCTGCTAATTTTCGTTGAGGAAGAAGCATTATAAAAACGAGAGGGATTTGTAACTGCGAAGTAAAAACTACGTCCGGCAAAATCCGTCAGCCAGAATTCAATATTTCTTCTTATAACCGCCGAAGATTGCTCATCTTGTGTACCCCGCACATAACATTCTGCGGTGGGAATGGCTCGATGAAAACCACCTCTGGGCTGGTTAATAGGGTTTGGTGTGATTCCAGATGTAACTGGAAGTGTACATAGCGGAGCTTGAGACTCTATGAACGATCCAGGCACTCCAAATAAGGCAAAATGTTTTAAGTTGAAAGGTTCATGTCCATCACATTTTCCAGACACAAACATCTCATGTGCTGTGTTTGCTAGTGCATCCGGCGAGTGTGTACCCATGTGCAGTTTTAAACTCACATCACAGGTTGTGGTTTTGCTGGAATCTTGTGCATCGTACATACGCCAGTTATTAGCAACAAGAACCTTATGCCCAAAGTGATCTTCATGTCTATGAAGAGATGGACTAGATGGATTATTAGTTGCTAGTTGCTCATTGACATAACCAAAAGCTGGCATACCCGCAATATTAAATACTTCTGAACTGCGGGGATCATCACCATGCTCATGACCATAAGTACAGTAGGTGTTGGTTTCAGGGTTAAAATCTACTGGTGGATGCCATGTGGGGTATACCTTACCATCTTCGCCCTTAGTCCAATAAGTATCGTGCATCCATTTCGGACATTCCCAAGCTTTACCAGGAGACCACATCCCATAGGATTTACCCAGAATCTCAGAACTTGTTGGTAATAGGTTTAGTGTTCGCACCGGACTACCTGCAATAGGAATAATCGGTGCGCCTTTGTTGACGGAATCAGGTTGGATTTTTTGTATTTCGTCAATTTTTTGCAGGGTATTCCTTGCCCAGAAAGCAAACCAATTAAACCGCATACGGCTGTTAGTCCCTATGAACCGGATGACAAGGTTGTGTTTTCCCTTCGCAAGACTAATACTCAAAGGACATCTAACTGTACGGTAAGTGGACTCAGAACCTGTGCTGTTGATAGTACACTTACCCAATATGGAACCACTAGCCGAGCCAGTACGGACTTCTACAGTGTGAGTTCCAGATGGTAAAGCGACACGTAGCATCAAAGCTTCTACACCACTGCCTAAATCAATGTCGTTATACACTGCATAGTTACCATTGGCAGCATTGATCAGTTCTTGGGACTGTGCGGTATAACCAATAGAAAACGGATTTTCGCTACGCTCCCAATAATCCCCAGAAATAGTTTGTAAACCAACGCGGGACGAAAAGCTGAGAGCGTCTATACGGTGAAATACTGGCCAAGGCGCAAGCGCGCTCGATGGAATAGTCGATATGTTGGTGGCTACTTCATACCTCAGTGGCACATTAACAGGAGTTCGTGCATGACTGATGCCAGAGAAGCTCAACAGTAAGGCGATAGCGGCGTATAAGCAGAATTTGCTAATTTTATTTTTCTTCATATTCCTTTAAAACTAAGTAGCTTTGCTGATTCATCTTTTGAATCAGGCGATCGCAGTCAACTTACTGCTACTACTTCCGCTAATGAGTACTGAGTTACACTTGAGATAATATATTACAAATCGAAGCAACAACCTCAGCATTTCTTTGGATTAAAGGATGTTTAAATATGAGAACTCTTGTAGGAAAATTTACACTGATCAACCTGAAATATTGAATAAATCAGCTTTTTTTCACCAATTGTCCAAAAGAAATATCCTAGCTCTTATCTTGCTTGTAAATAGGATAAATACTGCATCGCTGATTAAGAGATGAAGAAGATAATCTATAGTAATCAAGCAAATACAAGGCTAAACTTATAAAAATGATAATCATTTTTGACAAATATAAGAATAAATTATTTTTTGCTTCTTGATTCCTGCATCACATTATCAGTCAAAAATTTGTCTAAATTTTTAACCAAATACCTTCAACTCATAATATTTGTAGATACAGCTTTTAACTGCACCAATTTTATCAACGGCATTTAAAGGTAAAGTAAAAAAATATACTTAACATTCAAGTAACTTGATGCCTTGGTAAGAATATAAAGATTATCAAGAACAAGTAAGGTCAGTACCTAAGGGAAAGGTAGGCTTTAATGCTGTCAGAGAAGACAGCTAAGAATATCTTCTGAAATTAAATGAAGATTTGATGAAAAAAAATCAATAAATATTGTATTATTTGCACGTTGTATGCAAAGGTATTTACATACAAAAGTTAGTTGTCAAGTGGTGGTAAGTTATCGTAAAAATCACAGTGTGCCATAGCAAAACTACTCATCCGTAAACAGCATCTACGGCAGAAGCAGTTCTTAATGTATTGATAATGACTGAAGGAGGGAAAAGGTCAAGGATTTTACTATTGAAAAAAACTGATTCATTTATTTCAAGAGCTATCTAACATCAGGTCAATAATATATTGATAGCAGCATTAAAAACAAATCAGCTATCTGATTCAGCTAGTCTTTTCGTCAAGCAATAGTTTTTCAAAATTTTATTGATGATTCGCTTCATTCTAGTGTTCCCCAGATTTTATTTGTAACTAGCTGTCTTTTGAATAAGCAATATACTTTACAGACTAAATTTTTGTTCAAAAGCATTTGGTCATATTTTTATGCCAATGTATATGAAAAAATCATGACTACTAAATTAGTATGGGGCTTTGACTGCAATTTCCTACTATTAATGTTTATCTTGCCTCAAGAAAATGCAAGGGTTTAGAAACCATTATGCAAGATAAAATTATCTGTATTTGAAAAATCCTGAAAGTAAAATTCTTATTTTTACTTTTAAAATGAGAATTGTGTAAATTAATTCATGAAATAAAAAGTATGCAAAATATATTAGGCACATCATTAAAAAATGCTGAATTATGGTTATTAGGTATAGGCGGTTCACTAATAGCAATTAATTTGACGATGGTTATAAGAAAAGATGAACCAACAGACCTCTACATTAATGTTTTATTCATGTTTGTGATATATTCATTGCTGAAAGAAAAGAAGCAAAAATTAAATCTGGAAAGTGGTTTTTTTTCCAGCTTAATAGGAGTATTCCTGATATCTTTAATATTTATAATTAGTTTATTACAAATAAATATTGGTATATTATCTTTATTACCCCCATTAATATCTGGTTTTGGCATTGCTTTACTGGCTTCTGGTTATAGGGGGCTAAAACAATACTATAAAGAGTTATCTCTATTAGGTTTTCTCTGTCTACGTAATTTTATCTTCCTACTTCCAGATATATCAATCTTAACTGCTAAATTATCAGGAGCCATTCTTTGGTATACAGGTTTCAAAGTAACTCGTTCTGGAATCATTATTAGTTTGCCAACGGGAAGTATAGAAGTATATTCTGGTTGTGCAGGTTTGGATATAATCATAGATTTATTAAGCTTAGTAGTATTGTTTGTTTTTATGTTTGATATTAAATCACAGCAAAAATTTATATTACCGATAGTAGCTATAATGATAGGATTTATTGTTAATGGATTTAGAGTTGCACTAATGGCTATTTTGGTGGCACAGGGTGATAGGCAAGCATTTGAATATTGGCATGAAGGAGATGGTTCTCTGTTATTTTCTATGATTGCCAGTCTATTCTTATGCCTTTTCTGCTGGTTTCTGCTCAGTAGCAATGAAAAAGAAAGTAAAAATAATACAAATTACTGAAAGTAATGTACTGGAAAGAAACCCGGATTAAATTTTTAGCTTTAATATTTGGTGCAGGAATATTAGTTTTAGGTAAGTCTATTTTCTTTCCTAATACAGATAAACCAAAAATTAATACTTTTGTTTTTCCTCAAGAAGTCCCTTTAGGAGAATGGCAAGCTAGTGTAGCTATACCAGTCAAATCTTTAACAAAGGAGAACCTAGATTCATCAACACAAAAACATTACCGATACTTCAAAAATAATTTGCCTCTAGATATTCAAATGCGTTACTTAGAGAATTTTTATCATGCAGATATCGGTGTATATATTAAACACAATCTAGGCATAGAATCACCTACTGTAGTACGTCAAAAAAAGGAAGTAGGGTACTACGGAGTGGGAATAGATAAACAGACAGCCTATCTCAGTAGTTGTATTAATCCACGAGGAGGTAGTACCTTTACTCATCCACAGTTTAGAAACAATCGCTTTTCTGAAGACATTAACTTAAATCGCATAATGCCCATCTTAATGGGACAGGAAGCACTTTTAGACAAACGCTGTTTGTGGGTACATTTATCTATTCCCTTAGGGAATTCTTCCCCAGAAGAAGCCTACCAATTATTAGAGAAAGCTTGGTTTTCCTGGTATCAATGGTGGCAACCGCGCTTTCCTAAACTTTGAATTTTAATAACCTGTACTTTTTGTAATTACCTGAAACTTATGGCTGAAACTGACATCCGTGAATCTAACACCCGCGAATCGGACACCCGTGAATTTGTTGAATTAGAATTTACCAAATTAAGTAAATTAGTAGGGTCTATACAGCCTCTACTTGAATTAATTAATCTTTGGCGAATACTTGGCTACGGGATGTTATTTTTGGCACTACTAGACATAATTGAAATGTTTGTGCCACCAAACTTCATGAATCCTAGTTGGGAATTTCAAACAATGGGAAGGTTAGTAAACCAAGTAGGTGTCCCGTTAATTGCTACATTATTTGTATTTTCAGGTAAGTTAACAAAACGATCTAAATGGGAACTACCTGTCTTAGCTTTATTATCTCGCTTAACTTTGTTAGTAGCACTGTTGTACATACTACTAATTCCTTTAGGAGTATTTAACACAGTGCGTCTGTATAATACTAATCTTGAGCAAATCAAGACTGGCTACGAACAAAGACTATCTCAAGCCAATCAAGTTGAACAGCAGTTGAATAAAACCTCGCCAGTAGAGATAGATAATTTAATCAAGAGCCAGGGTGGTTCATTAAACGGTCGAAATGCTGAAGATGTAAAAAATCAAATAATTTCCCAACTAACACAAGCCAAGCAGCAACTCAAAACTCAGAAGGAAACAAATCAGTCTTCTGTAACCGTGAATTTACTAAAAAATTCGGTGAAATGGAATTTAGGAGCTTTAGTATCTGCTGCTTTGTTTATTACTATTTGGAAGGAAACACGCTGGGCTAGAAAAAAAGCAGGATAGTTTGTAATTACTAGTTAAAAAAACTACACAAATGAAACCCGCGTAAGCGGGTTTCATATTTATTGAATATGTTGAGATTGTAAATGATGTACAGAGATAAGTTAAAATTCAGTTCCGGTATAACCTGTAACTATCCAGAGAAGAGAGCGAACAATATCACGAACAATTCGTAGGATAGATTCTAATTCGGTCTTCTTGGATGCTATGGAGACAGGAGTAAAGGCAATACCCCGACTACCAAGGACTATTGTAGCGATCGCCTTGGCTCTAGGCATATGAAAATCGGAAGTAATTAGAAAGATATGTTGTATCTGCTGTTGCTGGAAAATGTCTACTAAGGTGGTGAAATTAGTAACTGTATCCGTAGCACTGTAGTCAAGATGAAGACGATGATCAGCGATACCTGCGGCACGAAAAATTTCTCGTGCTTTGTGGGGAGGGGTACCAGAAGAAACCCAGATTTTCATATCTGGATAATATTGGGCAAAGAATGCAGTAAATTCTTCTCGGCTGGAACCGCCACCAAGAGTTAGAATAGCCTGGGGTAGAGGAGTTTGGTAATAAGCGATCGCTAATTTTACAGGAATAGTCAGTAGGAAAGCAAGAATAAAACCCGCTAATAACATCCAAATTTTTTTGAGTCGGTATGGTGGCAATTTCATAGCTAGACTAAACGCTTGGATGATGTCTGCCAGGTTAGTCTATTCCAGGTTATTTTGCAATTTTTCCAACTCAATTAAACGAATTGATAATAACACTTCGGCTAGCATTCGCTGGAAAGCATAGTACCAACCAGGCCAGCCGTCCCAAATTCCGCCTTTGAGAATCAGACAATAAAAGAAGATTATCAAAGGTGCTAGAACTTTTTGTTTGCGAATGCGATCGCCTAAACTCAGTTCACTGACAGGAGTTTCTAGTAACTTTTTGCCTTCAATCACCATATAGCGATCCTGCGCCCATAACCAACGACTCAAGGGCTTGCGATCGTCATGATGGATATAGTTGGAAAGTATGCCACACTTACCAGTTAGTTGCAAAAGTTGAGTGTGTCCATCATCTATATAAATAGCTTTATCTTTGCGGAATAAAACTTGGCGGGGGGGAAGTATTGTACCTCTCAATGGTTTACCAACAATGCAATACTGAAATCTGGCAGCATAGCCATTCACTGCCCCATTTACGGGTAAGGTAGCAATTTCAGCAATTAGTTCATCCGTCATGATGTAATCGGCATCTAAGGAAAGTACCCATGCGGATTTAACTTGCTCTAATCCAAAGTTCCACTGTTGAGTATGAGTATCAAATTTTCGTTGAAAAACTTTAACTTGTGGAAAAACCGATAATATTTCTAAGGTTTCGTCTGTACTATAACTATCAATAACTATGATTGTCTTAGCCCAAGTTAGATGTTGGAGAGTGCGCTCAATATTTGGAGCTTCGTTATATGTAAGTATGAGAGGGGTGACTTCTTCTAGCATTTCTCAATAAATTTAAATAATTTTCGTGTTGGAAATAGAGCGACATAACACGATTTAGATTTTTAAGGCTGAAAAATCTGTCTAACAACTTAATAGGTTTACTATTTAATTAATTTGTTTAGGCTCTGATTAAATTGTTTAATATATTTGTATATACATTTTTATGGTTAAGAAATCTTTAAAATCTAATTTAGATTGATATTGTTCATTGTTTTTATTGATTTACAATATCAATTTGCTAAGTTTTGATAGTACTAGTATAAACTGATATCAGGTTGGATGCAATACAATCCCATGTATAATTTTCGGATATAAATTTCCGGGCGTGGTTGCCCATCTGTTTGACTTTGAGTGGATGTTCTAAAGCTTCTTGGATACAACCAGCGATCGCAGGTATATCAAACTCGGCAACATAACCAATATTTTGCTGTGTTACCATTTTAGCTAAAGCAACACCAGGAGTAATTAAAACAGGAAGACCAACAGATAAAGCCTCCAAGACCGCTACTCCAAAGTTTTCCGAGTAAGAAGTGAGGGCAAATAAATCAGCACCTTGTAGTAATAAATCTTTAACTTCTCCTTGAACAAATCCTGTAAATTGGGTGCGGTTCTCAATATTATTAGCAGCAAGAAGAGATTTTATTTCTCTTTCATAATTTGCTTCTCCACTACCTGCTAAAACGAAGGTAAAGCGATAATCAGATAGTTTACCTAAGGCTGGAATCAGGTAATCTAAGCCTTTTTTAGGATGGAGGCGAGATAAAAATAAAATGATTGGTTCATCCTCTGGTAAATTTAAATATTTTCGCAAACCCTGACGAGCATTAGGCATGATATTAGGAACATCAATACCATGAGGTATCACAAAACTTGGTGAACTTAGTTTTAATTGTGAAGCTTCTTGTTGTTCTTGCTCGGAAGTAAAATGTATCGATTTACTAGAATTTAAATTGGCTTTTTCTATGAGTTGGAGATATATTTGCTTTTTATAATAACTTTGCTGTAGTGACCATTCACACAGTTGTCCCAAAGGGCGAACAATGTAAGGTACTTTTTGGAGGCGAGCGATCGCCATTGCGATTGTAGAAGGATAAGAAAAAATAGCATGAATGTGGAGTAAATCATACTTGCAGACATTGTGCCATAACCATATAGTTAGCTCTTTAGAAAAGGCAAATTCTCTGATAGAGCTAACTTGAGGGGAAAAGCGCCTAAAAAACTGTACTGGTACTTGCTTGTAATCAATCAATTTACCAATAGGTACATCAAGCAAATCATCCCCATTATCATTAGTGGTAGCAATTTCAGCTTTAATTCCTGCATTTGTTAGTGCCTTAACTGCTTCGATTACTGCCTGGCTAGGCCCACCTCTTACTGATGCTATGGAAGGGATAATATGTAGAATTTTCATATTGACTTAAATCTATTAAATATATGTAAATATAATAATTATTAAAGATAATTTATAGATAAACATTATTTTAATTTATTGTGAGTAATAATCGTGATACATAAAGAATAAGTTCTAGGAAATATATTGTTGTAAGTAATAACCAATGCTTTTTTGAAAGCGGTCAAAACCAAATCTACTAATAACCTGACTTCTCAATTCTTCCGGTTGATACATTAGAGAGTGAGGATATTTACCCTGTAAGATTTGGATGATAGTTTGAGCGATCGCTTCTATATCATCTGGGTCAACAAGTGCGCCTAATTCACCTTGGCAAAGGGCATCAACAGCCCCATCTTTATTACCTCCTAGCGTAGGTTTCCCACAAGCCAGTGCTTCTAGGTGAACAATACCAAATCCTTCACCTTTACTAGGCATGGCAAAAAGATCACAGAGGTTATAGTAATCTTGCAGTTTTTCATCAGGAATGTAGCCAGCTAGTGTTACACAGTCTTGGAGTTGCAGTTGGGATATTAATTGCTCAATTCTAGGTCGGTCATTTCCCTCACCTACCAAAACATAATGTACATCAGGAATAGTTTGACGAATTTGAGGTAAAGCCTGCAAAATTTTGTCATAGCCTTTACACCTCTGCGGTGATTGAGAAAGACGAGTAACGGTGAGAATAATTGGCTGTTGAGGATTTAAGCCATATTTTTTGAGAAGATGTTCTGGCTTGGGTGCAATTTGAAAATTATCAGCATTAAAGGTATTGGGTAGGACTATAACTTGATCTGGCTTGAGGTTTTGTTCTTGCAAGAGGCGATCGCGGGTGTAATTACTAACCGCTAAAATCAGATCAGCATTCTTGAGAGCTTGTTTGATTGAGGGATTTTGAATATTCCAAGCATCAATTCCATGCGCTGCAACCCAGTAGGGTATACCAATTAACTGTTTTAACAGATAAGCTGTAACACTAAAATTGGGATGGGTGGAAAATATTAAGTCGGGACGTTGCCAAAGACCAAGACCCATCATTTGAGATGCAAGGGCTGGAGTCCTTAATGGTAAAGGCCAATGACCAGTTATGTGAAAACACAAATTAGCCGATTTAGATGGCACATCTGTATCATGTTTAATGACAACATTGTAAGCACAATCAGGGTAAAGACTTTGAAACGCCTCTAAACACAAAGAAGAATATCTTTGGATTCCACCTGTTGAGTTAAATAGGGCTGGAAACCAAAGATGAAAATGGTATTTATTTTTCCGAAAGATAGGTTTAATCACTTTATTTTTATATCTAGCAAAAAATCAAGGCTGGGAAACTTGCTTAGGAGGTTTTTGTTTACCTAGTTCTACTTTGTAATCATCGAATTTGATGGATGAAATTGTATAATCAAGTGCCTGTTTTAGACCCTGAGTTGCTTGAGTATAATTGTACTGAGAAATGATTTTTTTCCCTGCTTCCCCCCAGCGCTGCAAACGCGAGCGATCCGCAAATGCTTCTTGTAGACTATGAGCTAAAGCTGACACATCACCAGCCGGAAATACAAGCCCATTTTGTTGATGATCAATCAAATCTTGAGCGCAACCTACATGACTGCTAACTACTACTGGACGAGATAAGCACATTGCTTCGTTAATTGCTAGTCCCCAGGTTTCTGAAGCACCATAACTGGGTAACACAAATAAATCAGCAATTGCATAGGTGCGAGGCATTAAGCTTTGATTTTGAAAAGGTGCAAAGTAAATATTTGTCTGTTGCGCTGCTGCGGTTTTTAATTGCGCCTCTAAAGTACCTGCACCGACAAATAGTAGAGAAACTTGAGATAGGTTTGCACTCAAAAAAGCTTGTAGCAAATCCAAAGGACGTTTCTTGGCTTCAAACTTCCCAGCAAATAGAATCACTGCATGATCAGATGGGATACCCAATTCCTGCTTCCAGATTGTTGCTTGCTGTTTAGCATGATCAGCTTGAGCAAAAAAGCGATCGTTATCTACTGCATGGGGAGAAAAAAATAGATTATTACTTGATACACCATGATATTTAAAATATTCATAATTGGCTTTTCCTACATACAGACAAGCTGCAAAACGCCGATAAATTTGAGTAATAAATTGCTGACGCGCCCAGGCTTTTATTCCACTAGGTTTGATGAGGCGATGAGAATCACCTCTAAATAGTAAAGGTATCTTACGAGAGTTCCATTTCCACAAAAAGTTATATATGCTGGCGTAGTTATAGTTCATCAACAACACCGCATGAGGATTATACTTTTTTACTTGAGAGATTAAAGATGGATTTTGTAATCCCCAAAAGTGACGCACTCCTGGTTTTAAACTAACATTTGGGACAAACTCATATTCATATCCATCTAATAGAGGTATATCCCACTGTACGACTTGTTGGAATCCAGCATCAAGCTTCTGTGTGACACCAAAATCCCATAAATAAAATACTTTAATTTCTAAATCACTATCATTGTTAATATGACGAAACCAAGGTGCATAGTATTGTATTGGATGAGATGTAATAATTGCCAGTTTAGTTTTATTCATATATTTAAGCCATTTTGCCTCTTGGGAAACTATAATTAGGCGGTCGCTGTTTCTTCATGAGGAAAAACGCTATACCAACCAGAATGATACTTGACTGGTATAAAGCTGCCACATATACTCCAGCCGAAAATTCAGATTGGAAAGCAAAGGACATCATGATGACAGCAAATAAAGATTGAACTGAGAGAATTGGTGCATTAATACTCCAACGAGATACCTTACCATAAATTGCCCCTAATACTATTGCTAATCCTCCACAACCTATTAATCCAAAATTTGCATAAGATTCAGCTAGTAAACCCCAACCAATAGTTGTTTTTAGAGTTTGCTCTCTTGTTTGCCGCTTGTAGTGTATGTTTAATAAACTTGTACCTTCGTGAGACCAAATTTTATTAGAGTTGAAGATGCGAGGAACAAGCAGTTCTGGAATTATTGCATATGTTTCTCCATACATATATGGTATGGGGTCAGGACTTTTGGTTTGAGCTAAAAGCAGCATTTGAATTACACTGGCTCGCTCGAGAAATGATTCTTTTTTTTCTTTTTTAGTGGGTGAGTTATCTCCTTGATTATTCTTATTAAAATAATCTACTGAATAACCTATCCATTCAGCATATCTAGTAGGATATTCCCAAGGTTGAAGATAATAATCTGTAGTATCCCAATATTTAGCTCTCATTGATCCCTTACCGTAGTGCAGTAAAGAAACACAGACAAGAACTATTACAATTGGGATTATAGGTACTTTTTTACTGGAAATTGTAAAAGCAATTACTGCAAGTAAAAATGAACTAGAGGCACCCACAAGTAAATAGCCTAATGAATTTGTTATCATATAGGTAAATACTAATATGATAAATAGAGTACCTTGTATTTTTGTTAATTCTTTATTACCTAACTGATAAGAAAGTACAAAAGTAGCCAGCGCGTTTAAGCCCAAAACAGTAGCACGCACTGCGGTAAATAACCCTCCCGTTAAAATAGATAGCCAACCCCACTTTCCATAAATAGACACATTAAAAAAAACACCCGCTATTAAAATAAAAAAGAAGAACGCATTACTTTTTTGGTTAGTTAAAGCTCGATAATACTTAGGTATTCTAGGAACAGATTTTACAAAAGAAAACCATACTGAAGTTCCAAGAATGAGAAATCCAGCTACAGTTAGACTGGCAAATAATTGACTTTCTAGAGAGTAAGTTAAAACAGTGGGATGATGAGTTACGAGAGGTAAGCCATAAGTCCAAATATGAGTGAGTGCAAAAAAGGGAAAAATAGGCATTCCCTTAGCACGACCTGAACACCAAAGATAATTAGGCCACAAGGCAGCGACGGTGACAGCAACAGCCCCCAATTTACTTAAAAATGGAGTATCTTTCACCAAGAAAAGTTCATAGAAAACCAATCCCAATGCGATGAACCAAAATACCCTCAATAGTTGTTTCTGTTCTTTTTTTGGCAGAGAAGGCAAGTATGCCCATAGTTGAGGAGTTGAATTGGCGAACTGGTTCATAATGATTATTTTATCTGGCAGTAGTCAGGCACCGATCAAAAACGGCACATTGTTTTTGAGTCATTTCCCTAGCTGTATAGGGTCGGAACGCTAACCAATCAGTGTTTGGTTGGAACCCTTTATCTGTAGATAGTAACCAATTGAGTTGAGTAATAACTGGTGATATCAAATCTCTTGGCTGTTGTTTTGAAGTAAATGTTATGGCTTGACCTGCTTGGCTGCGGCGTAAAATATCAACTACAGAGCTTTGGTGATGGAATATTGCTAAGATGGGTTTGCGGGCTAAAATGCAGGGATAAAGTTTGGAAGCTGTATAATCAGGATCATCAGAGCCAATAAGTAAAATAGCATCGCTATCTACAAGAACTTGTAGTGCTTCAAAATACGGAATGCGATGGGGATGTTCAGTTACTAAGTCTGCAATACCTAGTTCTTGAGCTATCGGCTCTATTGTTTTAACAGCCAGATTACCAGGAGCATAGCTAGTACCAACAAAGTGCAACTGCATCGACTGCCAAATTTCTGGGTGATGGCGACGGTGTGACTGAATACCTAAAAATAAAGACCGCACAGCTAGGGCCATATCATTTCCCCCCCGACCAACATATACCCAATGACGCTTACCATCATTGGGGTTAAAGATATTCTGCTGAATATTCAGACTAGAAAGTGCTGTAAAGTCAGGTTCTGGAGCGCCAAAAGGTAAAACGGTAAACTGTTCTGATTGTAAATATGGATAACGCTGTTGTAAGGTTTTTGGATATGCTGGTGAAACACTAATTACATGAGCAACTTTACTTAAGGCCTTTGGTTCTAGTAGTTTTGCCTGGAGTTGAGCAAATCCATATTTAAAGCGTCCACCGGGTGGCAAAGTCCCTGCTTGTTTGTAATAGTCACTTAGCCAAGGGTCTTGAAAGTCCAGGACATAAGGTGTTCTAAAACGTTGATACCATATACTACCCAGCCACATAGTGAGAAATACAGTTGTGGAAAAATAGATTAAATCAAATTTTTCTTGACGAAGTAGGCGATCGCCTGCTTTAAGTAAATAGGGTAAACATCGCAAACCCAAATTACTCATCCCAATACGCCGAGTTTGTTGCACAGATAATGCTTTGGTGTGTGTAATTGGGATGTGAGGGGGAATTGTTTTGACCAGTGTGGGGTCTTGAACGCCTTCAATATAATTTGGCAACACCGTCAGAATGTGTGGTTCCCAGCCAAATTCTTCCATGTAGGGTAGAGACATTCGTACCCTTTGATGATCGGCAGCATTAATTGGTGGAAAGTGGGGGCTGATGATTAAAACTTTATGATTCAACTTTGAACACCCTACACCTTAAATAAAAAATGATATTAACTTTTTATTTGCAATATTTTCTAATTTTTTAATAGAAAGCTATAATTTCCTCAGATTCTTCTAAACTCTTATTACCAATAGGTTTTATTTTGTAGCCTAATGAAGTGAGAAAATCAAGACATTGTTTATGAAGCTCATCACTATGGGTTGCTAAAAATATAGTTGGATGGGCATTCATTAGCATATTTTTAGCACCAGTCAAAACCTTGATTTCTGCACCTTCTACATCAATTTTTATGTAGTTAGGCTTAGGAATTTCTCCTTTAGCGATTAAGTGATCAAGGCTAACTGTTTTAACTTCCAGAGTACCTTTTGATGATAATTGTCCTTGAAAACTAGAGGAATTTAATTCAAAATAATCAATGCCAGTGGTATCAGAAACAGCTGACTCCATAACAGTAACGTTAGATATCCGGTTTAATTGCAGATGCTGTTTTAGATACTTAAAATTAGTAGGCATTGGTTCAAATGCAAACACTTTGCCTTGAGAACCAACTAATGTTGAGGCTAAAAGTGTATAAAATCCAGTATGCGCTCCTAGATCAAATACAATACTTCCCTCTGTAATAGTTTGCTCAAAGAGAATTTGCTTGTCGTATTCATAGCTGCCTAACCAGCAACCATGTTGACTTGAACCAGTAATCCATTGCTTACCTTTGAGTCTCCCTTGTAAGATAGGTAAAACTGTTGTTGGTGGAATCAGGTTTAGTGGCCAGCGCAAAAGCTTCCCGAAAAAAGATTTATTAGAAATTCCAGATATATTCATGGTAAATTTCACCTACAATTTTTACAATTTAGCCAAAAATAATTTTTGAGAAAGCAATAAGTAATTTTATTATATATGTTGGTGATAATTTGATTTAAAAGCTTTTGTATAGTTTTTCATATTGTCCTATAATTACATTAGCTGAAAAATATTTTTCAACACGTTCACGGCAGTTATAACGGTTGATATTTGGTAGGTTTTCAATAGCTATTAAAGCGTCCTCAATATTATCGATTAAATAACCATCAATACCTTGACGTACAATCTCTGGTAATGCGCCTCTGGGGCAAGATATCACAGGAGTTCCACAAGCCAAGGCTTCAGCAAAAACAATTCCGAAAGGTTCCTCCCATTCTATAGGGACAATCATTGCCGCAGCTTGTCCTAGAAGTTCATTTTTCTGGATGTCGTTTACAGCCCCAACATATTCAATTCCATCCTTTCCCAAATGAGGGACAATTTCTTCTTGCCAATATTTACCAGCTTCCCCATTTGTACCGTGATTACCTGCAATGATTAGCTTGCGTCCCGTTTTTTTGGCAATGGCGATCGCTGTATGCGCTCCTTTAATCCGTTCTACTCGACTGAGAAATACTAATGGTGCGTCGGGGGCTACCTTGGGCTGAAAGGTATACTTTTCTATCTCGACGCAGTTGTGAATGGTATGCCAAACGCCGCCAGAAGTCCGTCCAATGCCACAAATGTAATCACTACAACCTGTAAAAGTCAAAGAACCCTTGGCAAGTTTGACACCCCAGCTAGTAGTGCTATGGCTGGGATATCGCTGATAAGACATCACCTTGGGGAGACGAGAGGGTAAAAGGGGTAATAAATAAAAGATGCGCGAGAAACTATGGATAATATCAGGCTGAAACTGCTGCACTGCTGACCATAGAGTGATTGTATTTTGTAGGGCATCAACTTTATTTTGCGATCGCTTCCCTCGCCAACTAAAAGACTGATTTGCTGGTGATGTGGAATCAGGGTGAGCAACAAGCCCAACTTTATGTCCACGAGCCTGTAATCCTGTGACAAGTAAATCAACAATACGCTCAATCCCACCATAAAGTTTTGGCGGTACTGGTAATTCTGGATCAGCAGTAAGCAGGATTTTCATAGCTACGATTTAATTATTTTAAAGCGCTTTTTATCGAGATCAAAAAATTTTGTTTCTCTGTATCCCAGTTATAAATTTTTCTACCTAATTCCCAAGCTTTAGCACGAGCTAAGTGTAATTTCTCTGGGTCGGAAAACCACTTATCCAACGCAATGGCTATTACTGCTGGTTCATCAATATTGACTAATAAAGCTGCTGCTGTTAATTTTTCATAGATTTCTTCTTGGGCAGGCGTTTTGCTCATCAATATAGGCAAACCTGCCAAAATATAAGTAAAAATTTTGTTTGTTAGACAGATAGCTCGATTCAAGGGTTGAGTTAATTCTAGGCATAAGCCCAGGTCATGAGAGGCTGCTAGGCGCACCATTTCCGCCGGGGGTGCAGGGGGAAGCAAATGGAGGCGATCGCTCACTCCCATTTTTTGCCCTAACTCCATGATCTGTTCTGAGTATCCAGCAGCCAGAAGACCACGCAGATGTAACTGTACACGGGTCTGCATTTGCCCCATTGCCTGGATAATTGCTTCAATTCCCCTACCAGGGCCAATGGTTTGGGAAAACCAGTAAAGCGATGGTTCTGAGGCTTTGCGTTCACAGGGTGATGTAGGTGCTTCTGACAGGGGACAAACATTAAGGATGGGCTGCATTTCTACCCCGTAACGTTTAGCGTAGGCAGCCGCAATTCCTGGTGAAGCAGCTGTTAAGTGATGACAACGGGGTAAAAAAGTACGTTCAATGCGATCGCGCACTGCAATTTCTGCCTGATACTCTGGTGTATCGGGTAATTCCCCAGTATGAAAGTCTTCAGCATCAAAACCTAATCTAGCTTGGTGACGTTGGGCTGCGATCGCTGCGGCGGGAAGTGCTGCTAAATTATGAGCAATGTAGAGGTCGGCAGGTTCAGCCGCAGCAGCCTTGGCAAGCTGAAAACTTACTGAACTATGCGTCCAAATAGCAATTGATATGTGGGGAATCCAACCAGTTTTGGTTATCCGGCGTGCAACATCTTGCCATAGCCGACGCACTAAATAAATCGGTCTTGACCCTAAGCCCACCTGAAACCAAGCCCAAGGAGCTTGTGACAGAATCGTTTCATCTAAGGGACGAATAGCTGTCATATAATCTCCGGCAACCACTCTGACTTGAAAGCCAGCTTCATGCAAAGCATTCGCTTCTTTCACCAATCGAGGGTTAGAAGCAACATGACCAGGACTAACTAGACAGACCCGTTGCTGTTTCATAGGGTATATCCCGCCGTTTCTAATCCATCCAGCATTTTTTCAATCAAAGTGCGGCGATAATCAGACCATTGCCAACTAGCAGCAGTTTCTAGCGCAGCTTGTCGCATAGCTTTGAGTTCTTGTCTATGGGTTAAACACCACTCCAAGGCTTCTGCTAAAGCCTCAACATCGCCGGCAGGAATAATCAAACCGTTAACACCATGTTTTACCAAATCAGCCGCACCAGCCCGGCTAGTCGTGATAACTGGTAAACCTTGGGCAAATGCTTCAGTCACGACCATACCGAAGCCATCACATAAAGTAGGAAAAACTAGTACATCAGCTTGGCGATAAAGTTCATAAAGTTCAGAACGGGGAACAGTCCCAGAGATTTTGATTTCCCTTGGTAAATCATGAATCAAAGAATTTGGTAATGCTAAAGCACCAAACACATCTAAACGAGCGCTAGAACCTGGCTGAAGTTTTTTCCAAGCTTTCAATAGATAATGAGCGCCTTTACGAATACTGAAAGTCCCAGCCCAAAAGAATCGCATAGACTCTGTTTCAGAGCTACCCTGAGAAACTTCACTGGTAATTGGTGGCGCTCCATAGGGTACAACTCTAACTTTTGCCACATCTAAACCAGCCGTAGCATAGGAAGCTTTCGTAAATTCTGAATTGGCAATGACAACATCTGCTAACTCCCATTCTTGCCTACGCCACTGGGTGCGACTTTCTTGAAGAGTCAGAACATATTTCCAGTAAGCAGTATTGAGTTCTGGATAATCTTTAATTTCTTCATTGAGAAGATGAGTCACAAAATCATGTTCTGGTGCAGGCACATCATAAATACACGCCATGTTGTGTTTTTTGGCAGCTTGAAAGGTTTCCACACAAGCTGTCTCGTAACTATACACCGCTTTAGCACCTGCTAGAGCAGAACGAGCAACCCATTGGTCAAAACCCTTATTACCCCAGTGAAACACAACATCTGTAAGTCTTTTATCTTTATCTAAGCGGCTTATTAACAAACGGATGATCTCAGGCCAAGGGTAATCTTTGACTAGAGATAGAGGAAATTCAGTAACAGAACGGCGTGATAGCTGTTTACTTAAATCAAATTTAAATAACTTGGCTAGAGAATTAAGAGAATTTAACCATTGAGTATCAGGACGATATACAAGTGTAGTTGTATATTGATTTAACATTCCTGTTTCAAATAATGCCCTACCAACTTGCTGCACAAAAGGAGTGGGAGCAGGATGTGAAAGGGTAATTGATTGAGAATATTTTACTTCAAGCATATAATTATTAAATTAATAAGAAAATTAAGCCATAAATTTTAAAAATAAACATATAAGAAAATTTAGCTTTTTTCTTTATGAATTAAAAATTATTCTGTCTTTTAATTTTGATAATTTCCAACCAAGGGCAGCTTCACCATATCCATATTTATAAACTTGTTTTTGAACTTGTTTTGCCAACTTCCAGCCCAAACAAGCAGACATTAGTTTAAACATTGGCCCACCGGACGGTGTGAGATCAGAACCACCAAAAGCTTGAACCTTGGCTTCTGCTCTATTTTGCAAATCTGGTACATCAGGATAGACCTCATAAATAAAACGTTGGAAAACAGTAGCACAAGCATGGCGTGTGCGTGGACTGTCTTCTTTTAGTAAAAGATTATTTGTACCAAGTTCTAGAGCTAAAAAAGCAGATTCCCAGGCTTTGCGAGATTTAGAACCACTAAGACTATTGTTATTTCCTGACCTGTAGTAAGTTCTGGCTTCTTTACAAAATTTCACTCCTTGACTCGCCAGTAAAATTCTAGTGAAATAATCAAAATCGTTAATTAAGGACAATTGTTCATTCCAAGAACCTGCTTGCTCTGCAATTTTACGTGGAACTAACCAAGCAGCACCGTGCATCATGTAATGTCCTTCCCAAGCAGAAATTAGCCAGTCAACTGGTGACATATCTGCCCAAAGAGGTTGAGGAATAAACAAAGCTTCTTGAGGCGATTTATAAAATCTTGCCCATTCGCCTGATGCTACAAATTCAGAATTGCTATCACCCAAAAGCTGAATTTGGCGTTCAATCTTGTCAGGTGCAAGCAAGTCATCAGCATCTAAATATTCGATAAAATCTCCTTGGGCTTCTTGGAACGCTCGATTTTCTGCTGCACTTTGTCCTGTATTTTCTTGATTAATAATTTTAACTTTAGATGATGTAAAACTTTTAGCTACTGCTAATGTATTATCTTTTGAACCATCATCTACTAAAATGATTTCTATATTTTTCCATGTTTGCGCTAAAGCAGATTCAATGGTTTCTGCAAGCCATTGTTCTACATTGTAACAAGGTATAAGTATTGAAACTAAAGGTTTCATAGAATTTATTTTATAAGATTTACTATTTTCTTTATGACAATCACAGATTAATATTAAATAATATGTTTCCAGGCATATCGGAAATAACCAGGCTTAGAATCTGCGACATAGTGATGTAAAACTGCTTGAGGCTGAATCACTTCCTCTTGATTAGGCATAACTATATAATCTTCTGCTGGAACTACCGTACACTTCTTACCTGCTAAAAACATAGCACTTAGACATTGAGTGACATTATAGTGAGTTCCTTCTGTTTCTATCAAATTTTTCAACCAATATTCAATTTGTTCCCAATCAATATCTTCACTTTTTAAACCAAAAATTCCAATATTTACTAAATCTGGAATCTTTGCACCAGCTAAAGATGTCATTAAATCTTGTGGATAACCATAAGCATTAAAAATATCTACCATATAGCAGGGGTAGTCTGGAAATTTCAACCAATTTAACAAGAAAGTTGGCGGTTTAAAGAAAAGCATATCTGAATCTAAAAACAGCTTCCACCCTTGTGAGCCTACGTGAAAATCAGTTAATTTACGTAAAAGAGGCTGCTTTAAACGTCGCTCTCTTAGATAAGGAAATTTGCTCGTTGGTAAATAGTTATCTAGTATAGGTTCTATATCTTTTAGATATAATATTTTAGCATTAGGGAATATTCTAATAATTTCGTTTATATGTATTTCTTCTAATGTTCCATCGTCATAAATAATTGGTCGAATATTTGTTTGTGTTTGGTCAATCATCGAATAAGCACAAAAACAAGTTTGATACCAATACTTCTTACCAGTCATGAAATAAATATCTAAAATATCAGAAGATTGGTTAACAGAAATCGAAGGCAATTGGAAAGTAGCATTTTCCATTCGCTTTTTTCCAACATTAGTTAGGTAAGTATTAATAAATCCCCAACGCATAAGTTTTTCTAAATAACCCTTAGGTGCATAATAGAGTCTATAAAATGCAACTCCTAAACCCAGTTTTCTAGCTATATGTTTAAAATTATATTTTTCAATATCAGTAGACATTGTTAATTTCATCTCCTATCATAAAAACAAATTAGCTTGACCTTCAAATATGCCACAGGCTCCTTGCCAAAGAATATATGAAGCCTCATTCTTCCATGCTTGATATATAAAAAATGCCTTCAATTTTCTGGGTAACAGAGTCCATCGAGAAATCTTCTTCCAGGGTCTGATACCGTGCATATCTAAAACTTGAACCCAGGAACGATTGATGGCTCGCTTAATTCCAGCTAAATATTCTTTAGTTAAACGATTTTTAGGAATTAGGTGTGTCAGCTTTAGTTGGGGAAAGTATCCTATTGACCAACCAGATTCTAACAAAGTCATAACAATGTCATTATCTTCCCCTGAAGTTAATTTTTTACCAGTACGTCCTAAACTTAAGCCGTCAATATTGTTTTGAATGCGCTGGAAATATGTTGCAAATGCTGTCTTTCTTAAAACTAGACCTGCTCCAATTGGTGCAAAATCAGGATATTTTTTATTTTCAATATCTTTTTGTGTCCATGAGCAAACTTTAATTTCTTCACCTAAATCTCTACATCCTAAACTAATGCCTAATTCATGAAACCAATACTCTGGTTCGGTTTCAAATTCTGCAATAGATTTACCACCAATTGCCCCTATATAAGGATTTAGCTGCAAAATTTCTGCTGTGTTCTTTAAATAATTTTCTTCAATGACGTTATCATCATCAACGAAAACAATAATTTCATTAACTGATTCTCTAAAAGCTCTTATTCTAGCTGCTGTTAATCCTAAATTTTCTTCCCTAATATGCCTTGCTTTTGGATGCCAAGTGATATCTATTTCTTTTGATAAAACGCGCTCGCTAGCATTATCTATTAGTAAAAATTCCCATTCTTCTTTTGACAGAGTTTGAGATTTTAAAGAGTTTAAAACTCTATCAAGATAATCCCTACGAGGATTATGAGTACAGATTATTACACTGATTAAATTTTTCATGAACTTGTATCATTAGATAATTTCAGACTCTCTTGAAGAATATCATCAAAATTTCTTTTCTAATCTAAGTTGCATCTGTTTTTTTTGGATTTAAAGGTTTATCAAAAATATGCTTAGAAGATATTTTCTTACTTAAATCGAGATTTGAGTGAATTAATAGGATTTTCAATTATCTGCCAAGATAAAGCAGAGATCAACACAGTCGCTAAAATTTTATATATGATTTGCATTTCTATTGAACTAGGATATGGTAAGTGCAGAATTTTGAATAGTTTAGGATAAAAAATAATTACATTAATAAAATTATGGAATAAATATATTCCATAACTAATTTTACCCAAATAAATAATGAATTTTGCTGTTAATATTTTCCCTATAACTCCCTTAAATCCATTAGAAGCGTTAATTATTAACCATGTAGAGATTAAAGTATAAGCATTTAAATCCAAAATTATCAAATAGTATTCACGGTTAAATTTACCAATATCTGGGGATGATGCTCTTAAAACATAGGCAGTTATCAAAATGAATAAGCCTATTATTAATCCATAATTACCTACTTTATTTAAGGATATTTTAGAGAAAGAAGATTCCCAATTATAATATGCTATCAACGCTCCAAATCCTAAAGCATCAAAATTTGATGTAGTAAAAGCTATTGCAGCAGTATCAGCACCTATAAGCAAAAAAAGTATACGAGATATAGGAGCTATTGCTATTGTTAGTAGTATTATTGGTTTTAAATGTTTTCTGTCTGCAAAAATAATAATAAAAGGCCAGATAAGATAAAACTGAATTTCTACGGCTAAAGTCCAAAAATGAGAGGCATATCCAATCCAGCCATTAAACGAAATATAAATGTTTGATAAATAGCTTATATGCCAAAATAAATGTTGCCTAATGTTGCCAATATTAAAAATTGATACAATTAAAATAGTTATGTAGTATATTGGCAGAATGCGTAGAACTCTTCGCAAATAAAATTTTCTGATCAATGACCAGGTATTTTTATTCTCTAAGTCAATTTGATTTTTATAAACTAATAAACCAATAGTTACTAAAAAACCACTAAGAACAAAGAAAAGTCTAACACCCATTCCTCCCCAAGGGAAAATACGATAAAGAAAGTTATCCTCGGGAATATAGTGGGCCATCATTATAAAAAAAACAGCGAATGCACGTAAAGCATCCAGTTGCGGCATATAAGATAACGTGCCGATATGATTTTTTATATTCATAAATTTATATGTTTGGCTTTTCTGCAACTACTATATAGTTTTTGCAGTATCCAGATACTACGTTTTTATATTTGATATCTAACCAGGAAAATATGAATGATAAAAGCTTAAACAAGGGTCTAGAAATTAGGACTACGCTAGTTCCAATCAAACCAGAGAAACTACCGCCATAAAATCTTGGATTAGCCGGAAGGGACTTTGAAGCTGTTTCTAATTGATAAGCTAAGGTTCCATAATATCCTTCAAGTCGCTCTATTTTTTTAATTTCAAATCCAATTTTTTCAAATAAATATTTATGACCAAATTGAGTATATCTGTAAAAATCGTATGGAATTCCATGTTCCTCATAAAAAAAAGGTGCTGAAAGCCATAACTGACCATTGGGTTTCAATACTCTATATAGCTCTTTTAAAGTTGCTTCAGGTTCGGGAATATGTTCTATAACCTGATTGCAAATAACTAAATCATATTTATTATTTTCAACAGGTATAGATGTTAAATCACATACATAGTCTATTTCTCCGTATTCTGAATCAAACTGGCAGAAATCAGCAGATTCATACTGAACATGAGAAAACAAAGGTTTGTATGGACAGTTACCAGCACCTGCATCAAGGATAATAGCTGTGCTGGGAAGGGATTCAGCCGCTTCTCTAACAAACTTTTCTAGATAAAATCTAGAGGAATTAAATTGAGTTGTTTTTCTTGGTTCCATTATCTATTAGCTATTCAAAAAATTAGCTTTTAAAGTTAATTATTAATCACTCTCTTTCCTAACTCGTGTCTTTTCTTAATAGCTCGAATGTAACTAGCTTCCTGTAAAGTTGCAATTCGTTCTAAGTTATATTCACTAAGAACGCGATCGCGTGATACTTGTCCTAACTGCATACGCAATTTTGGATTTTTAAGTAATTCAACAACAGCATCAGCAATTTTTTCAGGTGCATGAGGAGGAACTAATAACCCTGCTTTGCCATCATCCAACATATCCAACATACCACCCGCGCTACTGCCTACTACTCCCCGACCTGCTGCCATTGCTTCTAGACATACGTTGGGGAAATTTTCCCAGCGACTTGGAAAGACACACACATCAGTATTAGCTAAAAAAGAAGGAATCGAATCAAGAGAGATAGAACCTGTAAATTCTAGAGATTTGCTATAGCGTTTCAATTTCTTCTCTATGTATTGCCGCATATCTAAGCCTGGCTCAGGTGAAGGCCAAAACGCACCAATAAAGCGAAATTTTGTATTTGGACAATGTTGCAAAATTTTTGGTATTGCTTGAGCAAGTTCAAGAATACCTTTACGAATTTCTAAACGTCCAATAAATGTTACTGCATCAGTATGAGTTTCAATTGGAATATTTAAAAGTTCTTGGGTAGGTATATACGGATTAGGTATATGAAATACCTTTTCTGAAGGTAATTGCCATTCGGCAATCAACTTATTACCTAGTGCTTGTGAAGGAGTTGTAATCTCATCAGCATCTAAAGTATGTAAACGCTCAATATCAGTATGTGGATCATAGTACAAAGATACAAAAGGTTTTGGTTTTTCTCCTCGGCGTAATGCACCCACAAACCTACGAACTTTCATCTTTAAAGATGGCTCAACATAATTGATACCATCAATCATAAAAGTTGGAGTATGCAGCTTAATAACAAGTGCAATATCTGGAGTAATTTCTACAGAGCCTTTTGTATGAGCGCCTGCCTCTGCTCCTTCAATGACATCGAAATTAACAGTAGCATGGCGTTCAGCAAATATTTTACCTATCCGAGCCGAAAAATCACGTCTATTTTTACGATTTTCTTCAATGATACGATGAATTTTAATTCCATCTTCTATATAAGTTCCACTCCTATGAGGACTAGCAGTAAATACCTCTATATAATGTCCTCTTTGATTTAGCATTTTTGCTAACTGATACATATAAGTAGCAATACCACCATAGGCAGTATCAGGGGGATATTCATAACTAATAAGCGCTATTTTTATATTCATTAATATGAAGATATTTATTTTTTATAAAACTAAATTTTATTAAATATGGAGAATTGTGATTTCCATCTATTTATGGAATCTTTAGGCATTTTGATTTCTACTTTCGATGGGTTTTCAATCCATTGAGCAATCCTCGGAAAATCTTCACGTTCACAAGTTGGTAGATTGGTATCTTTAGCTATTTCTTTAGCTCTACTATCTATTTCTATGATTAAAGAGCGCTTTTTTGCTAAAAGGCATTTAATACCGCCATGTAATCTTGTTCCTATATAGTCAAATGAAACACCGGAATTGATGAATTCATTGAATACACTATAGGAGTGGTTTAACATGACAACTGGTATTGCTAGATTAGAAACTAGACTTGATACGTATTTTTGATCACCTCTCCCTTGAGGCCATACAAATACTTTTTCATATTTGGTAGCTATTAGCTCTAATAATTTTTGATCTAATTCTGGACTTTGTGAATAATCCGTCAGCATTAATAATACATTTGCAGATTTTTCTGAGGGGATATCTTGGCAGTTCATATCTATAAACGGCCACATTGTTGGACAAGCAGTATTAATTACATTCTTAATTCCTGCCGATTCAAGTTTTTCTTTAGTATAGTTATCTCTAACAGAATGTATTTGTTTAGTTGAGAGTGCTGCGCGTAAGGAAATTCTGGTATATAGGTTCGGTCTAACCTGATATCTTTCCCAACCAACGCCAAACAGAATTGCTTTTCTCAAAATAATTTTTTGCAATAGAGATACCTTCCATTGCTTGTAATAATCCATTCTAGAACCTAATAAATTTGTTCCACCAACAAAAATTAGTGGACAACTAGTAGCTGTTAGGATATGAGATATTGTGGGAAATTCATGAGTAGCAATGTTTATAAATTCTCCATGAGTAAATAATCTATTTAGTTCTCTAGTTACAGCTTCCTGAATAATTAAATCACCTAAATTTGCACTTGGCACACCTTGATTATTTTCTAACCCTGGATCAAATAAACAAATTTTCATATATTAATTATGTATTACTTTAAAAATATTTTTAAATATAAAAACTTAAATATTACCTATGTTTAATTTTTAACTTACTTGTTATGTTTAAACTGGTAAAATCCATCTATGATGTATACAAACAGAGCCATATCCACTACCAACTGCAATAGGTCGTCCTCGCAGGTCTCCTGGCTCAACATCTACGATAGTTACTGCATCTATAGCATCTTGTAATTCGCCATCACTAAGGATGGCTACATTCATACGATAGCGTCCAGGCACAATTCCTAACTCATCAAGCTCGCAAATGCAAGTTTTACCAACTTGTGGATTGGTTAAATCTTGTGTACCGTGAATCATACTATTAAAGTTGATCACTGGCTGACCATATTGATCATAAAGTGTAAAAATGCACGATAGTTTTGGCCTGATATCTGTTAAATAAAATTCAAATCGGGCAGGTCTGCCAGTTGCTAAAGTGGTTGATGAGTAATCATCACCTGTAGTGATTTTTATATGTGATAACTTTACTAAACCTTTGCCACGCCGATCAGTTCTTTCTAATAAATTCTCTGTAACTGCTCCTTCGAGAGATTTGAGATAAGTGCTGATAGCTATGTATGCGCTATCATCTATTTCTACACTGCCTCTTTGTAAAAAGATGCCACGATTACAAAGTGTTTGTACTACTGCTATATTGTGGCTAACAAATAAAATGGTTCGACCTTCTTTACCAACTTCCTCCATTTTGCCTAAACACTTTTTTTGAAACTGCACATCTCCCACAGCTAGTACTTCGTCTACAATCAAAACTTCTGGTTCTAAATGCGCTGCCACTGCAAATGCCAAACGCACGTACATTCCTGATGAATATCGTTTGACTGGTGTGTCTAAGAATTTCTCGACCTCTGCGAAGGCTACAATTTCATCAAACTTGCTCTTAATCTCCGCCTTACTCATCCCTAAAATTGCACCATTAAGGTAAATATTTTCCCTTCCGGTTAACTCTGGGTGAAAGCCTGTACCTACTTCTAGTAAACTAGCAACTCTTCCTTTAATCTTGATACTGCCTTTTGTTGGTTCAGTAATGCGGCTGAGAATTTTTAAAAGGGTGGATTTACCTGCACCGTTGCGCCCAATAATTCCAACTCTATCTCCTTGTTTAATTTCAAAAGAGATATCTTTTAACGCCCAAAATTCTTCTTGGTAATTTGTAGATTTAAATTTTTGATTTTGAAAAGATTTGAGTAGACCTTTAGTACCATTCGCTATCACATCTCTGATAGTAGAGTATTTCTCCTGTTGTTGGTGTCCAATAATATATTTTTTATCAAGGTTTTCTACTCGAATTATAGTGTCTGACATTGGTTTTTAGTTATCAGTTATCAAATTCATTTTTTAATAAATAGAAATAATGTAAAGGCTCGCATCCATCACAAAACTTACTAGTGCGATCGCCCATCCTAAAATTACTCTAAAGTATCTGGATCTACACCGAGCGATCGCAATCTTTGAGCCAATCGTTCAGCCCTTTGCCTTTCTTGTTCAGCCCTTTGGTATTCTTGTTCGGCTCGTTCCTCCAAAGTGGGAATCCAATTACCTGTAACATCATACCAACGCAGCCATAAACCTTCTGTTTGTTGATAGCTTCCCTGCCAAACGCCTAAACCTAACTCTAATTCCTCAAACCAGAATTTCGGCTCGGCAAGTGCTACTGCTTGATATCGCGTTCCTGTTAATTGAAACACTCGCAACAAATTGTGATAGCGGTCAAACACAACGTAGTAAGGAATGCGTAAATTCTGTTCATACACTTGCCATTTTGTCGGCGGCTTGTTGGCATCCCTTAACGTCTGTCCTAAATCTTCTGCCTCTGTACCGGGGGAGAGTAATTCTACCACTAAAAATGGTGCGATCGCTTCTTGCCAAACAACGTAGCTGAGGCGCATTTCTTGTTGCTGTTGAGCGCGAGATACCCCTAATACTAAGAACCAATCTGGTCTTTTATGCCACAATCGATTGCGAGCATCATAGTACAAGTTTAAGTCTGTACCAATGAACATTTCCCCACTAGGGTAATTTGCTGGTTGGCAGGTTTCTCGCAATAGTTGGGGTTGGAAATTGTGAAATTCATCGGGCAAACCAGGCTCCTCTGGGTCTTCGCTGGGAAGATCATACATTGTGGGTAGGACTTCACTGGGGGGAAGTGGTGGGTTAGTTTGGTACATGGCAGTCTTTCTTTCCCAGGATGATCTACTTTATTCTATGTGATTACCGATAATTTCAGATAGCTAAGACTAGATCACATCTGCAAATGTTCGCTCCATTTTCCGGAAGTACCAAATTCCACTAATTAATAGTAGAAATACTAGTGCCAAAGATAGGAAAAAGCCTGGTAGATATAAGTTCGATTCCCCACCTAAAATTGCCCAGCGAAAACCATCAATTACACCAACAATTGGGTTTAATGAGTACACAAATCGCCACTGGTCTGGGACTATGGTGCTACTAAATCCCACTGGGGATATGTATAAACCAAACTGCACAATAAAGGGGACAATATAGCGAAAGTCTCGATATTTAACATTCAAGGAAGCTAACCATAATCCTGCACCCATTGATGCAGCAAAGGCAATAGCAATAAAAAATGGTAATGTCACAATGCGCCAAGTAGGAACAAAGTTGTACCAAGCCATTAATCCTAGTAAAATTATTCCCGAAATCATGAAGTCTACAAAGCTAACTACCACGGCACTAGTCGGTACTATCAGACGGGGAAAGTAAACTTTTGAGATTAAATTGGCGTTACCTATCAAACTATTGCTGCACTCTGAAAGAGAATTAGAGAAGAATTGCCACGGTAACATTGCTGAGAATACTAAAATTGGATAAGGCGCACCTTGGGAAGGTAACTTTGCTAACTGTCCAAAGACGACGGAAAACACTACCATCGTCAGAAATGGTCGAATTAATGCCCAAGCAATCCCAATCGCAGTTTGTTTATACCTTACTAAAATGTCACGCCAAGCCAGAAAATAGAATAATTCTCTATAGCGCCATATATCTTTCCAATACTGCTGTTCGGTGCGCCCCGCTTCAATCACCAACTCTTGTTTGGAGCTAATATTTGTACTACTACTCATAAGTTATTGATTGAAGATTAATACCTTAATTCACAGATTGGAAACCACTCAGACCTTGATAATTTACATCTCTGGAACTCCTCCGCGTGAACTCACTAACGGAAGGATTGCCCTGAGAATTAACCACTCCTGTTACTTGCTGCCATAGTTCTTGCGGTGCTAGAGAAATATCATAGCTACGATCGCCAGACTTACGAACGTAATACCATTTTGTCTGTTGACATTCTTCACACCAAAAAGCTTCTAACCATTCCCCTTCTATAGAAACTGTCGTTTGATTTGCTACTAGCATTAAAGCATTTCGCCGGCTCATGCCTCGTTGCTGTAATTGACCTGCTTGGTCAGCAAATATTTTATATTTCTGGCTAACGCTATCAAGATAGCATCCATGAATCGGGCAGTAGATAGCCCGTCGTTTAGAACGTTTCCGATTTTGGTCACACCTTCTCTGCAATTCCACCTCCTGTATACATAAAAACAATGAGCCAGGAAGGCTACGTTGGAGGGACTGAGATCATATAGACCATCGAAGACCAACTCCTAAATAAGAACTACCAAAATATTCAATTACAATGATGAGTTTCTTTCTTCCTGTTACATTTGTTGCTTGATTATTTCACAACTATTGTAATTTGAGAAAGTTATTTTTCCTGAGATAAAGAACTTGTTTATATTGAAATAAATTTAATTTCAATTTGTTCTTAATCTTAGATTAGTCTCATGATAGTTTTATACCATGTAGTTGAACATTTTGCGCTCTTGTTATTCCGAATTATTGGAAATTACTAAATTTTAATAACTCCAATATGCTTACTTTACATTGCTTTGTGGTACTGTCATTACCTCATCAAACAATACTGCCTGTTGCAAAACACGTAAGTATTGTTGAGATATAACTTTGGGGGTGAAGTGCGATCGCATATACTGACGACCAGCTTTGCCCATCCGTTCACCTATTTGGGGGTCACGGCTGAGAAAGCGAATAAATTGTGCTAAACCTTGACCGTCACCATTATCGAATGCGCTGCCACAGTCAGCTTCAGCTATAATTTCTCTCAGATATGACGACTGAGAACAGACTACAGCAATCGGTCGTCCAGAAGCTAAAGCTGAGTAGAGTTTGCTAGGCACAACTAAACCCTCTGTAATTGCATCCACACTCACTAGTGATAAATCACAAGCCGTTAAGGAATGGGGCAGTACTTGCTTATCTTGATAAGGTAGAAAGGTAAAATTGTTCAACCCTAAGCGATTCACATCTCTAATTAATTCCTCACGTTTGGCACCACCACCAATGCAGACAAACTGAATTGGCTCATCTTGTAGTTGCTTTGCGGCTTCTAACATGGTGTCAATATCATGGCAACGACCCATATTGCCAGAATACAACACGGTGAATTTGTTAACTAAATTGTACTCGTGGGCAAACCAATTTTCTTCTTTGGGAATCGGCACGATCGCATCCGGGTTAGCCCAGCTATGTATTACCGAAACTTTATCAGCTACTTCGGGACAATGTGCTACTATCTTTTGCTTCATCGCCGGGCTAAGTACCACAATCCCCTTAGCTTTTAGCCAAACCTGTCTGTTAATTGCATTCCACATCCGTGCCAGCCAACTATGCCTAGACACTACCCCTAGCGCGATCGCAATATCTGGATATAGGTCGTAGAGTATGCAGACATAGGGTAATCGAAACAGCAAATAAGCCAAATACCCAATGACTGGTAAAAATGGTGGAGCTGTAGTAACTAATAATACATTGTTACGCCGCCATGCCCTCAGCATATACAGTAAAGCCCGTAAAGTATATAGGACACCATTAACAGCTTTACCACGAATCCTACCTGGCCAAAGTTGAGCAGTACGCGATCGCTGAATTCTAACTCTGTCTGCCCATTCAACTGCTGGGGCTGTCTGAGATTGAAACGCATAACCAGGTTGGCTAGTAAATACCTCAATATCCACTCCTTGCTGTCCTAACTGTTTCACTAGTTCTTCAATTAACTGCCCTGTAGGAGCATAATCTGGTGGAAAAAACTGAGTGAGTACGGACAATTTGATGGCTTTTTGAGTTTTCAGGCGAGGCTGATTTTCAGCTTCTCTTGGAGTAGAAATGGATTGCACAAATTTATTATTAATCCATTCGTTAAGTCTCATCGGCTGTGTCCTAGTTGAGAATGTAGAAATTTTGTTGATGACACTACCGAACTGCTCAAGCCATTAATTTTATAGATATGAAGCTAGCCTGGATCAACAAATTTTATTAACTTTTGTTTCTTCAGGTTTATATTAGATTAATTATATGCTTTTAGGAAATCACCTCATCTACTTATATTGTTCAGTGGAGCTAGGTAATTTCTCTGGCTAATAATTATCCATTAATAATCTTAGGAAGTGCTTCTTTTTAAGATATGGGAACACAAAGGAGAAATAAAAAAGCACTATTAATAATTAGTATTCCTAAGAGCTTGTCTTTACTGTTCAGTGTAACTAGTCTATTTCTCTAATGAAGTAATTTATAAAGCAATAATTGCTTGTGTATTGCGATCGCTTGAGAACGCTAGAAGCTTCACAGTGAGTGAATAGGACTAAACACTTTATGTGTGTGTTACTTATATAAAACTGTTATTCTTACTTGATAATTTTTTTTCAAATATTTATCTCCTAATATTTTTACTGACTAAGTGTAATCACGAAATATACGATACCATGTTTTAAAGATGACTAGTATCCTTCATAAAAAATTCATTTTTCTAAAACGTTTTTTAGATGTTTCTTCATATAAGGCACAGTTTATTTTGTATTAAATTTTATGTAGGGCGAGCATTTTATACTTAATAAATCAGACTTATACTTAATTGTTAAAATACTCGTAGAGTGAGAATTTCCCAGCAAAACCATCATGCAGTGAGCATTTTCTACTCTACAGATACTAATTCTGCCAAAAAGCCAGCAAATTCGATTGCTATGGTTTCCAAGTTGTGTTCATACATCCTTAATGATTCATGCAACAATAACTAATCTCATTATTAAAAGTCATTGAGACAACAACTACAGTAATAAATTTACTCTAGTTCTAATTGTTACTTATTTACCAGTAACCGAGTAAATTATACGTAAGTAGTGCCTAAGTAATCTAGCCTATAGATAATCTATAACTAGAATAGTGAAATCTTTACACTACAGAAGCACTATGTAAATTACGATCTGTGTATTAAAAGCAATTTATTAGGTATGAAAATATTTTTTCAACAAAATGTATATTAAGTTACATTTTTTTAAACATTCTGTAAAATAACCTTCATGACTAATAGTTAAAATTTATGAATAAACAATCTTACCAAACCTTAAATACTGAAAATAACGGCAACTCTAAACCTTTATTTGCTCAACCACAACCAATTCCTGTTCCGTGGAGCGAAGAACAAGAAGATAATTTCAGTATACAAGATTGGCTTAACGTAGTCAGGCGGCGATCGCTAGTCATCATAGGTGTATCTGCCACCGTTATGGTAGCGGTGTTTGCCAATGTGATGCTAAGTAAGCAGCCAATAGAATATGAAAGCAACTTTTTTGTATTAGTGGAACCAGTTAATGATGATAGCGAGGTAGTAAATATTGTTAAAGATACGAATTCAAGAAACTCAACACTAGATTACGACAGCCAAATTATAGTTCTAAAAAGCCCTGAAGTGATGAGAAACACACTTCAGGAGTTAAGGACATCCTATCCAGAGATTACTTATCCATCACTACTCAAATCCCTAACTATTAATCGGGTAGGAGAAACTAAAATCATAGAAACACGCTATCGAGGCAATGATCCAAATCAGATTAAAACAGTATTAGATCTGCTTGTCAAAGATTATTTAGAATATAGCCAAGAAAGACGGCAAACTAAGTTAAGGCAAGGGATTCAATTTATTGATCAACAGTTGCCATCCATCCAAAAGCGAGTTGATCAAATCCAACAAGAACTGCAATTTTTTCGACAGAGATACAATTTTAACAATCCAGAAAAGCAAGGAGATTCCCTTGATGGACAAGCAGGTTCTCTAGCTGGAACACAACAAAATCTTAATTTACAGTTAACACAAATTCGTAATCAATTAAATCTTCTCCAGACAGAAGATGGAAAAACAACTATACTCAATAGCGCTTCTTTATATCAGCAACTTTTGAATCAGATAACGCAATTAGATACTCAAATTGCTACAGATTCAACACTTTTAGAGAACGAAAACCCCAGGCTGCAAACATTGAAAGAAAAACGAGCTAGTCTCCTGCCAGTATTGCAACGGGAGAAACAGCGTTTTCTGGATGTCAGAACAGCAGAATTGAAAACTCAACTCCAAGCCCTAGAAGTACAAAGCCAAGAAATCGCTAAAATATCACAGCAGCTTGAACAACAACGCAAGCAAGTGCCAATTTTGGCGCGACAATATACAGAAATACAACGCAGATTACAGTTTGCCAATGAAAGCTTAAATCGTTTTTTATCAACACGCGAAAATTTACAAATTCAGATATCTCAAACAGAATTAGGTTGGCAGTTAATCCAACCACCTACTCAGCCAAAGCTGGTTACAGCTTCTAGTAGATTACGCAATTTAATTATAGGCTTGTTTGTAAGTATAGCAATAGGTCTTGGTATCGCTTTATTACTAGAAAAGACTGACAATACTTACCATAGTGTGCTAAAGCTTAAAGAGAAAGTAAATATACCCTTGTTAGGGAATGTTCCTTTTGACAATGAAGTCAAATCTCTTCAGTCTAGTACTTCCAAATCTCAATTCTTTCCAATTAAAGTATTTAATTCCTTACTAGAAGGTAGTCAAGATTCTAATGTTTCAATTGCTCAAGAGTATAGTAGTTATTCAACTGAATTCTTAGATGCTTTAAGATTTCTTTATACAAATATTCAACAAATCAAATCTAATTCTCAAGTACGTTCTTTAGTTGTTAGTTCGGTTATGGCTGGTGATGGAAAATCCATCGTCGCTTTTTATCTAGCTCAAACAGCCACAGCAATGGGGCTGCGAGTACTATTGGTAGATGCTAACCTCCGGAACCCGATGATTCACAACTTAGCAAACTTAAAGAACCTATGGGGATTGAGTAGTTTATTATCTACAAATTTACCAGTAAGTGAAGTCATTCATCAGCTACCTTCTATGGAGCAACTATCTATCATCACTGCTGGCCCCGCACCTGAAGACCCAATCAAATTACTTGCTTCGGAAAAAATGAAGCAATTAATGGTAGATTTTGAAAATAATTATGACTTTGTAATTTACGATGCTCCCCACTTCTTTGGACTATCTGATGTTAGTGTGATATCACCTCATACAGATGGGGTTTTGATGGTAGTCAGGATCAACAAAACAGATGCGTCAGTGATAGAGCAAGCTTTAGATTATCTCAAGATTTTGCCTTTAAATATATTGGGTGTGGTTAGTAACAGTTAAAAAGTAGTTTATAAGTATATCGGTTATTTGATTTCAGCAGGCTAACCAATAACAGTAATAAAAGAACGATAGGATTCATATTTGATTTTTGAAATATACGTAGGGTGAGCAATGCTCACTCTACACATACTGAGATTTTTTTCAATTAAATCAGATTTATATATGCTGCTATTAACAGCATTGTGATGTTACAAAGCTTGTAAAAATTCAGCCTTTATTCTTACTCATACCCAATAGTTTTGAGAAAAAAAGAATGTGTAAAAAATCAATAAATTTTAAGATAATTAAATATTTAATTTTGATAAATACTTGATGAAGTTACAGTGTATACCTATTGATTTACTGAAAATTACACCCTATATTTTTAATACACTGTCTTTTCAGTTTCTAGTAAATGATGAAGTATACCTCGGTTTTTTCTGCTTTATTAATAGGAGCGAGCGTTGCAGTTACAGCCTCTGCTTTTGCTCCGGCTCAAGCTATTAGCATAACCACAGCACCTGGGGCAGGTGGTAATCCTTCTGGACAGACTCTGTATCAAGCGGAAATTTCTAAAGCTAATGACATCGGTAAAACTTTTGAGATCGATTGGTATTTAGCAACAGGAACCTATCCTCCAAATACTCTCACACAGCCGTTAAGTGCTACATCAACCTGGACAATTGTTAACTTTACTAATAATGCCCTAACGTTGCAGATTAGCCTTACAAACACAACTCCAACGACTCCAAATGACATAAATGCACGTCTGACCTCATATGCATTTGGAGTAAATCCCGAAGCCACAAGTATCGACTTCAGCGATGGTTCTAATACTGATACAGATGCTTTTGGCGAAGCTAGACTAAACCCAAATCCAACGATCCCTTCTTTTAACCAAGTTGATATCGATGTGTGTTTCATTGCTGGTAATAACTGTGCTGGTGGTGGGGGCGGAGGTTTGCTTTCAGGTCAAACCGATGTCATGAACCTGACAGTAAATGGAAACTTTACTGACGATAAAGCTTTCCTACAATTCTTTGCTGCTAGATTCCAAACTGGCGAAGGTAGTTATGTACTAGCCGGTAAACCTGGTGAACCCGTTCCCGAACCAATCACCATGCTTGGTCTTGGTGTAGGTACAGCCGGATTGGGAGCTTTAAAACGTAAGTATGGCAACAAAGAAGCCAAAGCAAAAGTAGCAGTTTAATCAAAGTCCAGATAAGTTTGATTAAGCCAACAGTAAGGCTAGATTTTCTACAGAGTGTATAATTTGCCAAATAGACATCTTAATAATTAAGTCATGTCAAGCCTGACAAAAATACTACTTTTAACATTTGAGTGTATTCCCTATTTTTTTTAAGCAAATATTTTGGATTATTCGGTTACTTTTAAAGATAATTAATAGTAAACTGCCAGTTTAATAAACTGCGTAATTTAAAATTGCTAAAGTTACGAAAGCCATATCCAAGCCTTTTAGTTAACTTGAGTTTCTTATTAATTCCTTCTACAGTACCACTTGTATTTCTATCATCAAAATAACCGACTATTTCACTAAACTATCTAACTATTGTACCTATACTTTTCGGAAAATATAAAAGTGGCTCATACATCCAATCTATAGGAATCCGATTTGATTTTTGTTGGTGTAGCCTGCGCTTGCGCTGAAAAATCTCAGTATGTGTAGTGGCGTGACACGATTAAAATGTTGCAATAGAAATTATTTCTATCCGCGTTCATCTGCGTTTAATTCCATCCTAATATTCAACAACATCATACCTAATCATCAACAAGATGGCAGATAGGGGAATGAAAAGATTTTTTTTGTGTTATAAAACTCACAGAAATTTATCTTAGCGGAAGGCTACTCTATGGAGCCAGAAAATCTGGGACGTTTGAAAGAGTACGGCGAACTTATTCTTCAAAAATTAGATTTTGTTCCTCAATCTCCCTCCCAACTTGAAGATTGGGTTCCGGCTAGTCTGGATGATTGCCTTTTACGTCTGCGGGAAGCTGCCCAAAAAACGGTAGAATTGGCTACTTCGCCCGTAAAAATTGGCGTGATGGGAGAATTTAGTAGTGGTAAAACTCTTCTGTTGGGTAGCCTCATCGGCTATGCAGATGCTTTACCCATTAGCGAAAATCCCACTACAGGTAATGTCACAGCAATTCATCTTATTCCCCATCCTGGCTTTACTACTACTCAAGTTGGTAACTTCACCGTAGAGTATCTGACACGAGAGGGGGTAAATGAGTGCTTACGCTTCATGTTAGGAGAAGCCAACCGTCGGACAATAGCAGCCGGACTTCCAGCGATACAACCGGCAAAACTCAATTCTGGGAAAGAAATTCTCGGCTGGTGCGAAGCGACTTGGAATAGTAGTAATAATTTAGAATTGCGTTATATTTTGCGGGAGTTGGTGCTGTTTATCCGCGCCTATAGTTCCTATGGGGAAGCACTCTGTGGCGGACGTTACGAAATTGATCCTACAGCCGCCCGTGAAGGTTTGCAATTGGCGGAACAGCCTTTGGCTATCCAAACCCTGGGCTTTGGAGATTTACCGCCAGCCCATATCCGTCTACCAAGTCCACCGCAAAATTTACCTACAAAATTATTACAGAATAGTTTTCCCTTAATTCGCCGCGTTGATATCGAAGTGAAAATCTCTAGGGAAATTTGGGATATTACGGACGCTTCCGAATTTATTATCTTGGATTTTCCGGGATTGGGTGCGGCTAATTCTGGTGCTAGAGATACGTTCTTATCATTGCGGGAATTAGCAGAAGTACAAACGATTCTGGTACTGCTCAATGGTAAATCGCCGGGGAGCGATCGCGCGAATAAAATTTTCACGATGATGCAGCAGCAACGCCCAGGACAAGACCTCAAAGATTTGATTCTAGTGGGGGTGGGACGGTTTGACCAGTTACCGTTGGAAAGTGAAGGCGGCGAAAGACAACTTGACCAATTAATTGACGAGAGTCAAACGCCAAATTTAACAGCTGACAAGGTTTTACAAAAACTGAGAGTTTTGCAAACCACCATCGACGGTGCGAGTGCATTCACCACCAACAAAGACCGCATTGTGTTGTTATCGCCATTGTTGGGACTGGCGGAACTAGCTAAACGTTCCAGCAGTGTGAAAGCTGGTTCGCCGGAATTTTTAGCTAACTTGGACTATCCCAATTACTTGGAGAGGCCGAAACAGTTGCAGCAAAAGTGGGGATATTTGAGCGATCGCCTGTTAGAATCAGATCCACGCAGTCATTTAAGTCGCAAGTTAGGTTACTTTGCTCAAGACGGGGGTATCGCCAAGCTGCGGGAATTGATGCAAAATCACGTCGCCACTCACGGACTTAAGCAACTGTATGCAGATACTAGCCGCGCCGCCGAAAATTTACGGCAACAACAGGATAATCTCAAAAATATCATCGCCGAAATTCACGAACAAGGCATACCCACAGGTGACAGTCCCGCTTTAATTGATTTGCGGAATGCGCTGGAGAATTTAGATAAAACTTACCGCAACTTCCAGAAAGATTTAGGTAAAGAACCACTCAAAGACCGTCGGGGAATTGTGGTCAGCGATGTGGTGAAAGATGAATTGACTTTTAGAATCTTGAGTTGGAATCATTGGACTTTGTTATTTAACAAAGCCAGTAATGGCACAATCACCATTACAGAATCAAAAGGTGCAGCAGGTAAGCTATTTGATAGGGGAAATAGAACTAATACCAGTATCCCTACCAAGAGTGATGACTTTTATCCAGCCTTTGAAAAGACAGTTAAAGAACTAGAAGAATTTGCCCGTGATCGCATCCGTCAAGCGGTGGTAGACTTACTGAGTAAATTATCCCAACAAATCGCCCCAGAAAGAGAGCGTTTGCAAGCGCTACTCAACCCAGAAATAGAACAAGATATTGAGAGCAAATTTGGTGGAGAAGAAGCTGATTTATTTTACCAATTATTGTTAGGTAGCGACCCTATTCAATGGCAAGCAGCAATCATATCGGAAATTAATCATCAAGAAAAATTCCTCACCCCAGATATCATGTTTCCTCTGGCGCGTCAGGATGAAAAACACAATATTGGTCAAATCTTTGATTGGTCGCCCGAAAAATCACAAACTATATCTAAGTCTAGTAACCATCAAATGTTTGTGCTAAGACTACGGGATGAAATTACTGCTAGTGCCAGCTTACATTTGGTGCAATATGTTAGCGAAGTTAATCAAAGAGTCAATGCTGAATTAGAAGGAATTTTAGATCAAATTATTCCTACGTTGCAAAATATCTCTAAAAAAGATGGCTTGCTGAGATTTATTGCTGCTGGTGATACCCAATCTCCAGGTGCAGTTCCCACTTGGTTGCAAAATCTCTCGGAAATTGCCGATTTAGCAGTCAATTCTTAGTAATGAGTAATTAGTAGCCACCACTAATTACGACTGCATAGGGAACCGAGAAAATGCCTGTAAAAATTCAGCTTGCACCACGCTTTCAGATGCGGGTTAACGAAAAAAAATATCTGGAACTTCCCACGATTCAATTAATTGGTACTGGGAACAACGTCCCCCATATTTCCCGCATAACCTGCACTGTTAAAGGCGCATCAAGTGAATTGGCATTAAAAATAGAAAAATCTTATAGACAATTTGATTCTGCCACACCAAAAATTTCTCAAATTGGGCAATTAGAACAATATCCTTGTAAACTAGAGCAAACTTTAACACAAGCTATTAACTGTAATTTACAAGTAATTGTTGAATATTTCGATTCCGATTTATCAGGAAATCCTCTGCTATCTGCACGCAAAAAAATAGCAGCTTATTGTCATCTGTGGTCACTACCTATGAAACCAACAACACAACCAGATAATCCCCAACAAATCCGTAATTATCATGAACAACAACCGGATATTAAGCAACGCAAACGGTTTCCCGGATGGTTCGCTTTAGATTTTGGTACATCTAATTCTACTGTGACACTTTTCGACCCAATTGAAGTGCCAATTGCCGAAGTTTTACCGAGAGAACAAGAATTAAGATTACGCGATCGCCTGTCTCAATGGTTGAGTTCTCCGGCTACTATTGCTCTACCAGAAGTGAGTGCAAGTGAATGGGAAAAGTTTCTAACAGATATTAGTAAAAACTTAGAAGTTGATCCAATCCAATTAAGCGAAGTTTTTCAAACTGATAATAAAGACAGGTTTTTAGAAGCGATTAGGCAAGTAGAATTATGTTTAGGTAATAGTGATAGATTTCGTCACGCCATCAGCAGAAAATTATATAATATCTACCATGAAGTTTTTCGTGTTCCTACCTTAGAATCACAAAATCTTATTCCCGTAGTCCTAGATATTGACCGCCGCGATACAGAAATACCCAGTGAGTTAGAAATCTTCAGTTTGGCAGATGTGAAAATTCGCATGGGTAGGGAAGCAAGAGACAATCGAAAAAAGGCGATCGCTCAAGGAACTAGCAGTTCTCTCAAAGAAATTATCAGCAGATTTCACCATTCACCAAAACGTTATTTTGGACAAAAGCGTGATTTCTCAGTGATTTTAGATGGCGAAGAAGAAACAATTAATGTTAATCAACTTGTACAAGCTGCTTGGTCACATTTAATTGATTTAACTGAAGATTATCGCCAACGCGCCAGACGCAGATTTTCTGACGGAGAATTCCTCACGGCAGTTGTCACATACCCCACAGTTGCACCGCCAGTAGTGCGGAAAGAAGTCAAAGAATTAGTTGAACAATTAGGAATAGATGACGTACAAACCGCCTACGATGAAGCGGTATCCGTAGCTATCTTCTTTTTATGGCGCGAGTTTGGTGGTAATCTCAATATTGGCATTGAGTCATTTAAAACTCGTTGTCGCCAAGAAAAAAATAAATGGTCACAAAATGTCCTCGTTTTAGATATTGGTGGCGGAACAACAGACTTAGCTTTAATTGAACTTACCTTAGAAGATAAAACCCCATTTTTTAGTAGTAATGAAGATAGAGGATTAGGCGGACGTTATTATAAACTCACCCCGAAACTGTTGGGTTCCTCTGGACATTTACAACTGGGTGGCGAATTAATTACCCTACGCGTGTATAGGTTATTGAAAGTAGCGATCGCTGATACTTTACTCACAGCAGTCACAGTTGGTAATATCGAAAGTGACAAACTAGAAGATTTAATTAGTGCGGAATTAAACGAACGCTTTTTAGAAAAAGGAAAATTCAAAAGCGGTAGTTTGTTGAAATGTTTAGATAAAGAAAATCCTGAAGGTGATGCTGCTTATAAAGATGCCTTAGATACAGCCGAGAAAGTCATCCCCACTCGTTGGCAACAAGCACCCCAACGCCTGCAAACCTTCTATACTTTATGGGATCATGCAGAAGCAGCTAAACTTAAACTCGGACAAAAACCACCAAACGATGGTTCTCCCTTAACCTTCACCCTTGCTGAACAACAAATTGCCGAACTGCTGACTCAAAGCGCCATCAAATTCCAAGTCAAAGAATTAGACACCCTCAGCGTTACCTTAGACAGCCAGCAATTTGAACGCGCCGCCGCCTCAGCCATTAAAGAGGCGATTGGGATAGCTAAAGGCTTGATGGAAAGTCGGTTACGTTCCGAAGATAACAATATAGATCCTTGGAACACCCATAAAGTTGATTGGTTAATTCTCTCCGGTAAAACTTGCAATCTCGACCTAGTACAGCGCCACATCTACCAAGAATTTAGCAACTCTCCCCATTTTGTCTGGAATCCCGAACGCATCACCTTTGTCTTGGAATATACCAAACTAGCCACCTCCGCCGGCGCTTGCTACGCCGAGAAACTGCGGAGACTAAGATTCGACCCAGAAGAATCCAAAGGACTGCTACGTAAAGGTGCTAACCAACTAGAAATAGATGTCAAAAACCTCTTTTATTACCTTCCCTGTAACTTCAAACGCAAAACCCAAAGCAACGACCTATTAACAGTATTCAAGGCTGGACAGGAACTATACCAACTCACACCAGGGGAAAACGTCGCCAAAGTCCGCACCGAATGGCAAGGGATACAGTTAACCAATATCATTTACCGCCAAGACTACGAAGACGGAGACTTACGCCTGTGGGGTAGCTTCGATGGCAAAACCCTCATGGAAAAATTGGCAATGGACGAAGGGGAATTTCTCAGAAAAATTAAAGTCCAGTTTGAGATAGACCAAACCCTACAATTTAACGTCTTGCTGTGTCAAGGAAACCCTCACTATTTAATTGATGTTCCAGGTATTGATGTCAATTCAGCCATATCAGCAGCATCTGAAGCATCAACCTTGTTTACTGACGGTAACTTGAAATGGAACATCGCCGTTGAACGCCCAGACAAAGACTTAAATGATGGTGATATTGCCGTCAATGTAATCGAATCTGCCACCGTAGATCAACCAGATGCCTATCATTTGGTTTTTGAAGTAGACAGAAATAACCACAAAACTCTGCAAACCTTCCATTACCTGCGGGATGGTTCACAGCAACCAGGCGCAGGCTTAATTAGCAAACCCCTTCCCCCCTTCCCCCAAAATGGACAACACACCTTTTATGTTTACCAAACCGACACCGAAACCAACACCAAAAAATGGATACGTATTGGCGCACTCCGCAAACCAGATGTCAGCACAGATTATCCTTGTCAATATCGTGTGACTCTTGATAACAAAGGGATTTTACGCATCCACGCTGGTGATGTACCTTACTGGACATCCACAAATGCAGAATGTCTCCAACAGGAAGGATGTGTTTACTGTGCTGAATTAGATTTGCAACCGAATGAGGTTGATAAGGAACGCGACCCTTTCTGTGGAATACATTAAACGCAGAGGGGCGCTGAGGTAAGCGCAAAGGTACGCGGAGAGTTATGCACAATCTTTCTCTGCGCCTCTGTGTGAGATAAGAAAAGGAATTACTAATGCAGCACCTATATCAGTTACTAGCAACAAAAAACTCGGAATTAGCGCGGTTATTGCGATATGGTCTGTATGGGCTAGAGGCTTCCCTCAAAAAAGCCCAAGCAGAATTACCGCAAGACCCAGGCGCAAAAGTATGCGATGAGGTGCTGCAAGAACTGCAAAATCTCCTACAGCCAGAACAACAGACCGTAGCCATCATCCAGCATCCAGATGAGTTAAAGCTAAATTATCTGCGAGAGGCTTTCGATTCTGACTCAGAACTCAGTTTATATCTGGGAGATTCTCTGTTACAAAGTCATACAGATGCCGATTTATGGAACGAAATGCACCGCAAATTATTACGAGTTCCCGAAGATTTGGCTCAATTTTGGCGACAACGGGCTTTAGATTTTGCTCAAGAAATGGGTGCAGTAGAAAATAATGAATATGTTTATCACCTGCCTTTTATTCGCAATGAAATTATCTACCCCGGACTGATTGGTAGTGTCAATGCTCAAGGCTTATGCCTATCACAAAAAGCCTTTTTTCATAACAATATTATCCAAAATAATGCTTCTGAAGAACTACATTTATTAGCTAGTTTCTTACTTTTATGGAGCAAATTTATAGAAATAGAACCAGATTTACATCACGCCTTAAAAAGTGTTTTCAGCTTCGATGTTATTCCCTTACATTTCCAACCAGAGCAACAACACCAATACATTGATACATTAATAGACCGCTTCCAGCGTACAAAAAAAGCCGAAGAAATTGCCGAACCCTTATTAACTTTACGCGCTTGGATTGACATGGATGAAGCCATCAATTCTTTGGTATTTGTACCCCCATCTGAGCGTTATTCTTGGTGGGGGAAGCTGCAACAAGAATCAAGACGCGCACTAAAAAAAGTAGCCGATAGAGCGACCAATGCAGGTTATGAGGTACGGATTCGCCAATTAACAGGAATTTATGCTGATATTTGTGCTTTTTCTAAAGATGACTTGCAATTAGACTGCGGCGGTATTCCAGGGGAAGTTTTAACTTGTTTGCGAGTCTATGCACGCATTAACCAAGAAGAAATTCCTGGTCGTGTCATCTTTCGCTCATCAAGGTAGAAAAGGCAGGGGGAATCAATTCAAAATTCAAAATTCAAAATTTAGTAGTCAACCTCCTTATGAAAATTGATTTTCTCTGTTAGAAAACTGCTAAGACAATCAAAGTAACCAAGCAGACTAACTGAATCACTAGACTTGAGAGCCGAAATACTGGATTTAGTCCGGCTATATGAATTAATGAATGCACAAGTCGAAATAGGATGTATACGACAACTAGTGAATCTACCACTGTTCCCGATAAGCCTCGAACTGTTAGAAGAAACACAACTCCTATATACAAAGGTAGGTTTTCTACTAAGTTGGACTGCACTCGAAATAGTCGCCAAAGCAAACTTTCCTCATTTGGTGTTCCAAAATCTTTTGGAGAACCGCCAGTAGATAAATGCCGAATCCTAACTGCTAGCAGAAATACAACAACAGCAATTGTCCAGATAATAAAAATTGCCAGACCCCACAAGGGGACGGTCATATCAGTAGTAACCATGACTGAACTCATACACTAACGGACTAATGCAACTGTAGCGTTTATCTCACCAATCGGTTTTTAAATACTATACAGCGATTACCGACAGTCGGTCGTAGAGCATCGCTTTTCTAGACGTATACTATTTTTAATATTTCTTCATATCCCTATTAAGTACTCACTACTCACCAGAGAAGAATAAAGGTAAAACTAGGGCTGCAAAAATTCCCACTAGCACACTTATCTCAATTACTCTGAGAGGGAAATTATTCTGCATGAAATCATTCATTCCTCCAGCCAAATTAGCTGATAAATTACTTAACCAATTCTGCAAACGAGTAGACCATTTTGTGGGACTATCTTCTGGGCGAATTTGCCATGAAAATATGGAAAGTAATAATGGCACACCACCCACTTTAATAGACATCAAAATATGAACTGCTAAACAGAAAACTATCACCACCCAACCAATCAGATGTAGGTAGTACCAGCTATGATTTAATTGTCCTGTGGGCAGCCACTCTTCTTTCATCATTCTGCCAGACAACACAGCTAAAACCCCAGCAATTAGCATGAGTGTATTCGCAATTCTTTGTAAGCTCACCCACCAAATCGATCTACCCACCTGAGTTAAATTTTGTAAAGAATCTTGTTGTAATAGCTTTCGGTTTCCAGCATGAAAGCTATAGAGGGCTAACGCCGGGAACACAAAGAAGAAAAAGACTGCAAATGTACCGTGAATGTCTATACTTTGCCCAATGCGAGGGATGGGTAACTTGCCAAATCTGCCATCGAAGGTATTGTAAACTAAAAAACCTGTAATGATAGCGGAGATCGCTAAAATTCCACTCACACCATGAAGAATCTTTAACCACAAAGGCTGATAAGGCACAGAACGGGACATAACCATTACCTCGGTAGCTTTTATCAGATTTTTTTAACAGAAAATGAGAACATAATATTAACATTTACTACTACAGTCATAAAAATTAAAGGCAATGTCAGCATTTCTAAATTTTACAGGGTTCATTAAAAATCTGAGTTATAGAACTTACTTGAATGATCATTTAAAAGAAAACAATATTGATGGATTTGATATTAATAGAGCGGGTAGCTATGGCTTAATCAAGTCACCAACAACAGAAATCGCTTATTCAAAATGGGTATCGCCTAAAAGAACCAGAAGTTATCCCTTTGCTAGAATCTACAATACTTACAATTCATCTAAAATTATTACTATCATTCCTATAATTAAAGATGAGGGCAAAAATGGGGATAGGGATATAATTCAATATTCTACTATTTCTTGGATGAACCTACTGAATATTTATATCGTTTTAGCCAGAAGTGTTGAATGTTAAGAAAAAGCCAATAAAAATAGCCCAAAATCTAACATATTTTGGGCTATTTTTATTGGCTTTTTCTTAACATTCAACACTTCTGTCAAAATGCTAGTAAGAGAGAAGCTATTACTTCGCACAAGTTAGAATATTTAGTAGACGGATTAAAGGCAGCTTTCAGTATTGAGAACTATTTAGGAGGTATTTATTATCTGACTCCCGATGAAATATTGGTCGATAATGGTGTGTATATCATACAAGAGTCAAAAAATACTTCAAAAAATTCATTACCTAAGTTACATGATATTCAAGATGGCTTATTCAAATTAATTTTATTTTCTAACTTAGATTCTTTAATACTTAATGAAAAACCAGTCTTATTTGTTCCCAAATTAAAGCTCACGGGTAACAATGTTACAAGCTCTATTATTTTCCCAGAAGCATCATCAGAAGAAATAGAATCTTTCATCAAAGTCAACAATAATACTTTTAACAACAATCAGAAATTAATTATCAAGAAATTAGCATTGGAAGCCCAAAATAACCGTAAACTAAAAATAGAAATATCCGGCAACTCCTAATTTTTTTTGAATTATGATCAAAAGTCCACTCCGATATCCTGGCGGTAAATCCAAAGCAATCAAGCAAATAATTGAATATCTGCCAGAAAATTTTGATGAATTTCGAGAACCATTTGTAGGGGGTGGTTCAGTATTTATTTACTTAAAGCAAAAGTTTCCTCATCTGAAAATCTGGATTAATGATTTAAACACTGAATTATTCCTTTTCTGGAAATTTGCACAATCTAACTTACCTCAGATAGTGCAAGAAATACACCGAATTAAAGATAAATATCAAGATGGTAAATTACTGTTTTTAGAATTAACCACAGTTGATGTCAATAACATATCTGATTTCGACAGAGCAGTAAGATTTTTTGTCCTCAACAGAATTACTTTCTCTGGTACTGTAGAATCAGGCGGTTTCTCTCAACAAGCTTTCCTCAAAAGGTTTACTTACTCCTCAATAGAACGATTAGAGAAATTAGCAAATATACTAACAGAAGATATAAAAATTACTAATTTAGACTACAGTCAACTATTGGATGGTGAACAAAATGATGTATTTATATTTTTAGACCCACCATATTTTAGCGCTACTAAATCTAGATTATATGGTAAGGATGGTGATTTACATACATCTTTTGAACACCAAAGATTCGCTAAATTATTGCAACAATGTCCTCATCGCTGGCTAATTACCTACGACAACTCGCCGGAAATTCGAGCAAATTTTCCCCTAGCTTATATTGATGAATGGGAATTGCAGTATGGCATGAATAACTATAAACAAAGCGATGCTGCGAAGGGAAAAGAATTATTTATTAGCAATTATGAAATTAAACATAATTTAAATAAAATGGCAAAAAATCAACAGGATTTACAGCTAGAACTTAATATTTCAACCTCCCTTTGATGACAGTCGATTTTTCGGTAGGATAACTGCCATGCCTCTCAACGTACACAAACTTGAGTTATGACAACTTCCCCAATCCCTACCCAAGAATCTTCTACTAGTTGGTATCTTCTACTGCAACAATTAATAGATGGTGAATCTTTAAGCCGATCGCAAGCTGCTGAATTGATGCAAGGTTGGTTAAGTGAAGCAGTCCCCCCAGAGTTATCAGGAGCAATCTTAACGGCACTCAATTTTAAAGGTGTTTCCGCCGACGAGTTGACTGGTATGGCTGAAGTACTACAATCTCAATCAAAAATGGGGAGTGGGGAAAATATTTCTCAATCTCCACTCAGCACTGTAATTGATACTTGTGGTACTGGTGGCGATGGGTCATCAACTTTTAATATTTCTACAGCAGTGGCTTTTGTGGCGGCGGCTTATGGTGTACCTGTTGCCAAACATGGTAATCGTTCTGCTTCGAGTTTGACGGGTAGCGCTGATGTTTTGGAAGCTTTGGGCGTTAACTTGAATGCTTCCCCCGAAAAGGTACAATCAGCACTCCAAGAAGTCGGGATCACATTTTTGTTTGCCCCTGGTTGGCATCCTGCACTGAAGGCGGTGGCTGGGTTGCGACGGACTTTAAGAGTTCGCACGGTATTTAATTTGCTGGGGCCGTTGGTAAATCCTCTACGTCCGACAGGACAAGTAGTCGGGTTATTTACTCCCAAACTTTTGACAACTGTTGCCCAAGCTTTAGACAATTTGGGTAAGGAAAAGGCGATCGTCTTACATGGACGAGAAAAGCTTGATGAGGCTGGGTTGGGTGATTTAACTGACTTAGCAGTGTTATCTAATGGTGAACTAGAGTTAACTACTATAAATCCCCAGGAAGTGGGTGTGACTCCGGCTCCTATTGGCGCACTCCGGGGTGGTGATGTACAAGAAAATGCAGCAATTCTCAAAGCAGTACTACAAGGTAAAGGAACCCAAGCACAACAAGATGCTGTAGCTTTGAATGCTTCATTAGCGCTACAGGTAGCAGGTGCAGTCCCCTTATTAGACCATGCCAAAGGTGTGAATGTAGCTAGGGAGATCCTACAGACTGGTACTGCTTGGGCAAAATTGGAACAATTGGTACACTTTCTGGGGAGTTAATTTCTGAGTGTGATTGGCGGCGAAACTCTACGACATTGCGCCTAATAGTGACATCGTAATTACCAAAAAAGTCGTGTCCTAAAAGACCAGTTTCCAGTTCTGCGCCAGCGATCGCCACTGGTACTCTATTTACTATCACCCCTCCCACTGCCATCGAATCTACATAACCAATGGGAAATTCTACAGCCTTAGCGCTAGCGGTGTTAGCCTTGGCTTTGCCCACAGTGACAACTCTCAACGCATTCGCCATCTGTTGAGTAATCACAGTACCACTGGCTCCAGTATCGACAATCATGTCAAATTGCTGCTGACCATTAAAAGTCACGGTCACAATTGGCGTACCCCCAATTCGTCGTTTAATTGGGGCGACAAAAACATCTTGTTCAGAGGTAAGTGCTGCTGATATAGGAAAATTTGCTGGTTCTGGGGTCAATTGTGTACTGTTGGGTGGCGGTACAGGAATGACAAATTGGGGTGAGGTAGATGGTTGGGGTGTAGCTACTGCCACCCTTTTGGGAGTGGGTTTTGTGAGCAATGGTTGAGCAATCGTATTGGCTTGGCGGACAGCGTTCTTCATCTGACGCTGGTATTCAGAAATTTTAGTTTGGGCGATCGCAAACTCAGGACTCTGCTTTTCGACTTGTTTCATGAGAGCGATCGCATCATGGAACTGACTCGCCACCAAATACCAATCATCAGGCGATTGAGCCGATTGGCTAATACTCAAAGCACCAGTAGCCTTATCTAAACCCATCTCAAAAGAACTAGGTTCCATTGGCGATGGTGGCAAGTCTGTCGAGGCTGAAATAGTTGGCACTGCTTGCGGTTCATCGGGTGCTGGTACAGACAAATCCTCAGTCACCAGAGACTGCTGATTGCGAAGAATACCTGTTTTCTGTTTGCCTGTGCTACAAGCAACACTCAAAACGGCTATAGTACCAGACAAACAAATCAGGATTGCACGAGATAAAAAGGGCTGAAGCATAATTAATCTCAATTTTACCTGTTCCAGCGAAGGCACATCCACTCCTGCCACCGATTCCCCTGTAGACTTAAATCATCTATTCTGATTTTAAGTTTTAATTAATTTCTTGGCGAACACGTAATTAACAAACTCATGGGATAATTAACAGTCGCAGTATTGACTAAATTGGGGACTAAGGACTGCTCACTGTTAACTGTTGACTGCTGAAAAGGAAATGTCAACTGTCAACTGTCAACCAAATCCCCAATCCTGAACCCTAATCCTTTTGCTTTCATAGCTTATGCCCCTGTCTGACGCAATACCTGCTCTCCTTGTCTTGGCAGATGGAACTCCTTACCGTGGTTGGTCTTTCGGTGCGACGGGAACCACCATTGGCGAAGTCGTCTTCAACACTGGCATGACTGGATATCAAGAAGTGTTAACCGATCCCAGTTACTGCGGTCAAATTGTCGTGTTTACCTATCCCGAATTAGGGAATACCGGCGTTAATCCCGAAGACGAAGAATCAGCACGCCCCCAAGTGCGGGGAGCGATCGCCAGAAATATTTGTTATAAACCGAGCAACTGGCGCTCGACTCAATCCTTACCCGACTACCTCAAACAGCACCAAGTCCCCGGTATCTTTGGCATTGATACCCGCGCCCTCACCCGCAAAATTCGGATGTACGGAGCCATGAACGGCGGTATATCCACAGAAATTTTGGATGAGTCCGAATTGTTGGAGCAGGTACAGGCAGCTCCCAGCATGGCAGGCTTAAATTTAGTTCGGGAAGTCACCACCTCAAATGTTTACGAATGGTCAGATCCCACAACCCCAGTTTGGGAATTCAACCCAGACGCTACGGTAAATAATGGGGAATCCTTGACAGTTGTTGCCCTAGACTTTGGTGTTAAACGGAATATCTTACGTCGTTTAGCCAGTTATGGTTGTCGAGTCATTGTTGTACCTGCCGATACACCATCGGAACAAATCCTCAAATACAATCCAGATGGTATTTTCCTCTCCAACGGTCCCGGCGATCCCTCGGCCGTAACAGAAGGTATTACCACAGCCAAAGCGCTGCTCCAAAGCCAAAAACCCATTTTTGGTATTTGTATGGGACACCAAATTTTGGGTCATGCCCTGGGAGCAGAAACCTTTAAGCTGAAATTTGGGCATCGGGGTTTAAATCAGCCTGCTGGTTCACAACAACGGGTAGAAATCACCAGCCAAAATCACAGCTTTGCGATCAACCCAGATTCTTTACCTGAGGCAGTTGTGGAAATTAGCCACCTCAACTTAAACGATCGCACAGTTGCCGGTTTACGCCACAAATCTCTACCCATATTCTCAGTGCAGTACCACCCAGAAGCCAGCCCAGGCCCTCACGATGCTGATTACTTGTTTGCCCAGTTTGTTCACCAGATGCGGACAGCAAAACAAGCCACTACAACAGAAGTGAGTTAAAAAGGAACTGGAGACTAGGGATTAGGGACTAGGGAACATAATTAAATCCAAATGTCCCATAATCAAGTACTAAAAATTCTTAATTTTGAATTTAATCCCGGAACCCCATACTCCAGCAGATTGTAGACAAACAGCCTCAAAACCATCTATACTTGAGCGTTCACTTTAACGACGAGGAGGGAATTATTGCTGAACCACTGAATCTAACCGTAAGCCTGAGGGGGACTCGTGAAGCCCGCGATAACTATCAGCTATTCCGCCTCACAGGTCTGTTAGATGCCTTTTCTGAGCCGACGTTTCGCAAGGTACTTGGCGGCAAAATTGATGAAGGCCCAAAGCATATTATTCTGGATCTTTCGCAAATTGACTTTGTTGACAGTTCCGGCTTGGGCGCTCTGGTGCAGCTAGCCAAGCAGGCTCAAAATGCCGAAGGAACCTTGCAAATTGTCACCAATGCACGAGTCACTCAAACCGTCAAGCTCGTTCGTTTAGAGAAGTTTCTTTCGCTGCAATCCACAGTTGACGCAGCAGTAGAAAATATCAAGGGTGCTTGACATCATAGAAAAATTAAGCTATCCGATATTTTTCGGCATAGCTTAATTTATAAGTGGGGAGTAGAAAGTAGGGAGTTGTGAACAATCACTTTCATACTTAGTGGTAGTGTAGAAAATTCATCAGCACTGCCTCCTACCTTCTGCTTCCCCAAAGATTGCATTTTATACTTTGAATTGATAAAGTACTCATCGATAGTAGAATTACGAGCAAAAAACCTACTAAAAAATAATTCTTTATTTGCTTGTTCAGATATATGTATCCAGATAGTATTATCAGATAATCTACCAAAAGGTAGATGCTTTTGCAACGTAGTAGGGTATAAAGGCAATAGGGATATCGTTTTAAATTGGCAAAATGTTAGGTATTTAAATCTTTTTACTTTTGCTTTTTAATAGTAGTCCATGAAGGAATGATGAATTTGTGAAGTCCCAAGAGGAAGAGTTATCAGAGCAACAAGGTGAAGACTTTAAGCCAGATTCGCCTTGGAATCAAGCACTCTTGGCAAGTACTGCGCCATTAATTGAAAATATCTCCCAGACACAATTGCAGCAAATTTCTCCTGCGGCTTTGGCTTACGTAGGAGATGCAGTTTATGAACTATATGTTAGAATATTTTACCTGCTACCATTACAGCGATTAGATCCTTACCATCGTTTAGTAGTAGCACAAGTCAGAGCAGAAACACAGGCGCTACATTTGCGATCGCTGACTCCTTACCTGAGGGCAAGTGAATTAGAAATTGTCCGCCGAGGCCGTAATGCTGCCACAGGTCGCCCCAAAAGGGTTGATCCCGACATATATCAACAAGCAACTAGTCTTGAAGCTTTAATAGGCTACCTTTATCTGACAGATTTCCCACGTCTAGCCGAACTGTTACAGAAAATCCATCTAGAGAAAGAAGAATAATTAAACGGTTCAATCTCCGTGATCGGAAAGATACTACAGGAATCGGACTGTCTACCCATGCGCCATAGATCAAACTTTTATGACTAACAAACCTAGAAAAATCAAAACTACGGGCGAAGCGAATCGCGGACAACCCATAAAAATTAAGGGTAAGCGAGTCATTTCTAATCCTATTCGTAGTCACAGAAATGGGGAGAGTAATTCTAGCTCTAGCAGCTCACGTCCTCCAAGTCCACGCCGCAAATTTTCTGATTCAGCACCTACTCCTAAACCACCGGAAGATAGCGACATTATCTATGGTCGTCATCCAGTACTTAGTGCTTTGGAAAATCAACGTGATTTAAACCGCATCTGGGTAGTTCCCCGACTACGTTACGATCCCCGGTTTCATAATTTGATTCTTCAAGCCAAGGAAAATGGCGCAGTCGTTGATGAAGTAGAACCCAAACGTTTAGACCAAATTACCGACCAAGCTAATCACCAAGGGATAGCAGCCCAGATTTCTCCCTATTCATATATTGAGTTACATGAACTAATTGCCCAAGCTAAGTCTGTCACCGATCCCGTAATTGTCGTAGCTGATAGCATCACAGACCCTCATAATTTAGGGGCGATTATTCGCACAGCCGAAGCAATTGGCGCTCAAGGATTGGTCATCCCCCAAAGAAGAGCATCCGGGATCACCTCTACAGTGGTAAAAGTAGCGGCAGGTGCTTTAGAAAATTTTCCTGTAGCTAGAGTAGTTAACCTCAGCCGCGCGCTAGAAGACTTGAAAGAAGCTGGTTTCTGGATTTATGGTACTGCGGCTGGAGGTAGTGAACCTCTACACACAGTCAGCTTCCGTGGCCCTATTGTTTTGGTAATCGGCTCGGAAGGCGAAGGTTTGAGTATGTTAACTCAGCGCTCATGTGATGTTTTGGTATCAATTCCCTTGATGGGTAAGACCCCTAGCCTGAATGCCTCAGTTGCGGCAGGAATGGCGCTGTATGAGATTTTTCGCCAACGTTCGTTAAACACTTTATACCTAGATAAGTTACAAAAACCTCTATGAAAATCATCAGTAAAAGAGTATAAAGAAATGTAACAACAAATAACAATACTATTGTTGAAGATTCAGTACCACTTTGAACAATTGGCGACAACCATGAAAACAATTTGGCAAAACCTGAAGGAAACTGCAATTAATACTTTCAATATATTTGGCTTGGCTTGGTGGGTGGAGATTAACACTCAAAATCCACGTTGCACATACTACTTTGGGCCTTTTCTCAGTTCTGCTGATGCTAAGGTAGCCATCAAAGGCTACGTAGAAGATTTAGAAACTGAAGGGGCGCAAGGAATAGTTGTTAACGTCAAGCGCTGCAAGCCCGATAATTTGACAATTGCTGACGACCTGGGGGAACGCATTGACCGCAAAGTAAAGCCTGCCTTTAGCGGTCAGATGTAAGTTAGGCAATTAGTCAATAGTCAATAGTCATTGGTCAATAGTTATTAGTCATGAGTGATTGCTTTCAACTCTTGACTTTGAACTTTTGACTGTGGATTCTAGACTATTGACTACTAATTATCTGTGAGTTATTTGCTAACCAGATATCAATATCACTGAGAACCTGCTGAGGTATTTCCCACGGAAAAAGATGAGCCGTGTTTGTGTAACATTTCCACTGACTATACTTGAGGTGTCGAGCAGTTTCTAAGCTGGAATCAGCTGTAATGTGGCGGTCTTGTGCGCCAGCAAGGACTAAACTAGGGCAGTAAATTTGCTCAATGTCTGTGACTCGGTTATATCCTAACCTTAGGGCGCTGTTAAGGGCGTGAGTGGCAGATGTAGAAGTTTGTAGATAGGCGGGAACAGCTTCCTTGGCGATGTAACTATAAGCTGTTGGTGTGTGTTGTTGAATGAGGTAACGAAACAGCGATCGCTTCCCAAAAGTTTCCATATTCCAGGGCCAACTCGGTTTAATATAGTTCAGGAGTGCTGCAACACCTGTATACAAATTATCTTGCCAAGAAATCGGCGGATGATTTCCACGGGGTCTTGCTGCTGTCGCCACCAAAATCAGCCCAGTGATACGCTGTGGAAGGCGTAACGCTAACTCCATTGCTAAAATTCCACCAAGTGACCATCCCAACACTAAACATTTTTCGATTTGAAAACGGTCTAATAATGCTTCTAGGTCAGTTAAATGATCCTGCATTGTAAAAGTGCCACGAAAGCGACTTTTGCCGTACCCACGTAAGTCAGGGGCAATAGTTTGGTAACGTTTTGATAAGTGATTAGTAAAAACAGACAGACTCCCACCACTACCAGGATGACCATGTAATCCTAATATGGGGAAACCTTGACCTTGAATGTGAACGTTGAGTTTTTCAGCCACAGTAACCATAAAATTAATTCGGAATCGTCCCTTCCCGTTAAAAGGATAGCTAGTTTTTGAATTGATGGAAGCTGACTGACTTGAGAATGCACCACCAGAAGATTGAGTTGGCAGTCTTAGCGCTGTTGTAAAATAAACAATAGAAGGATTCGGGGGGCCAGTGAACTGGTCGAAACGCCTATAGAAACTATTTTCGGTAATCTTCAGGGTTTAAAATCCAGTCAGCTGAAACAACTACAGCGACTGTACCACCAGCGCATACCAGGCGATCGCATCACAACGTCTGAGTTCTCCCAGCGTCTGGCGGCAATTAGCACAGAAATTAATCTACCTGTATGTGCCTACGTTAACCGTCGCGGACAAGTGATTCGTGTTGGCGTAGGCACACCGCGTCAAACTCAAATTCCGCCGATGGAATTACCGCGTTATGGTGCAGAACGTCTCAGTGGTATTCGTTGCCTAGCTACCCATCTCAAGACGGAACCGCCGAATGAAGGGGCTTTAACCGCAATGGCAATGCAGCGTTTAGATGCCTTAGTGGTAATCAATATCACTGGGACAGGCTTTACACGGCGCGGTGGCGGGGCTACAGGATACGTTAAAGAAGCTTATTTGGCACACCTAGTCCCTCAAGATGCCCGTACTTTGATTCCTAGTGCAGCGATCGCAGGATCAAATAATGCTCAGTCTACCAGTTGGAGCATATCACCACCACTGGATTTAGATGATCTGGCACAGCAGGATTTCATCGACTTGGTGGAAGGACTGGAAGAGGAATTTCGCCGGGAATTTATCGCCCAGGAAGTAGACGCTGATCATGACCGCGTGTTAATTGTGGGTGTCATGACTGATAATATGTCACTCCAACAATTCCACGACACCTTGGCGGAATTGTCACGATTAGTCGATACAGCTGGTGGTGATGTACTACAGACAGTACAACAAAAGCGATCGCGCATTCATCCCCAAACTGTCATCGGTGAAGGTAAAGTCCAAGAAGTTGCCCTCACCGCCCAAACCTTGGGATGTAACCTCGTCGTCTTTGACCGCGCCCTCTCACCCGCCCAAGTCCGCAACTTAGAAGCGCAAATTGGTATCCGCGTAGTTGACCGCACCGAAGTTATCTTAGATATCTTTGCTCAACGCGCTCAATCCCGCGCGGGTAAGTTGCAGGTAGAATTGGCACAGTTAGAATATATGCTGCCCAGACTCACCGGCAGAGGTCAAGCAATGTCTCGACTGGGGGGTGGTATCGGGACTCGTGGCCCTGGTGAAACTAAATTAGAAACCGAACGCCGCACCATTCAAAGACGTATTTCCCGACTACAACAAGAAGTTGATCAATTACAAGCACACCGTTCACGCTTACGCCAAAGACGACAACATCAGGAGGTTCCCTCGGTGGCTTTGGTCGGTTATACCAACGCTGGCAAATCCACCTTATTAAATGCTCTCACAAATGCTGAAGTTTACACTGCTGACCAGTTATTCGCCACCCTTGACCCCACCACACGCCGCTTAGTCATTCCTCATGCAGAAACCGGAGAACCCCAAGAGATTTTAATTACAGACACAGTGGGGTTTATCCACGAATTACCTGCATCATTAATGGATGCCTTCCGCGCCACTTTGGAAGAAGTCACAGAAGCCGATGCCTTATTACACTTAGTAGATTTGTCTCATCCTGCTTGGTTAAGCCATATTCGTGCAGTCAGGGAAATCTTGGCACAAATGCCCGTGACTCCTGGCCCAGCACTGGTTGCTTTTAATAAAATAGACCAAGTAGATAGTGCGACTCTCGCTTTAGCTCAAGAAGAGTTTCCACTAGCCGTGTTTATTTCTGCAAGCCAGCGCCTGGGTTTAGAAACCCTGCGTCTACGTCTCAGTTTGCTGATTCAATATGCCATTGACTCTCAGTAAATATTCATAGTTTTCTGATAAAACTGCCACAATTCAAACAAAAACATTTTTTCTTGACAAAGCCCTCTATCGGGCTTTATTTGTTTACATTTCTATGCAAATACAAAATTTCTCCACCGTCTTACTACCGTCTGCAACTCCTCTGACAACCAACTATCAAACTGGGGGTATACAGGTAAACGTGGTACTAATTGCCACCCCGCAGGCTGTAAGATTTCTCTCAGTTCTTGCTCCTGAAGATGAGGATAATCAGGATTGACTTCATCTTTCGGCCCAATTCCTCCTAAATCTCTAGCACCAGTTTCTATACAACTGAGTAACCATCGCTCATCTTTAACTAAATTTGGCGGAATTTGAATTGTGATATCTGGTGGTAAAATCTGGCGTGCTTTGGCAATGACTTCTGGTAACTTATGGGGGTCAAAAGCCAGTGCATCAAAGGTTTGCTGATTTCCTGGGCTATGGGGTTGCAGAATGACTTCTTGAATGTGATGGTAACGTTGATGTAAGTTCGATATGGCTTGTAATGTTTCCCTCCAATCATTAGCGCTTTCCCCAATTCCTAAGAGTAAGCCTGTTGTAAAGGGAATTTGCAACTCTCCTGCCCACTCTAGTTGTTGTAGCCTGAGTTCTGGTAACTTACTCGGTGCATGACGATGAACTGTCTCTAATAATTTTGGCGTTAGCTGTTCCAACATCAAACCCATTGAAACATTAACGCTTTTCAGTTGTTGCATCTCTGCAAAACTAAGAGGCCCAGCATTAGTATGGGGCAGAAAACCCAGCGCTAACACTAATTTACATAAATCATATATTCTTTGAAACCATGCCTGACGCCGTGATGAATGGGGGTGTACTTCTCCACTGAGGATGAGAATTTCGCAGACTTTTTCCTTTTGCAGTCGTTTCAAGATGTTTTCTGCTGCTGATAAGGTCATCCAAGGACTTTTACCAGGATCAGTACGAAAGTTGCAGTAGGTACAGCGATTGAAACATTCATAGGTAGGAACAATTGTATAAGCAGGACTATAAGTGGCGATCGCACAAGGAGTATTGGCAACTGACATAAGACAGACTTTACTGAGTAAATTTAAGCTTTTTGGGATTTAGATTCAGAAAATTTATTTTCTTTACATCTGGAAACTATTGTAAAACCTGATTTTCAGACCTTTCTCCTGGGTGTACCAAAAAATGTTTTCTCAAAACACTTTACAAAATGAAATAATTGCAGTTAAGATATGTAACAGGTGGAAACGCCTACAACATACATACAAAACAACGTAATCATAAAAACATGACCGCAACCTTACAACAGCGCAAGAGCGCCAACGTATGGGAACAGTTCTGCGAGTGGATTACCAGCACCAACAACCGCCTATACATCGGTTGGTTCGGAGTACTGATGATCCCCACCTTGCTAGCTGCAACCACCTGCTTTATCATCGCCTTCAT
>NZ_JACJRF010000024.1 GCF_014697105.1 Anabaena subtropica FACHB-260 | reverse complement strand
TAGTTTTGTTTACCTCTTTGCTTGCCATTCTTCCGGATATGATGGGAATTACAACGCGGACATTCCATGAAGATTCACCCTAATTCATATTCTCATTATGCAACGCCCAAATCTGGGAATCCAAAATTAACAGCATAGTAAAAAATCTCAGCGCTGGGATCATTGGGAATATCTTGTGCCGATGCTTGGAGATATCCTACCCAGCCCCCTAATCTGAAGGCAGGGTTGACGAGCCAGGAAGCTGCAAGACTATAGCTATTCCCAACAATGTTTTTACTGGCTCCATTGAAGGGGTCATTGGTAATGGTACTACTTGTACCGATATTGATTGCATTCAAAGAACGAGCATAGGTTAAGCCAAAACTTAAGGATTTCGTAGGTTTTAATGTCAGTTGTGCTAGGGCAGAGTAGGAACCATCAAATAATCCAGATCCCGCAGTCGGGTTGTTGGCTTCACTAGCAAGATAAACCAGTGCCAAATTGATGGCTGAGTTGAAGTTATAACTGATACCAATGCCTGTCCCACCTGTTTCTTCACGATAGATAGGGCTGCGAATCCCAAATGCAGAAATAGAACCTCTGCCATCACTTCCCAATAAAGGGTTAATGGTATCGACCACATCAAATAACGTACCTTGAGCGATCGCACTCACCTTAACAGCAGACCCGATGGAAAATTGATAATAGAGTTGATTGAGAATTAACTGATTACCTGTATCACTATCAAAACTGAGGCGAGCCATATTTGTGCCTGTGGCTTGCCTAAAGTTGGGAATATTGCCAGCCTGAAATCGAATTCTCAGTAAATCTTGCCCCGTAAAACTGGTGTTAAAGATCAACCGCACGCGATCGCTAAAAATGATATTATCACCGACCTTACCCCTGGAGCCAGGTGTTTCTCCTGCTGGTAAAGCTTTATCATCGCCAAATGCACCACTCACCGCAAAAACTACTTCTCCAGTAAATTTTGTCGTCGTCGAGAATTGCTGAGACTCGAATTGATCTGTGCGTGTTGCTAAGGAATCTACCCATCCACGCAATATTGAGAGTTCTGCTGCAAATTCCTTTTGAAGTCTTTGCAAAGTTTGTAAATCTTCTCTCTTAATCACATCTGCTGTCGTACTTTCTAGTAGCTGATTGAGCCGAGCGAGACAAGCATTCAACCCGACAGCAAATTCATAGCGAGTGATTGAGCGATTGCCTTGAAATGTTTGATCGGGATAACCAACAATGCAGTCGTAGCGATCGACTAATGCTTGTAATGCTTGAAATGCCCAATCTGTAGGCTGCACATCAGTAAGCTGATTCACAGATGTGACTTGATCGGGCAACGTATCTTCGGCAGTAGCAGACCTAGAAAGGCATTGCTGAGTGAGGCATACTCCAAAGATCAGAGATGACGAGAGAGTTAATTGAGAAAAAAGTTTCATTGAGAACAATCACCCTAGAAACACCAGATTGCTCGGCAATTTTCGGCAGCACGTCCTGAAACAGAACGGAGATTAACGAATACGATCAAGAGGGTTTGGTATGAGATGAAATTACTAGTAGTATGAAAAGTTTTGGTAGGTTTGTAGTAAGAACTTTAGTGCTTAAAAATGAAGGACTAAAGTCCTTACTACGAACATTTTTATTCCGCAAAATTAATGGGACAGACCACTAGTGAGATCCAGCACTGGAGTTTGCTGCATAGCTGGTCATCAGGTTTTTGTAGTCAGGAATAAACCCTGCTAAAAGACTACCTAGCCCTTCAATATCGTTACGCCAGTCACGGTGCAATTCACCCACAACGCTAAACCAATTAACCAATTGAACTCCAGCACGAGACATTCGATCCCAAGCTGCATAGCGACAGGCTTCATCAAAGGTTCCAGAGGCATCGGTGACAACAAAAACGTCATAACCTGCCTCCAATGCCGAAAGCGCACAAAAAGTAACACATACATCGGTGACAATCCCGGCAATGATTAATTGCTTTTTGCCTGTGGCTTCTACTGCTTTCACAAAGTCCTCGTTGTCCCAAGCGTTGATCTGTCCGGGGCGGGGAATAAAGGGAGCATCGGGAAACTTCTCTTTCAGTTCAGGGATGATGACACCATTGGGGCCATCCTCAAAGCTAGTTGTCAAAACTGTAGGCAGGTTAAAAAACTTGGCTGCACTTGCCAGTGCTAACACATTATTTTTGAAGTCGGCTGCACTAATATCACGCACAAGTGAGAACAGTCCAGTTTGGTGATCGACCAGCAGCACCGCAGCATTATTTTTGTCTAATCGGTTGTACTTGAATGTAGACATGAGTTATTGATCCTAATTTGAGTTATTGGGAATGAGGAATTGCAGAATGCTCTAAATAGCTTATGGCGTAAGCTGTTGCGAGATGGACTCAGTGTCCCAACGCGCCTAAAGGACGCAGCGAACGCCGTCTGCGGGGATTTTAAGACCGATGAGGTAGTCAGCGACGATGTCGTTGACACACGCATTGCCGGCGGTGAGGGCTACACCGTGCTGTTCGCCCTCGACGGTCAGCAGGCTCGCGCCGAGCGTCTTGGCGAGACTGATGCCGCCTTCGTGCCATGCCTTGCCATATTCGGAGCCGCCGCGAATGTTGGCGATCGCCGCGTTTGCCGCTTCTAAAATTGCTTTATTGTTCTCTGACATCTGAATCTCTCCTCTGTTCAAAGCAACAAAGTGGTGTGAGTTGTTATGCTGTTGCCCCTCACTGGTTTACTTCTAGGGACTGGTAAACGGCTTACATTGAATCGCCTTCACATTTCGCAGATAGTCCAACTGTGGCTCGAAGCCAGTCGGACAGAAGACATAAACATTGTCCTGAGATCGGCTAATGACTAAACGGTAGCTGGGTGGAATCCCTTCAGAACTCTCGATCACTTCGATTCTGGGAATTACTTGTGAACTGACTTGAGCCAGGGATGGAAAATTGAACAGTAGGAGTACGCCAAACAGAATTGTGATTGCGATTGTGGTTGTAGTTGTGATTTTGGTTAAAAGAATCTTTCGGTTCATTAGAAATCTTCTGTGGCTTATGGTTGTGTAATGTTCTGTTGTTTCCAGGGAAGCGGGGATCGATAGGGGTTTTCGTGCATATCCAGGACTTCCCAGGTGGTTGGATTGACTCGCCCTGTAACTGGGACTCTGTATTGTCTCTGGAGATCGCGTACCGCAGACGCTGTGACCGCACCAAAGCTGCCATCGACGATCGCCCCTCTTGGATTGCCTAACCTCACACCTGCGGCTCCTAAAAAGCCATTGTCTTGAAGGATGCGCTGTAACAATTGCACGTTTTTGCCGCGATCGCCTTGGCGTAAGGTAGGTAAGGTTAAATCAGTGTAGGCAGTGGCGATCAGAATGGGGGAGGTTTGTTGTGGAGGAATGCTGTGTGCGATCTGCGCTTCTCCCAAGGGGAGACGCCAAGGGCGAACGCAGCAGCGCTGAGTGCAAAGCACACGCTCCGCGAACGCTATCGCGGGATGAGTGAATGAACCTCCGAGCAATCCTGTTGCGATCGTTAGTACTCCGAAAATGAGTTGAGGTTTCATGATTGTCCTCCTGATGGAGATTGGTTTTATTTCGCATCAATTTGCGTCGGAGTGATTACTCCACTCGCTTTGAGACCTGCAACAAGGTTGGTCACTTGACGTTGAGCCTCTGCACTCAGGGAGTCAAAGTCGTCTAAGAAGAATTGACGTTCTAGCGTTAACTTCCGGGTATTGAGCAACCCTTCGATCTGCCAACCTTCGTCGCATTTCGTTACGACGTATAGCGGCTGCGAATCTCGTGACGGTGAAGTTTCAGTTTGTCCGGGCAGTATTACCCTGATAACTACGTGCATGAGCGCGAGTTGCGAGTTCACGAAGCGGACAAAATTCACCTCACCCTCCAGGCATTGTTCCTTTGATAACTGTGTCGAATGCTTGCTGATGAAATGCAGCGATTTCTTTTCGACCCTTGAGATGTGTGCCCTCGAACGTGAGGAAATCGGCAGTTTTGCTGAACGGGGCAGCAAAGCCTTCCCCGCTACCTCGATTCCAAGCATCAATCATCTGGTAAAGGAAAGCACGGATTGCCGACTCGTCAGTATTAGTGGTGGTTTGAGCTGTTTGTGAATTCACACTCTTGAGTTCTCCTTTTAAGTGATAGACCAGTTTTCGAGCAGCATAAATTGTGTTATTAACGCTTGCAAAACTCACGGAACAATTGCAGTCACGCGAATTTCAATCCGCATCGTGGGTAGTCCAAGCGCCGCGACTCCTACCTGTGTCCAGATTGGAGCGTGGTTGGGCATATAATGACGAAATAGCTTGGACATCACTTCGTTAACCTCCGGGGGGAACCCGCCAACATGGTAAGAATTAACGTGAACCACATGCTCCCAACCCGCACCAGCCGTCGCCAAGGTTCGCTCGACGTTCCGGAACGCCTGAGCAATCTCGTCTGCAAGCGATTCGGGAATTTGCAGATTGTCATCCCAGCCACCTTGCCCTGATATCTCCACTCGATTGTCAATTTTTACCGCTTGCGAGTAATGCAATTGATTTAACATATATTCCCCATAACCAGGGGTAACAAAAAACTTGGGCTTATTCATGGTGTTCCTCATGTAGTACGTTTGACTCTATCTCGCGTTGCTGAAACAAGTTTGTTTCGGCATCATCCGATTCAGACCCTAATGTTCAGAATTCACTTGCCATGTAATCACAATGATTTCTGCAAACAGTAAGACAACTATTAGCCGCGAAAACGCTTGTAAAATGGCTTCCATTACCCAGTTCTGACTCTGAACTTCCCAGAGCATCCAAACAATATTGAATCCAATCACCAACCAGGGTAGAATTACCTCTGAATTCCGCCTGCGATAGAAGCGGATCGCTGTCTCACGCCAAAATGGAAAGGTACTGAGAATACAAGCGATGTACGACGCTCCTGCACTAATGAACAAGCTTGTTTGAAGACCCGAAGGCAGGTTTGGGTATCCAAGCGCGATCGCACTCAGACAAACTCCCAGCGCCAGATACAGGAAAGTAAACAAGGTAAATCGTTTCATTCTTTGCAAATAAAGCTCAGAGGTAATCTATTCATAGGTGGCTGACATGACTCAGCCGATGAACAACAATTAGTCCACATACAGCACAGCCTTACCTGAAAATCTGCGCCCGATCAAATCAGCCGACGTTACGTCTGCTTCACGCCACGAAACTGCTCGATCAATATGCGTTTTGAGCCGCCCCTGCTCAACTAACCTCAGCAGACGAGCCAGCCCAGAACTAGCACTTTCCAGCTCTACTTCGGTGTACAGCGTGAACCCGTAAAGCGTTCGCTGTCCTCCATTCTCGGAATAGAAGTCTGCCAGGGACAGCTTCATCTCGTTGCCGCTGCTACTGCCATAACAAACGCAGGTGCCTCCTTGAGCCAAAAACGCAGTTAGCTTCCCGATCAATTCACCTCCTACTCCATCGACAATCAGTCGATAAGGCGCGAACTGCTCGGCTTCTTGCCCAGTCTCGGTCACCACCACTTCATCCGCACCGTAATCTCGCACAAATGCTTCTTGCGCTGGCTGACGAATTTGGGCAACGACGCTGGCTCCCATCATCCGAGCAAGCTGCATGGCGAAGAGTCCCACTCCCCCTGTTGCCCCTGTGATCAGCACCCGACTTCCTAGGAAACGAGATCCCTTTTCCACTGCATACAGTGCTGTTAACCCTGCGACGGGCAGTGTGGCGGCATCGGTATGTGATATGCTCTGGGGAATAATAGCCAGAAAGCGAGTCGAAATTGCTACATATTCTGCCCAGCCCTCCGAGCGGATGGAGAGGGCGACAATTTTTGTCCCTATGGGTGGACCACTACCGTCCTGTGCCGTTTGTTCAACAACGCCAACGACATCCCAGCCAATTGGAGTGCCCAGTGGATCATTTTGCGATCGCTTCAGTTCGCCCCGATTCATCGAAAATGCCTTGACGCGAATCAAGCACTCGTTAGCCTTCGGAGTAGGAACTTCAGTGTCTTGAAAGGTGAGGTTGCCAACGGCATCTGGTGAACTCACGAGTCTACGCATCGCAATATCCTTGGGTGTAGAGGGCTATGGTTTCATGTTCTAGATAGAACTGTTTCAATCAACTCACTGTATATCCACCATCGATCGCTAAGGGTTGCCCAGTGATGTAGCTGGCAGCGTCGGAGCAGAGAAACACCACCGCTTGAGCAATTTCTGTTGCCTGACCGATCCGACCGATCGGAACCATAGCTCCAAGATCATCGAACGTGATGCCTATCTGGTCAGCGCTACGAGCCATTAGATCAGTCGCAATGGGACCGGGATTAACAGCATTAATCCGAATGCCCTGTTTGGCATAGTCAAGTGCGGCAGTGCGTGTCAGCCCCATCACCGCGTGTTTGCTGGCAACGTAGGGAGAGATTCCCGGCAGCCCAACAAGACCATTGGTGGACGAATTATTCACGATCGCGCCTGCGCCCTGGGTGAGCATCTGTTGAATTTCATATTTCATGCACAGAAATACTCCTCGCGCATTGATCGACATGATCTCGTCAAAATCCTCGATCGATTGTTCGTGCAGTGGTTTAACAGCAAGATCAATGCCAGCATTATTAAAGGCACAATCGAGTCTGCCGTAAGTCGCGATCGCTTTGTGCACCAATTCCCGGACATCCGCCTCACTTGATACATCTGATTTCACGAACAAGCATTCCGCCCCAGTCTCGCGAATCAAATCAGCAGTTTCTTCACCTTCTACACTGCGGATGTCCGAGAAGACCACTTTGGCTCCAGCAGCACCGAAGGCGATCGCTGTTGCTCGACCAATTCCCGATGCGCCTCCCGTAACTAACGCCACTTTATCGTGCAGTATCATTCTATTTCTCCTAAAATCAAGTCCGGTTGTTCTCTCTTGAAATAATCATGAAATCGCTTTAGAAAAAAGCTTAGACAAATCTTGCAAGTATTAGACTAAGAGCAAAGGAAAAGGCATGAACGCTGACATGGGATAACATCGCAGCCTCAAGCGAGTATTGCCAAAAGAGCCAACCAAAAGCAATGCCAGCAATCCCATTGAGTAATATCGCTCGGACAATCACAACTGGAGTGAGGGGAACGATCGCGGCAGTCGCTGGCAAGTGTAGTAGTCCAAATACCAACGCGGCTAGAACGATCGCACCCTGGTAAATCCCTTGACTTGGCAATGTAACGCCTTGTTTTAGACCTTTCCACGCAATCCAAACAAGCAGCGACATTAAACCCCAGCGCATCAGAATTTCCTCAGTGATGCCGCCATAGAACATTGCTGTAAGCAAATTCAACCCACTTGGCTCTGTATTATTGGCTGCCCGTAGCGCTTCAGGTAGGACAGGTTGCATCAACTGATCGAGCAACAAGAGAACGATCGCCGTCGCTGCACCTACACCCAAGCTCCACTTCATCTCAACGACAAAAGATGGAGACTTAGCGATGTGAAACACCCAATGATCAATCAAATGGGAGCTTAATCCAACACGATAGGCACAACCAATTCCGATCAGAATGCTGATTGCCAGTAGAACTGTAAGCTGTAGTCCTTGCAGAAGAATTAAAATCCGCAGTGGAGGCACTTTTTCCAGTGTTTCTGGAGACAGTTTCGCCAACTGTTGCTCAACTAATGGAGCCGACGTAATCGTAACCATCGCAATTCCTGCAATGCCCAATACAAATAAAATCCCAAATTGTTTCAAAACTGCCATTGATTTAATCTCCAGATGATCCGTCCTATCAGCCGAGATCACCTACGGTCTTGCGGTAGCTCTGGAAAACGGGTTAGGGCTTTACGCTTGAATACTCCGTAGGCGATCGCCAGAAACACAGGTATTGCAACCAGCACTGATAGCGCCCCGTAGGTGGAGTAATCCGCTTGCCTGAACGCTGCAAACCCCTCCTGTCCGCCGATGGCGATCGCCACGAGTAAGCTGGCAACGGTGCCGACAACCAGCCACGCAAAGAGGATGATTACCAGCCCCAGAAGATACCGCCACCAGCGGTGACTACCTCGCCGAGCAGCCTCCACATAAGTTGCGTTTTTCATGAGAATACATCCTGACTTTTGCAGATGATTTACGCCGCGCTGCTGGTTTCATCCTTGACCTCGGTTTTGAGGACAAAAGCTCTTAATTCGACAATCTTGCCGCCATGAAAGCGCCAGATGTCGCAGTACGAGTAATCAGCCGCCTTCCCGTCTTCGTCCTTCATGGTGATGTCGCCGAGTGCCGTGACGAAATCACCCTCAGCGATTAAGTTAGCGACCCTAAACTTTGGCGGCTCTATGTATGTCATTGCCATCCATTGGCGAACGGCTTCTTTTCCTTTAAGGGTCTTGTCACCTACAAATGTCCATTCCATGTCGTCGGCGCAGAACGACAAGAATCCTTCATTGTTGCCTTGGGCAATCGCCGCGTTTGCCGCTTCTAAAATTGCTTTATTTTTGTCTGACATTTGAATTTCTCCTCTATTCAAGTTGTCTTTGTTTTAGCCAACTTGGAGTTTAGTAAGTTCCAACACTCAACTTTGAGTATGCTCCAGCGCAACTCGATCCCAATGTCCTAAATTGGCTGCTGCTTCATAGGTGCTTTGGAAAAAAGCAAGGAGCATTGCATCTGGATCGTCAGTATGTCTCACAGCTTCATAGGGTAGGATAAACTCTTGCATCTGTGAGCTGTAAAAAGCTTCTGTGGGTTGGATCGGGTAATCTCGAAACCCTTCCGGCGTAGGGTAAGCATAAGCGTAAAAAACAGGCTCCACCACTGACCCACCCCCTGGCCAAAAACCACAGCTACTGACTTCGTGTGAATAGGCTTCTCGTGTGACCCAATCTGCCATATTCGGAACTCCCCCTGGGTGTTCTGGCGCACGACGACCAGAGAAACGAGTCACAGCAAGATCAAAGCTGCCCCAAAAAAAATGTACAGGGCTGGATTTACCAATAAACTGGGAACGGAATAAGGTCATGACCCGATCGACTTGCACGAGAATTCGCCAGAACCGTTGTGCATACTCCGGATCATAAGCTGCGTGTTGATAGTCCTGATCGAACGGGATTGGTTCTGACACTTCTTGCGGCATTGTCCAGATTTGGACTTCGATGCCGATGTCGCTCAATGTAGTTAGCACCATTTGGTAAAAATCTGCCACAGAGCGAGGAGCCAGTGCAATTCTTTTAGTAATGCCGTTGCTAGTGTCGATTTGTAGTTGATGGTCGAGAAAATCAAAGCTAATTTGAAAGTTACGAGTTCCGCAAGGGATTGAAGCGGTTGTTAGTCCACGCGGTGTGACATAAAGAGTAGATTGCCACCAGTGATTGAGTTTAGGTGCCAGTGCCAACCGAATTTTACCGATGACTTGCGTCCATAGATGGAGAGTTGCATAGGTATCTTGCCAAGCTGCTAAGGGCAAACTGGGCCAAACGATGTCAATGGGAGTACTTTGATTAGAAACAGCCATGAAAATCACCCACAGGAGGAGAAAATATTGAAGAAATGAGAAGGAAATCTAGATGAAATTAGAATCGCTATCAATAGTCTTTTCCCTGTTCATCTGCAAAATTCACGGGACGATGATTTGTTCAGATGCCTGCGATCGACTTTCGCGGCTAGTCGCGCCCTGCGACAATAATCTTTTCTACTATACCGATAGGATTAGAAAACAGATCCGGTTGCCTCAATTTCAGGGGTATAAATCGTTTCGTCTTCTTTGCGCCAAGCTGGATCAACTAAACAAACGAAAACAATGGGTTCGTTGCCGTAGTTGTGAAGGAACTGGATGGCATTTGGAGGAATGTAAACCGCATCACCTGGTTCAACGCGACAAACTTCACTGTCGATCGACATTTCTCCAACACCGCTAATGATGTAATAAACCTCAGAAGTCTTTAGAGAATGGGGAATCGAAGTTTCGCCAACAGGCAAGATCGCATACGCCAAACTGTAACGCAAGTTGATGTCTTGTTTGTCAGGATGAAGCAGTTCGCGCAGAACAGTTCCATCTCCAGCGATAATTTCTTCACAGTCGTTTAGTTTTTGGATCAGCATAAGTTTAGGCTTGCAATTACACAATCGGAGCAAGTTCAAAATCTGTAAATTTTGGAGGAGAAATTTGCCTGTTCCACGCGCTGTTGAATTACGTACTGATGGGGCGAAATCCCCATCGTTCGCTTAAACAAACTTGCACACTAAGTCGGGCTGATGTTAACTACACTTGCCAGTTCGGCTAAGGATAAATCACGATTCAGATGAGCATGAATGTAATTGATCGCCTGCTGCAATTGGCTGTAAGTTAAGCTTTTATTCTCAGGCATGATAATTTGTACGACCTCAGAATAGTGGCGCAACAGATGAATCACTAACGCTTGAGACGGAGACAGTATTTTATCTTTTTCAAAATGCTGTCTCCTATTTTACTTGTTGCTTCCGTAGAGAAAACCTCAAGTATTAATGTCCACCTGATGTCGCTGGAGGGGTTGTTGCAAGGAGTTGAAGTTCCCATGCAAGGGCCACCGCACTCGCACCGCCATGCTCAAGAAAAATCTCTGATACACCCGCAGATGTTTCTGTGCGCGCCCAATCACGTTGCCATTCAGCAAGTACAGCCATCCAGTTGATTGGAACTGCACCAGCCTGAACCATCCGGCGAACAGCCATGTCATGAGCTTCCGCAGTAACACCCCCCGAAGCATCGGTAACGATGAATACTTCATAACCCTCACCCAGCGCCTGGATTGCTGGCATTGCGAGACATATCTCGGTGTAAAGTGCAGCAAGTATAAGTTGTTTGCGGCCACTTTTCTTCACTACATCTGTAACGTTTGGATCTTCCCAAGTATTGATGAAAGTGCGGTTGATCGGTTTTTGATCGGGAAAAACATCCTGTAATCCCTTAATGATATAACCCCCTCTCTCTTCAATGACTGTGGTCAGGATTGTTGGCACATTGAACACTTTTGCCGATTTAGCAAGACCAATCACATTGTTAATGATCATCGTGGGTTCATGGCTGTTCAAGTTGGTGAACTGATAAGGCTGGTGGTCAATCAGTACCAGGATACTATCTTCTGGACGAAGCAGTCCTTCTAAGCCGATTTTTGGATTTTTAGACATCGCTATAAGTCTCCATTCAATGTTTACTTTTTAGACACGCCCTAGCGTGTGAGTCTGACTCAACGGGGTGAATCACACAGTTTTTTCACATTCTTCGCGCCACAGACTGGACATAACCAATTTTCCGGCAGATCCTCAAAAGCTGTTCCCGAAGCAATTCCAGACTGTGGTTAAGCGGGTTAAATACTGTCAGAGGGCAGCAACATCATTACATCTGCATGAGCTAACACGGCATCGGGGTGGCGTTGAAGCGCCGTGTTATATTTCATGGCAAACTCATCGCCCGATTCATCGGGACTGAGCAGTGTCCGAATGTCACTGTCAATCGCTTCAATTGCCTCTGGTGTAACAGATTCATCGGCAGGAAACAACTCATCGCTTTGGATAATCAATTCTGAGAGTCGATGCAACCAGGCAAACTGCTCATGACCGATCGCCAGTTGTAGCAATTCACCTCCAGAAACGTGCCCTCGAACTTGCTCATAGGTAAGACGCTCAGTCTCTAGTAAAAGCTTGTGCAGATGTAGTAGTTTGATTCGTAACTGACTCAAGCGTTGATGTTGACTCATTTGATATTGAGATGGGTTAAGCATGAATCCGTCCCATCCTTCCTGCCTGGTAGTCGTCGATCGCCTGGGTAATTTCAGCTTCAGTGTTCATGACAAATGGCCCGTAGCGCACGACTGGTTCGTTAAGGGGTACACCTGCAATCAGCAGAAGATCTAGAGGACGCTGAGCATCAGCAGGGTTGGCGATCGCCACATCTTCTCCATCTTGAGAAAAGAGTACCATCTGCCCATCATCACCAGGCGCTGGCTCTGTCCCGAACAACCCAGACCCCTCCAGGATATAGACAAAGGCGTTGTACTCTTTGGGTACAGGCTGGATTATCGTTGCCCCTGGTTGCAGTGTGAAGTGGAGGTAAGTTATCGGCGTGCGCGTCTGAATTACGGCTTTTGCCCCTAACGCTTCTCCAGCAATCACCCGCACCGTCACAGACCCATCTTCGGTTTGAGCGACCGGAATCTGAGCCGCTGGAATTTCCTGATAGCGGGGCGGCATCATTTTGTCTCGTTGGGGCAGATTGACCCAGAGTTGAATGCCGTGGAGCCGTCCGCCCGTTTGGGTAAACCTTGACTCTGGCATCTCGGAATGCACGACCCCGGCACCTGCTGTCATCCACTGGACATCACCCGGATTTAGTAGCCCAGCGTGCCCGGCAGAATCTTTGTGTTCTAACCGTCCAGCCAAGACATAGCTGACGGTTTCAAAGCCCCGGTGCGGATGATCGGGTGCACCTTTTGCTTGACCCGGCTTTACATTAATCGGCCCCAACTCGTCGAGGAGGAGAAACGGGTCAAATTCAGAGAAGCTACTTTTGGGAAAAGGCCGACGTACAAGAAATCCAGCCCCTTCGAGTGTTTCAACGCTGTTAATTACTCCGGCAACGGTTCGAGGTGTTTGAGTGGGGACAGTCATAGAATTGCCTCCTCAGAACTAGATAAATATGTGTATCATTTGAACCTGATTCAACTGATGAATCTCAGCGTTTTTTCACAGGACAGGAATCCGGCAGGTTACTAACCAATAAAGGTTAGATCGAGATCTTTATAGGGTATGTTGAAAAATTTTGTGCCTTAGAAAACTATCCCTGCTAGCGTTTATGCTCAGGATTTTTGAAGTCTGTCTTACAACCTGCATCCCAAACGTCAGGTTGGTTCCCGTGAGGAGGAATTCCTCCATTATCTTTGAGTAGTCTGGCGATATGCATACAGTTCCAAGCTAAAAAGGTGGTATTGCGATTGGTAAATTCGTTCTCCGGCCCTCCAGACCCTGGATCTAAATAGGAAGGCCCAGGGCCTACTTCGCCTAGCCAGCCTGCATCCGCTTGGGGAGGGATCGTATAGCCAATGTGCGATAGGGAAAACAAAATATTCATCGCACAATGTTTCACACCATCTTCATTCCCGGTAATGAGGGTTGCCCCAACCTTCCCATAATCTCTGTACTGACCTTTCTCATTCAAAAGATGAGTATATCCATACATTCGCTCTAAAACTCGACTACAAACAGAACTTTTTTCACCCAGCCATACTGAAGTACACAGCACTAAGATGTCAGTTGCATCAATTTCTTTCTGGATTTGGGGCCATTCATCTGTCTGCCACTCATCGGTTTGTGACATATCTAACCCTAGCCCCGCCGCTATCTCATAATCTACCGGTCGAATGACTTGAGTGGTTACCCCATTAGCCTCGAAAATAGCTTTGGCAATATTGATAACTCCCTGTGTATGGGATAACACTGGCGTTTTATTGAGTGTGCAATTTAAAAAAAGAGCTTTTAAATCACTATATTGTGCAGGGGCATTTTGGCACTGACGATCCGTGATTGTTTTGAGCTGTTGTGACATGGCTTCGACTCCTATACAAAAAACAATATTCTGACTTATGCAGGTGATTTACCGACACCAGGGCTGACCGCATTCACTCGAATCTGGCGATCGCCCCTTTAGTCAATGCATAGACCGAGAGTCCGGCAACGGGGGTGAAATCACTGCTGGCGCTGCCCATCATGATGATCCGTCCGCCCTCACCCATGTGACAAATGGCCTCTTGAGGGGCGACAAAAACGCCCCTGACATTAATTGCAAAAGTTGGTCAAATTCTTCTAGCGAGAACTGGTCAATCGGTGCGACGATGGCGACTCCCGCATTGTTGACGAGAATGTTGAGACCACCGAGGGTGTTGACGGTTTTGGCAACGGCGTGTTTTACCGCTTCTACATCGGCACTGTCAGCCCGAATTGCCAAAGCTTTTCCACCTGCCGCTTCAATACCTTTCACCGCCTGATCTGTTTTTTGGGGCGAACTGCTGTAGGTAAGGGCAACAGCTGCCCTATCGCGGGCGAGACGTTCAGACATGCGCCGAGTTACTGATTATTTCTACTCAAGAAAGTCCAGCAACAGGGGATTGATCTGATCGGCGTGAGTCCAGTTGATGGCGTGCGGCCCGCCGGGAATGACAACCAGTTTACTGTTTTTAATCAGCTTTGGCAGTCTTGCTGCGGTGGACTCCAGCGGCAGAATGCGATCGGCATCGCCATGAATAATTAGAGTCGGTACATCAATGCGGGGTAGATCATCGCGGAAATCGGTGAGCCAGGAAGGGACGCAATCCAAAGTCCCTTTAGCAGAAGCCCCTGCTGCCACATTCCAACTGGCTTGAATCGCTTCGTTGCTGATGCGGTTTCCCAGCAACACGTCCACATTGAAGAAGCCCTGGAAGAATGTAGAAAAGTAGGCTGGACGGTCTTCAACAATCGCTTTCATAATGCCATCGAAAACGCTTTGATCAACACCCTCTGGATTGTCGTCTGTCTTTAACAGAAACGGTGGAACGGGAGCCATCAGCACGGCTTTCTGCACCCGCTCTGAGCCGTATTTGCCAAGATAGCGCGTGACTTCACCTGTTCCCATTGAGAAACCTACCAGCACGGTATTTTGCAAGTCAAGCTTGGTCATGAGTGTATTCAAATCGGCGGCGAAGGTATCGTAGTCATAGCCAGATGAGGGCTGACTGGAGTTGCCAAATCCTCGGCGATCGTAGGTAATTACTCGATATCCTGCATTCAGTAAAACTAAAACCTGCTTCTCCCAGGAATGTCCGTTCAATGGAAATCCATGAATCAGAACAATCGGTTGTCCTGTTCCCAGATCTTCGTAGTAGAGATCGATGGTTGCAGAGTTTTCTTGACCAACGGTAATGTAAGGCATGAGAGGCTTCTCCGTTGTAAATTGATGATGTGTTTTTGTCTGTTGCATCACAATTGTTATGCAGCGATCAAGCACCGTCTTAACAATGCTGCGTGAAGCAGACTTCAAGATTGGGCAAGCATCCACCCTGCTATTTTCATAATTTGGGTGTAATGACTCCTAATGCTCGGTTTCTTTCAGATTCTTGTGCAATCACCTTCAAGACGCAGCGTGGAACCGATCGCGTTGTCGAGGAACGTGCGGATCAACGCTGCCACCTCTTCCGCATGGGTCTCCAGCGCGAAATGTCCGGCATCGAGCAGATGAATCTCTGCATCCGGGAGATCGCGTTGATAAGCAGCAGCACCAGCGGGCAGAAATGCCGGATCATGACGACCCCAGACGGCGAGAAACGGCGGACGGTGCTCACGAAAGTAGGACTGGAAGGCTGGATAGAGCGCGACGTTGCTGCGGTAATCGAGGATCAGATCGAGCTGGATCTCCTCCGCGCCTTCTCGCCCCATGTAGGCGATGTCGAGTTCGTAGCCGTCGGGTGACAAAAGGGTTGGATCGGCTCCGGTACCATACTGCCAGTTCCGGATTGTGTCCGGCGTGAGCGAGGGTCGGCAGGCTTCCCGGTTCGCTGCGCTCGGTTCGCGCCAATAGGTCTCCCACGCCCCCCATTCGTCGCTGAAACCTTCAAGGTAGGCATTGCCGTTCTGCGAGACGATCGCAGATATCCGTTCAGGATGGCGCATCGCCAGACGCAGACCTACTGGCGCACCGTAGTCGAAGATGTAAAGTACGTATTGATCGAGCGATTACGTCGGCAAGGCGGTCGAACGTGTAGTCAAACGTCCCGCGTGGCGGTGCCTTGGTCTGTCCGAAACCAGGCAGATCTGGCGCAACGAGCCGAAAGCGATCGGCAAGGAGAGGGATCAGGTTGCGGAACATGTGGCTAGCGGTCGGAAAGCCGTGCAACAGCAGTATCACTGGCGCGTCGCTTGCCCCCGCCTCGCGGTAAAACACTTCGACATCACCGACCTGTCGAAACCCGTAGCGTATTTTCATCGTACAATTCTCTTTTTTGATTTTCTTCCGACTGAACTTCGACGCTCAAATTTGGAATCCAGTCCACCTTTCGCATACCCTGCGATCGCCACTCATAAACCGCGACGAGAACCGTCCATTACCAGTGCAACGTTGCCTGCAAGTTTTGTCGTATCGCACTGTCGATTGACTACTGCGCTACATACCCACCATCTACCATCAATGTTGTACCTGTTGTGAACGATGCCATGTTAGATGATAAAAATAGGACTGCATTTGCAACTTCAAGCGGTGTTCCAATTCGTCCGATCGGGTGAAGTCCTGTCATGTAAGCTTTGGTTTCATCCTGCCCACCTGTAGCTGCTTCAAACATATCTGTTTCGATTACCGCTGGTGCAACGACATTGATGTGAATACCCGCTTTGGCATATTGGAGCGCAGCAGCTTTTGTTAAGCCTACTACTGCATGTTTACTCGCGGTGTAGAGGGGTGCGCTAGGATATGCAACTACTCCAGTCGCAGATGCCATATTGACGATTGCACCACTTCCCTGTTTCAACATCTGAGCGATTTCATATTTCATCGACCACCAAACGCCTTTGACATTGACGTTCATAATGCGATCATATTCCGATTCTGTCTGCTCAATCAATGAGGGATTTTCGCTGGACACTCCTGCATTATTAAAAGCAATATCTAACCGACCAAAAACGTCAACCGCTTTATCAACTATTGCTTTAACATCGGCTTCTTTCGTGACATCTGCTTGCACAAAAATAGCCTCTCCGCCAGCATCCTGAATCAATCTCACCGTCTCTTCACCTTCGTCAATTCGACGACCAACCACCACCACCTTTGCCTGTTGTTTGGCATAAGCGATAACTTCGTTAAGCTTTCCTTCTCTACGAGAGGCTGCGCCAACGGAACGCTGCGCGTAGCTTGCTTCCCCGTAGGGGTACGCTAACGCAGTTGCTCTGCCAATTCCCGATGTGCCACCAGCAACTAAAGCCACTTTATCTTGCAGTATCATTCTGGTTCTCTTGTTCTAATCAATATTGACCTTCAGCACCCAATCAAAATCCGATCCGTTTAGCAATTACCAACGCTGTAAAGCTGGTCTAATTTTCTGCAAACTTCAGCACAATTTTGCCCCGTGTTCCTCCCTGCTCTAGACGCTGATGTGCCAGAACGACCTGATCCCAAGAAAATACTGAATCAATCACTGGGCGAAGCTGATGACGCTCGATGAGTTTTGTCAAAGCCTCTAATTTTGCTCGGTACTGGGGTGAAAAAACAAAATGAATCGTCAGATTCTTACCCCATGCTTCAAGAAGCGATTGCGGTATTGCAATGTCTACAATGCTTGTAAGCCTGCCAAAGGGACGGATGATTTCTAGACTACGCTGAATTGTTTCTTTGCCGATCGTATCTAGAACTAAATCCACACCCAGTCCATTTGTTTCTTGACGAATGACTTCTACGTAATCTTCATTTTTGTAATCAATCACCCGATCTGCGCCCAGTTCTGTCACGAAATCTCGGTTTCTAGAACTACACGTCGCAAAAACGTATGCCCCTATCGCTTTGGCGAGTTGAACTGAGATCGAACCCACTCCACCCGCACCCGCATGGATGAGAACTGTTTCACCAACTTGTAGATTGCCCCTAGTCACTAGACAATCCCAAGCAGTCCCGCCTGCAAGCGGAAAAGAAGCTGCTTCAATGTGCGATAGATTTGCAGGTTTCAATGCAACAATCGCTGCATCAGCCACATGATACTGAGCGTAGCTACCGAATTCTCCAAAAATTTGCGGCGAGTAATACACGTTGTCTCCCACCTTGAAATCAGTCACAGTTTCGCCAATTGCCTCAATCACCCCTGAAACATCGACTCCAAGAATGGCGGGTAATCGAACCAGTTCCTTGTAATCACCACGACGAGTTTGGTAATCGACCGGGTTAATCGAGGTTGCACATACTCTCACTAACACCTGATTCGCCTTCAGTGTTGGTGTGGGAACCGTTTGAATCTCAAACTTCTCAGCATCACCAAACGCAGTTAGTACGGCTGCTTTCATAGATTCCATCTGTGCCAACTCTCCTTGATTTAGAATAAACAGTGCCGTTGTACAATCCGGCCTTCACACGACCAGCACTCAACTGTTTAGAACATCGTGTTATCGTTAGCCGACGCTTCCGGGATAGTCTGTAGCACGTCCCAATGCTCGACTATCTTGCCTTTATCATCCAGGCGGAAGATGTCGATGCCTGCCCAGTCGTTGTCGTCCGGCCATTGTTGGTAGCAATGCAAGACTACATAATCGCCTTCAGCGAAGACGCGCTTAAACTGGACGCACTTGCCCGGATATTCTTTCGCTATCCTCTCGAAATATTCGATGAAAGCCTGCTTCCCGTCGAACACCGCCGGATTGTGCTGGATGTACACATCGCCGACATATTTCTCAATGGCTTCTGCGGGCTGACACTGAACGATCCTGGCTGGTTGCAAAATGGCGGGTTTGGGTATTGATGTTTGCTGGCTCCTACACTTAGTCGCGCTCGATTAGTGTGTTTGAAGGTAAGTTGGGATCGATCGCCTTACGCGCACTGTCAACGCCCACGACGGGAAGTGTACCCGGATCGAGCAAGCCGACTTGAACCAATACACTTGCCTGATCCCAGTAAATGTGTTCGTGGGCTAGTTTGCCGTCACGGAACTGGACGATCGCTACTACTGGCACTTCCACCCGTTTTCCGGTGGGAGCAACGCCGGGTAATATCCATTCCATCCAAACAGTATGAGTGAACTTAGCCACCATTTCATCCACGAGTTGATCTGTCCCTATCGTGCGCGAGATTGAGGTCAACTCCATGTCCGGCGGCATCTGTGGAATCAAGTATTTGGAATAAAACTTGCGTAGTGCTGGTTTCCCGACTCCCCCAGTCATTACCGGGATGTGGTTAACGTAAGCATCTTCAACCATCGTAGCGAGGGCATCTTCAGTACTGTGAGTGCCAAACTCGTACTGTAAATGCTCTTCCCAAAGTGCTTGCAAAGACTCCTGGGCTGGTGTCAAATTGGCAGTTGCTTGTAAATTTGCTTGTCCGTCTACAGTTTGCTCGTTGACCATGATTAAATACTCTTGGTTCTATCTATCTAAAGTGTCTTGAGTTCCAATGCTTGACTGCTTTCAGATGCTTAAAATGATTTGTCAGATTCTTGTGGTGTTAGTGAACTTGTTTCAATGGACGTATAAGCTATTCAGCGCCTGTTTCGCGAATCAGTTTGGCAGTTTTTTCACCTTCTGCATCGCGTCTGCCTGAGAATACTACCTTTGCTCCAGCAGCACCAAATGCGATAACTTCTCTGCGAGACGCTACGCGAACGTTAAGCTTTCCTTCTCTACGAGAGGCTGCGCCCTAAGCGTAGCTATGCCGCAGGCTTTACGGAACGCTACGCGTAGCTTGCTTCCCCGTAGGGGTACGCTAACGCGGTTGTACGACCAATTCCTGAAGTTTCACCAGTGACTAACGCCACTTTATCTTGCAGTATCATTCTGTTTCTCCTGTTTCAATTTCGTCAGTTTGTATCGGGTAAACTTGTCTTAGCAACTCAGTGACTTCTTGCGCGATCGCAATCAGGGCATGATTAACTGAGGAGTCGTGAAGAGAACCAGTCTGAGGTGTACCTTCATGCCCAGAATTATTCTTGCCTTGTACTAGTGAATGCGTCATAGAACTATCCTCAATGAAATACCGATTTGTAATTCACGTTTAATGTGAATGAGTCTTGAAACCCTTGTAATTCTGTACGTATTCACAAAACTGTGATTTTGAGTGAGTCTTGAAACTCTTGTGGGATAAGAGGCGTTGCTAATTCACATCAGGCGTAATTCACTAAATCAATACGCAGGAATTCAGTTGTTGGCATGGTTCAAAAAGCGGCAATTTTGTTCAGTGAAACAGGCAAAATCTAGCCATCAAAATTAGATGGCTTACAGCACTTACAGGCAAGTCAGATATGAATTGAGAGCAAAGATCGGGGAACTTAATGACTTGCAGCAATCATGGCAGCCATCAACTCCGTCGTGTTCCAGCGCCCGGTATACCGAATTCCATTGATAAACAGAGCTGGGGTAGTCGTCACTCCACTCTGTATTCCGCCTTCGATATCTTCATTGATGCGATCGACATACACTTGTTTAGACAACTCTTTGAGAAATTGAGGAATGTCAAGCCCTAAATCATTGGCATACTCGACAAGATAACCGTTCTCCAACCTTTGTTGATGGTCAAATAAAGTATCGCTCATTAACCAAAACTGTCCTTGGGCGGCGGCGGCAGCGGCTGCTTGGGCTGCCCGTTGTGCCTGGGGATGAATCTGGATCTGTGGAAAATGGCGGAAGATAAAACATAAATAATCCTCTCCAAAAGAAACCGTAAGCTCTTGCCGAATGATTTTAATCAGCTTGTAAACGGCTGCACTTCTAGGACATTGATAATCCCCATACATCACTAATACCACGGCGGCACTTAGCACACCTTGACTGTGATCTTGGGTTGAAGCTGGCACAACTAAAGAACTGGAACTATGGTCGTCGATCATCTTTCTACATCTGTATCAAGCATGGAACCTTGCGATTCACTTGCTCAATCCACATGAATTCAATATAAGCAATTGGGTTTTAGTTGTCGTCTACAGTGAGTTAACATTTTTAGGCTGTAATTTGATGGAGCAGCCGCTCCTTCTTAAGATAGAAGGTAGGCTCTAACTCAAGTTAGATTTAACGCTTAATTGTATGGTCAATCCTATCCGTCTGACGTGATCAAGAACTGTTGCCTACATCATCTGACGGATCGGTCGAACAATCACTTCGTTGACATCGACATCATCCGGCTGGGATACGGCATACAGGACAGCGCTGGCGATCGTATCTGGGTTGAGTACATCTTTGCGAAGGTCTTTCAAGAAGCCTTTTGTTGGCTCGTCCGTGATATCAGAGCCGAGTTCGGTTTCAACCACACCGGGAGAGATGACGGTGACGCGAATCATTTTCGACTCCTGCCGCAGTCCTTCGGAGATTGCCCAAACTGCGTACTTGGTAGCGCTGTAAACTGCACTAGTGGGTACTACCACATGGGCACCAATCGACGCAGTATTGATGATTTGTCCGTTACCTTGCGCTTCCATAATCGGCAAAGCTGCTGCAATGCCATTTAACACCCCGTTGATATTCACGTTAATCATGTTGTCCCATTCCTCGACCTTCAAAGCATTCATCGGGGATAGAGGCATCACGCCTGCGTTGTTAAAGATGACATCGACGCGATCGAACTTGTCTTTCGCAAACCCAATGAACGCTTTCACATCTTCTCGATCGGTGACATCTACGGCTTTGAATTCTGCTGTACCACCTGAGGTGTGGATCTCCTCAACAATTTTTTCGAGCTTTTCGGTGCGCCGTGCGCCCAAAAGCACCTTTGCACCGTTTCGAGCGAGTAACTTAGCTGTGGCTTCGCCAATCCCGCTACTGGCTCCAGTGATCGCAATGACTTTGTTCTCAATGTTTAACATCGTTGTTTTCCTCTCTATTGTGTTCAGCATAGGTTTGAAAAGCTGTTCTTGAAATGCCTGAACCTATCCGATGATTGCCTGATTCTCCAGAGCGATCATTTGCAGAGATTCTATAATGGTCAAGTGCGAGGTATTGAGTTAGTCGAGTCTCTGCTATGACAGTCGTAGTCTCTCATCCTGACGTAATCGCGGATCACCGCCAGGAAATTGCCACACGGATCATGCGGCATACCCAATCTAGCGGCAACATAATTCAACCCACGGCGATTGAGCAATTAGACTTTACACGCTCAGATACAGTATCTAATGCACCTCATAGCGTGTACGAACCAATTCTGGCGATCGTCGTTCAAGGTCAGAAAAAAGCATTTCTGGGTGAGGAGATGTATCAGTATGGTGCAATGAAGTATCTCGTCGTTTCCGTTGATTTACCGCTGAGTGGCTTTGTAACTGAGGCGACACCTGACAAGCCGTATTTAGGGCTGAAGCTGAACTTAGACTTGATGCAATTGTGTGAGATGGTTGCCCAAATGGGTACCAGTTCGGCAAAGAAAGAAAACTCTGTTCGAGGTGTATCGGTTAGCAACGTCGATCCAGCCTTGATGGAGTGTACCCTTCGCCTCATCAAGCTCTTGGACACTCCGCAACACATCTCCATGCTGGCACCGTTGATGATTCGTGAACTCTATTACCATCTGCTGATGGGTGAACAAGGGGAAGCCGTGCGTCAAATCGCCACATCCGGCAGTAATATGCAGCGAATTGCCTCAGCGATTCAACAAATTAAATCTAATTTTACCCAGCCGATGCGGATCGAGGATTTAGCGAGTCAGATCGGCATGTCTACTTCGTCGTTGCATCAGCATTTCAAGCAAGTTACTTCGATGAGTCCGCTTCAGTATCAGAAGCAGTTAAGACTGTTAGAAGCGCGTCGTCTAATGCTCGCTGAGGATTTCGATGCGACCTCTACTGCCTACCAGGTGGGGTATGAAAGTCCGTCACAGTTTAGCCGGGAATATTCGCGCCTGTTCGGTGCGCCGCCCATTCGAGACATTGAACGGTTACGGACAGCTTGAGCGAAGATTGGCTAGTTATCCATCGACCACAGCATGGCTAGCGATGGCAAGGGTGGTGCGAGTGCCAATGTATTTGGGCCCGAAGGGAGCAGTAACTGCAACAAATTTAGTCCCTGGACTGGCGACTCGTTGCGCTTCGCGGTTCATCAGATCAGTGAAATTCTGAGGCTGTTGGGAATCAATTGCAAGTACACCCTATAAACTGACAATACCGCGCTTAACGGCAACAATCACAGCTTGAGTACGATCGCTCACATCCAATTTATTCAAAATCCGATTAATATGAGATTTAACCGTGCCTTCACCGATACTTAAAGCAGTCGCAATATCAGCATTACTCATCCCCTGCGCCAGTGAGCGGAGTACTTCTAGTTCTCTTTCACTCAGTTCTGGATTGCTGAGGCGCTGTACCAACTTTGCTCCTACATCGGGCGGAATATATTTCTGACCCCGATGAACGGTACGAATCGCATTCAGAAGCTCGTCCGGTTCAGTTTCTTTCAACAGGTATCCTTTTGCGCCTGCCTGCAATCCCCGATAAATATCTTCATCACTATCATATGTGGTCAGTACAATAATCCGAGCAGATTTAGCCGTCGCACAAATTGCACCGATGGCGGCAACCCCCTCCACTTCAGGCATTCGCAGATCCATGAGTGTGACATCTGGTTGGTGTTCCCGAAATAAGGCGATCGCTTGTTCCCCATTTTCGGCTTGTGCAATCACTTGCATCTCTGGGTCACGGTTAATAATCGTGGCTAATCCTTGCCGAAAAATGGCGTGATCGTCCGCAATTAGAACCCGAATGGTCGTAGCTTGGCTCATTGTAATGCTCACTCAAGGGTTGACGGTGACAATAATTTCTGTTCCTTGTCCAGGTTGACTCCTAATCGTGAGTTGTGCGCCGATGCGCTCTGCCCGTTCGCTCATGCCGAGTAAGCCAAAACCCTCAGAGGCTGAAATACTCCCAACTCCAAAGCCCTGTCCATTGTCTCTCACGCGCAAGCAAAACTGGTCGCGATCGTAGACTAGCTCCACTCGAATTTCGTCGGCATTGGCGTATCTAATCGCATTAGTTAATGCTTCCTGCCCAATCCGTAGTAAGTTATTCTCGACTTCAGTGGGTAGAGAATACACTGCACCCTCAATCTCATAATATAGAGTGACATCCATTGCGGCAGTTCTGATTTGAGCGATGAGACGATGTAGAGCGCTCTGTAAACTGCCTTCCTCCAAAAGCTGAGGACGGAGCGCGACGACCGATCGCCGCGCTTCAGTCAGTCCAGTTCGCGCCAGTTCTTTGATCAGGTCTAGATGTGCCTGAGTTGCTTCTACATCATCCGTTAGCACCTGTTTTGCCGCTCCCACCTGAGCCAGAATGCCTGTAAACGCCTGAGCGAGTGTGTCGTGAATTTCGCGTGCCATGCGGTTGCGCTCCTCTAAAATTGAGGCTTCTTCTGCTTGCTTTAGCGCCGTAATATCTCGCGCCAGCCAAATCACCTGATCATGGTCGATTGGGGCAATGCGAGCCGAAAACCAGGCTTCTCGTCCATTTAGAAACGCACTGTACTCGACCGTGAGGGTTTGTTGGGTTCTCAGCACCTGCTGAATATAACCTAGAAATTCATCGGCTTGTTCCCTTCCGAGCTGATGCATGGTTTTACCAATCATCTCCTCAAAGGGTTGCCATAGCAGATTTTGTTCCAGTACCATTATTTCAAGGAATCGCCCTTCAGCAGTCAGTACAAATAATGGATCGGGAATTGCCTCAATTAGAGTCCGTAGCTTTGACTCTGAGGCTTGTAGGGCTTCTTCTGCTTGCTTGCGATCGTTAATGTCAACGTGGGTTCCCAACATCCGCATGGGTTGACCTGATTCGTCCCAGGCAACAATTTTGCCAACAGAAAGAGTCCATTTCCAGTGACCATTCTGGGTATGCTGGCGATACTCTGCTCGATAGCTGGGGATTTCTCCAGCAATGTAAGCACGGTAGGTTGCGACAACTGATTCTCTGTCATCAGGATGCAAACGAGCAATCCATTCAGAAATGGTTTCGTGGAATGTTGCTGGATTGTAGCCCAGCATTAAAGCGTATTCTGGGTTAACAATTCTTTCTTCAGTTTTTAAATCGAGATCGTAGAGTCCCTGATTTGTGGCTGTTAGTGCCAGGCGCAGCCGTTCTTCACTATTTTGTAGAGCGGCTTCTGCTTGTTTGCGATCGCTAATATCTGCAACCACCCCTTCAATATAGTCATTGTCTACATTCAGATAAAGAGAGAAAAGCCCCCAAAACAAAGTCCCATCTCGTTTTCGCATCTGGGCTTCAAAGCTTCGCACTTCCCGATCCCGCTTAAGCAACTCAATGAGGTGTTGGTGATCGCTGGGATCTGCATAATAGCCTATGACGTGTTCAAGCCCAATTATCTCCTCTGGTGAATCAAAGCCAAACAAATTGGCATGGCGTTGATTGGCATCGAGAAGTAATCCATCCGAGAGGCGGACTCGGTAGATGCCAACCTGCGAGTTTTCAAAGATAGTTCGGAACTTGGCTTCACTGCGTTGTAACGCAGCAGTTCGTTCTGCGACCTGTTGCTCTAAAGTGCAGTTGTAGTCGGCTAGGAGTTTCTCGGCTTGTTTGCGCTCTGTAATGTCCTGAAAGGTAGCGATCGCATAAGTGATATTGCCCTGTCGATCAAAAACTGGTGTTCCCCGTGCCTCAATTAGAATTGTGACATGATCTCGACGAATTTCTATATCTTCAGTCCTAATGCGTTCGCCCCTTAATGCCCGCACAATAGGCAAGCTCTCCGCTGGATAGATTTGATCCGTTCCCGCTACATAAAGCTGATAAGCCTCTGATATCTGCTCCGGTGCGATGGAAGTATCAGTTTCTTTGCCCGTGAGTTGATTGCCGCATTGGTTGGTATAGTAAGGGCGACCCGCCGCATCCACGATCGCAATTCCCACCGGAATCGCTTCGAGGAACTGGGTGATCTTGCTTTCCTTAGCCCGCAGTTCTGAGTAAAGGTTGGCATTTTCGATGGCGATCGCTGCTTGAGTCGATAATAGCTGCAAGACCTGCGATCGCTCTGGTGTAAATACTCCAGCTGCTAACCGATTTTCTAGATACAATACACCGACCAGTTTGGCTTGATTCAGCAGCGGCAAACAGAAAATAGATTGAGGCTGGTTCTGTTGAATGTATAGCTCATTAATAAAAGCACCTTCACGAGTCGCATCATTTAAGATGACAGGCTTCAGAGTCCGAATCACATATTGAATGATTGATTCTGGCAATTGCTCGGCAATTGGAATAGACTGTAACACCTGAGTCGCACAAGCATTCTCATCGGTATTGAGTTCACAAGCCGCTTCAATCGACCATTCTCCTGAGTTTTCTAAAATCAGATATCCGGTTTGTGCGCCAGCATTCTCAATTAAAATTTGCATCAGCGATCGCAGCAATTGCTTCAGTTCAATTTCACGAGAAATCGCCTGTGAAGCTTTCATCACTGCTGCTAAATCGAAAGCAGTATGTAAGGGATTAGTGATAGTTTCAGCAGTAATAGGAACTGATGCGGAAGCGGCTCTAGACGACGGAGAAAAGAACTGTGGATAGCGTTGTTCTAAGTCTTTAACTTTAGCGATCGCGCCCCAGCGATCGTAGCAATAGTGCGCCTCTTTCATGTAGGTTTGAGCAATTTTTTCTCGACCTCGCGCCAGATAATGTTTAGCCGCTAATTCATACGCGAGTGCTTCTTCCTGGATCAACTCATGCTCAGTAGCACCTGCGATCGCTCGTTCATAAAACTCTTCAGCCTCAAAAAATTGCCCTAAGACTCGTGCTTTCTCTGCCTCGACTAGATAAAATTCATGTAGATAATTCATTGGGGCGTGTTCTGCCCATTTCTTCACCTTTTCTTGGTTGGAGCTAACACAGTTTAGCCAGGCTGTTTTTTCAGAGTTTGAAGCATCAAGCAATAAGCTCAAAAGCGCTAGAGAATGATAGAAACAGAATACAGGTAAAAGCTTTATTGCCGACGCTTCTTCAAAATGTCGCCTTGCCAAAATAGCAGTCTTTACAGCTTGATGGTGTTCTTCAAATAGATAACACAACATGACTTTGTGCAAATAGAGTATTTGAATTGCAATTCCATCTTTAACTGCAATAGCGTGTGGTAACGCCTCCTCTTCATTAAACACCCGACCAACTAAGTGACTGGGATTAAGAGACCTATCTAACAAATTAAGAATGGTCTGCCACACTATCGCAATCCAAGTCGAGGGGCTTTCCCGTCTGATTCGATCAACCGCTTTGCTGTAGGTTGCCATTTTCTGTTCCAGTTGGGTGAGTGACTCACCGACGAAAAACGAGTGGTGGCACACGGTATATGCAACATAACTAGCGATTTCAAAGTCTCCGGTTTCCACTCCTTCCTGATAAACCTCAACCAGCAGTGGTATCGTCTCCTTAAGATGTACTTTCCATTGCATAACATGGTAACTAAATACGTGTAATGCTTTAACCTTGCCTTTTTTGGTATTCAATCGTTCCGCTAAGCTAAGAGCCAATTGACCAAATTTATAGCCGAGTTCAATGTCTTGAACAACTCCACATAGAACAAACCCGTAGCCAGCATAATTCAGTGGTGACCAGGTAGCATTGCCGTAGTTGATTGATAAATTCACCATTTTGCAAGCAATCAGTATCACCAGTGCTGGTAACGTTATAAATGCAGCAGACCCTATATTCGCTAGGATTGACATTGCTGCTAGCGGTTCTGGTGCAGTCATCTCTGGTAAATTAATCAAGTTTTCGATTTCTCGTTGGGCGAGTAATGCAGCCGTTGACTCCAATTCCCTTTGAATATCTGCCTGACTTGGATTTTCTATTAAATCTATTCCCAAGAGCTTTAACGCTTCCAATCCAGTTTTTAGTGCTTCTTTCAGGTTGCCCTGTGACAAATATCTTTGAATGCTGCTATCGTAAGCCTGCACTTTGTCAACCACTGTCTTAGCACGAGCGAGTACCACTTCCACCAACTGTTCCATCTCATCAAAGCGACCCTGGAGATACGCCGCTTCTGCTGCTTCTGAGTACAGCGCTAAGGTGAGGTCATATTCACTTTGCCAACTCTCTGAATTGAGGAGTTTAAGCCCTGTAGTGAAATACTTAAAAGCTGCTTCATAAGCCGTTGCTGCCTTTGCTTTCTGACCTGCCATTAAATTCAATCTGGCAATTTCAGTTCGTTCTGATCGAGCAGTGACTAGCTCAAGTCCTTGATTGAGATGATCGATGATTTCAAACAACCGATCAGATCGTTGCTCTGGTGAAGTTTTTTCGAGCAAATTGCGACCGATTTGGAGATGAACAACCTGTTTGTGCGATTCATCAATCAGAGCATAAGCCGCTTGCTGAACGCGATCGTGCAGAAACTTATACTCTTGAACTAACAAATCTTCGTCCAATTCAGACAGAGGTTGAATTAATCCCGCTTGTATTACTGCTAGTAGATCCTGGAAAATTGCTTTTGGTGATTTTTCGCAAACGATCGCCAACGTTTCTAAATCAAACTCAGACCCAACACAAGCCGCTATGCAGAGAGTTTGCTGTGTTGCTTCCGGTAATTTTTGCAATTGACGCAGCAGTAACTCCACCACATTATCAGTGATATCTTGAGCTTCAATCTCAGTTAAGTTCCACTGCCAACTCAACTGTTGGGCATCAAAGGTTAACAGGTTTTCGCTATGCAGCAGCTTCAAAAATTCACCAACAAAGAAAGGGTTGCCCTCGGTTTTACGCAACACGACTTGGGCTAAGGAACGAACGGTATCAGGATTGCGATGTAATGTCTCAGCCACCAGTTGAGTCAACGGTTCCAGTGTTAAAGGAGTCAGGGTAATTTCTTGAAGCGCTGCCCCCTGCTTTCGCAAGCTCTCCAGCATCAAAATTAATGAATGCGTTGGAGATACTTCATGATCTCGATAGGCTCCGATCAAAAACAGAGATTGAGTTTGCTCGTCAAGCAATATGAGTTCAATTAACTTCAGCGTCGCAGAATCGATCCACTGTAGATCGTCTAAAAAGACGACCAGGGGATGCTCTTTTGCACAAAACGCCCGCACAAACCTTTGAAACGTGAGATTGAAGCGATTGTGTGATTCTGTTGCTCCAACTTCGGGCACAGGTGGCTGCTTGCCAATAATGAACTCAACTTCGGGAATGACATCTACGATAATTTGTCCGTTGCTTCCCAAAGCAGTGAGTAGACGTGATCGCCACTGTTGCACTTGCTCATCCGGTTCCCCCAGAAGTTGCTGCACCAACTTTTGCAGGGCATCCACAATGGCGCTGTAGGGAATATTGCGCCTGAATTGGTCAAATTTACCCGATATGAAATAGCCGTGCTTTGCTGTGATGGGTTTATAGAGTTCTTGCACCAATGCTGTTTTGCCAACGCCAGCGTAACCAGCAACGAGCATGAGTTCGACATTGAATTGAGCATTTTCTATGCCTGACTCTAGTTGACAAATTTCGCCAAACGTCTGTTTTCTAACCACTGTGTCAAACGCCGCCAATAATGCTTTAGTCTCCGCTTCTCGCCCATACAGTTTCTGAGGAATGCAAAACTGTTCTGAAACATCTTGTAGTCCCAACGACATGGCGTTGATCTGACCCATTTCTGCCAGTTGCCCGGCGCAGTGTTCTAGATCCGCTTTGATGCCCCAGGCACTTTGATAGCGATCCTCCGCATTTTTCGCCATCAACTTCAAAATTATGCCTGAAATGGGTTTGGGAATTGTAGCGTTCAATTTATGCACAGGAATCGACGGTTTGGCAATATGACAATGAACTAGCTCCAGGATGTCTTGAGTGGGGAACGGTAGCTGTCCAGTTAACAGTTCGTAGAAGGTTACGCCTAGCGAGTAGAAATCGGTGCGATAGTCGAGCATCCGGTTCATTCGCCCGGTTTGCTCTGGCGACAGATAGGCAAGCGTGCCTTCTAACACATGGGGACTTTTGAACGTCGGATTCGTGCGGTTAAATTGGGTTGCAATCCCAAAGTCAATAATTTTGACAACGCCAGTATCTAGATTAAAGACTATGTTTCCAGGGTTGATATCTTTATGAATGACATTGGCTGCATGGATTCTGCCTAGAATGTCTGTGAGGGCGATCGCAAGTCCTAGAAAAGTGGATAAAGGCATGGGGCAAAAGATATCTGGGCGCTTATGCATCCATTGCTCTAGGGACTCTCCCCCAAAATCTTCTAAGATAATCACCAGAGTGCGTTGATAGTCTTGCTGGCTGTATGCCTTGACAACTCCTTCCAGATTGAGGGAACGAATAATTTTATATTCCTGTCTGTAGCGAGTCAGTTCTTGAGGTGAGGGATAATCAAACTTTAGCATTTTTACGATGATCCCTACTCCATCCTCTCTAATGCCTCGATAAACCAGAGAATTAGAACTTTCGTATATCTTGTCTTGGATGGCAATACCAGTTAGAGCAATCATAGAGCAACTCTTGGGAGTATAATCTGGCATAACTCAAACTATACAGCAATCCAGCTATCTACATTTCTCATTTTTTGAGGTTCTATTTGGTTTTGTTCATTTCTAGCCAGTTGTAGAGCCTTAACTGAACTCTGTTGAGCGCTGTATCAATCATGTAGAGGGGTTCTACAGCACTCAATTAAACAACTGGCATAGCTGGATGTCAAGAAGCGGGAAGTGAAGTTTTATCTTTTCCCTCGTACAACTTCTTCACTGTCCCGTTGTGTTGGTATCTCCATTGGAACTGCAACCAAAAGACATTAGTTGCCAAATTGCCAAAATTGCTTAGGGTGTTATCTCTCTGCCATATTCAGACTCCAGAACACTCAACAATTTTTCTTCCACCGCCGTAAGATAAGGGCGATTCAGCTTACCCAACGACTGCAACAGACTTTTGACTGTTTCCTCTAGTGATTCTGAGTATATTCGAGCGATGCGATCGCAAATCACCCGCATCTGCTCACACTCGGCAGGCAAGCAGAGAGCGCCTTCCTCGCCTCAAAAAACGCCCGTTCTACTTTGCGTTCTAGGTGAAGGCGATCGCGTTCTTCTTCCTCACTCAGTTCGGGAACCTCAACAGCAGATACATCAATAGTTACTGAAGCTGGATCGCCTGGGTTTACTGGTCGCTGTAAATTACTGGATGCGGCAGAGACGGCTTTGTTGCGCTTGTGGGATGGTGATCTGCTCATGATTCCACCTATTTTGGTTCAATGGTGTTTGCTCAAAGGCAATCACAAGTGGATTCTTGGTTTTGTGGATAGTTGCGATCACTTGCTCAGAGAAATATAAGAAAGTCTATTAAAGCTTATGGCAGCAGGATCAATCATCAAACTGCACCCCTAAGTTCATACCCAGAGCTTGTTCAATTCCACGCAAGGTTTCTTCAGATATCCATTGCCTTTTATCTTGTTCTATTTGATACCAATAAGCAGTAGAAATTCCTGCAAGTGTTGCTAGCACTTGAACTGATCGTAAGGATTCAGGTCTAATATTGCGGAAGCAAAGAAGGGCTAGACTGATAATTATTAGAGCCAGCAATTAGAGCTTGTGCAAAAAAATCAATGACAGATCTGCCTTGACGGCGACAAGTCTGCACCACTGTCAACAAATTGGCAGTGTGTTGAAACCGCTCCATCGAACGGGAACCACCGCTAACTTTGCGTTTCGTGACAGCCAAACGTAGCGAACGTTCAGCCTGATTGTTATCAGGGGGAACTTCAGGGTTTTCAAGGAAATACCACCATTGATGGGCACAGCACTCACACTGGCACGTATGGCGTTGATACTCAACTATTTCAATGGGACGCTCCACTAGTTGCGCTACAGACTGTTTTTTTACTTTTACTGCCGTGTGAGCAAATGCTTTTTGACCACAACAGGCACACTCAGTCGGTCGTAAGATTTCATAGCGATCTACTCTACCAAAACCCTTACGAGTCTTACCTTGATGTCCTGGCTGCCCACCTGGTTTCTTTTTCGGCTGGTTTGATTCCTCTTGGGGAGGAACTTTTTTGTTTTCGCTCTTTTTGTGAATGTCTCCAGATGGTGGCTTTGATGAGTTAGAACTGTCTAAATCTCTACTGACTTTTAAACGTTCTATTTCTTGCTGTAGTTCGTAGATGATTTTCTGTAACTTACGTATTACTTTGCTCTGCTCAATGATTATCTCTACCAGTTCTTCCTTCGACAGCTGGTTCAAGCTTTCTCTATCTAGTTCTTGAGGCAGGTTTTGGTTCATATTTGTGATACTCTACCTCCAATGTCCCCTTTGTCAATACTCTTTTACCTGAATCCTTACAAATTACCATTGAGTTGCTGAAGCAATAAAATTCATCACCAAGTTTTGGGGAATGGGTTTAGAAAACAGATATCCTTGAGCAAAATCACATTTTAAAGTTTTCAGTTGTTCTAATTGCTCTTGGGTTTCTACTCCTTCTGCGATCGCCGCCATTCCCATAGATCCTGCAATGCTAATCATTGCAGGCACTAAACCCATATTTTCTTGATTGTCCAACATCCTATTGACAAATGATTTATCAATTTTCAAGGCATTAAAAGGGAATATGTGTAAGTAACTTAAAGATGAATAACCTGTGCCAAAATCATCCATAATTAGTTTAATGCCACGCTCTTTTAATTGCTGAAGAATTATTTTGATTTCATTATTGTTTTCCATAATTACAGTTTCTGTAATTTCCAGTTCTAAGCTCGATGGATTTATATTAGTTTCATGAATAATTTGGTCGATTTGTGATATAAAGTTAGACTGCAAAAATAATTTGGCACTTAAATTGACACTAATAGTTAAATTTTTGGGAGTTGCTGGATGAGATTGCCAGATGCGTAGTTGCTGACAAGCTGACCGCAATACCCATGTGTTAATAGCATTAATTAAACCTGTTTCTTCTGCTACAGGAATAAATTCTGTAGGAGAAATTAAACCATTAGTTGGATGTTGCCAGCGAACAAGTGCTTCAAATCCAGCAATTTTCCCGGTAATTAAAGAAATAATTGGCTGATAATAAATGACAAATTCTTGCTTTTCAACAGACCTCCGCAAATCATTTTCCATTTCTAAAGCTTTGATAACTTCCTGGTGCATTACTGGATCAAAAACATGATATCTAGCTCTTCCTAAGTCTTTAGCTCGATACATAGCAGTATCGGCATCTCGTAACAAATATTCTGGTTGTTCATAGCCGCTATGACCCCAATTAATGCCAATACTGACATTCATAAAAACTTCGTATCTGGACAATTTAAAAGTTATAGATAATTGTTGTAAGATACGGTCTGCTATTTGAATTACCATGCGGATATCTTTCATGTCTTCTAGCAAAATACCAAATTCATCACCACCCAATCTTGCTAGAGTAGCGTCTGGTGTAAGGCAGGCTTGGAGACGTTGAGCAACGGCAATCAGTAATTCATCTCCTACTAAATGTCCTAAAGAATCATTGACAAATTTGAAGCGATCGCAGTCTAAAAAAAGCACTGCAAACTGATAATTAAATTCTTGTTTAGCACGATTTAAAGCTTTTTCTAATCGCCTAATGAACAAAATTCTGTTCGGTAAACCAGTAAGAGCATCATGCAGCGCCATCTCTAGCAGTTTATTTTGCAATTTTTGACGCGCATTAACTTCTATTTGCAGTGTTTGTAAAGCTTTTTCTAACTCCCAAGTTCGCTGTTTTACCCGTTGCTCTAATTCAGCATTGAGAGTTAATATTTCTAGTCTTGCCGTTCGCAATTCTATTTGATTTTTGACACGTACTAATACCTCACCCAATTCAAAAGGTTTAGTGATGTAATCTACTCCACCAACTTTAAAAGCCTTAACTTTATCAAAAACATCATCTAAAGCACTAATAAAAATCACTGGGATATCAGCAGTCAGTTCCCAAGCTTTGAATTTTTGACAAACTTCATAACCATCCACCTCTGGCATCATGATATCAAGTAAAATTAAATCTGGTAATAATGTTTGACAAGCAGTGTAAGCCATTTGCCAGTTTAAAGCTTTGCGGACGTTGTATCCTTCCCTAGTAAGAATTGACGATAATACACGCAGATTATCTGCCATATCATCAATAATTAAAATATCTTTTTTGTATGGGTCTAACTGCTTATAATTCATTCTGGATTTGTTCTAGTTAGTGCCATAATCTTCTCAAACTGATAGTTATTGGCTAAATCCTTAAAAAAATGGAAAATCAGATTTTTCTCTGGAGAAATTTGCTGGATTAACTCTACAATTAGGTCATCACTACAGCTTGCTACAGGATAGTATATATTTTTACGCTAATCTACGGACATTTGCTATACATACCATAGAACTTCGGCTTCACTGGGTAATGCTGGGATTTTTGAATCCATATCTGTATTTTTAGCAATAGCTTCTTGGCATACATATTTTACGCCTAGATGTTGTTGGATTTTATTTAGTAATACCTCCTGTACAAACGGTTTGCAAATATAATCGTCACAACAAGTTGGAAGCATTGCCTGGCGTTGTTCTTCAAAAGCGTGAGCAGTTAAAGCATGGGGATTGGAAATTGAGAGATGAGTTTTTTTCTCTCCTCTGTTCCCTCTTTTGGATTCGCGTAGCGTCTCCGATAGGAGAATTTGCTCCTCTTGGGTGGCATTGAAGACCGCACGCACCTCGCGCTGCTCCCTGGCCTCCTACCTCTTGAGACTCCCCTGCTCCCAATTTAACCCGTAATGTCACACTGCCAGTTTCGGTAAACTTAATGGAATTGCCTAAAATATTGAGCAAGACTTGACGTAGTTTACTTTCGTCTGTTTGGATGTATTTTGGCAAATTGGCTAATCTGAGTTCTTTGGTATGCCTATTAACTTGAGTTTTTAAGATATGATCATATTGTGCTACTAAATGCTCTGTTTGCTCGCATTTGGTGATGTCACTAAAATTAGCGATCGCCAAGACAATATTGCCAGAATCATCATAAATGGGAATTTTTAAGAGTTTCACAAGTATATTCTTTCTGGAGAATCCCATTTCTAATTCATTATTGCTAATTTGCATTTTTGGCAATAGTTTTAATCTCTTTAGCTGTGAGCGATCGCTACAGATAAATTCAATTTTCTTGTTTATTTCAGTATTGAATAATCTTTGTAAATCTCTAGATATAATATTAAATGAATTAGCAAATATTCCCAGTTCATCATAGTATTTGATTAATATTTCCTGTTCATTTTTCAACACTAGATATCTCACTAGTTCCACTGCCAAACACATTTGCAACGCAAATGGCATAATAAAAACTAATCTGAGGGATATTCTGGCAAAGTTTTTGCCAATTGAGTAGTAGCAGAAGTTGATGGACGGCAGTTTGGCGAACATGATTTATAAAAATTTCCCCAATGCTAATTTCAGGGAATCTACGATATATCAGCTACCTTCAAATTAAAGGTTAGTACTATTTACAATAGCAAAAAGCATCAAGCAAATAGCTGATACTTATATAAAAAACACTAGAGTATGTATAAATATATTCCTATTTCTGGGGTATTTATTCCTGATATAAAGGCTTAGACTTTGTTATAACACCATAATTTGTTCTATTTCATCTGACAATACATGAATATGTATTATTGAATGAAGTCCAAGATATGTTTACACTGATTAATCGAAAACTTCCGTACTAAAAAATTGTCTTTATTATCACTAAATAGCAGTCAGTAAACAACGATGAAAATTTCTCTAAATCTGGACTCTTACTCTAGAGAGAAATTCATTATGAATAATATTGTAGTTTTATGTTTTTTTTTAAAGAAAAAGCTGATTACTATAAGCTAATTTCAACTTTTTCACCAATTCTGATAAATTTTCCTGCTTCTGATTTGGGTAATTGTGTATTGACGCTTAAATTATAAAAATGCTTAAACCGAGATGAAGCAGCCCACTGTGGCAAAGTAGCTTGTCGCTTTTGGACAAATATTTTTTGAAAATTTGGATAAGCGATACCTGAAAAAGAATCTCTTGTTGGAACTACACAACGCTGACAGGGGTTAACTCCAAAAAATTGCACATCTCCAACCCTAAAGGAAATCATCTCACCTGATTCGCTAAATAATTGGTCTTCCCAAAAAGCTGGTACGCCGCCAATTTCCAGATTGGCACGCATTCGACGGCGTATTTCATCGACGCTGACACCGGGAAACCAAGAAGCTACTTCTGACAAAGTTGCAGTGCTAATTACTGTTGGACCTGGTGATTTTAAATCATCAGGGAATCCTGTCAGAGAATTCTGCTCTAAGGTGACAGTAAAACCAAAAAAATCACTCAATATGGACGTTAGTGCTGTTCTTTCCCTATGTAAATCAAATATATATTCTGAATCTTTACCAGGAATTTGCAGGGAGAAGGTTTGACAGGAGATGTTAAAGTATGAGCGCAATTGGTGAATTGATTGATGGCGTTTTCCATTCACCACCCTGGAATGTTCGTCAAAAATAGCCAATTCCCGGTCATACTCTAGTGCGCCACTGGCAAGGATTCGCGTTTGCTCTACTGCTACCCCATCTAAGGATTTAATTGGGTAGATGAAAATTTTGGCTAAGTAAGGCATTTAATTTTTTAGTCAGTAGTCAATAGTTATTAGTTATTAAACAAGAATTCCCGACTATGGACTATTGACTACTGCTTTGTTTTATTTTTTCATTGTGGATATAGCGGTGATTTATCAATTTCTCCTACATTGTTGAGTGGCCAAAAGCGAAGCACTGCACGACCAATGATATTCTGACGAGGGACAATACCCCAACAACGGCTGTCGTAACTGCTATTACGGTTATCTCCTAGCACTAGATAGGAGTCGGGCGGTATGGTTTGGGGTTTTGCTAAGAAAGCCGGCTGTTGACCTGATGTACAGACATCAACGAGGGTAGCTTGTTTTGAACCTAAATATTTCTCTTCATTGAGGGGTTTTTGGTTGATGTAAACTTTACCGTTTCTCAGTTCTACTGTTTCTTCAGGTAAGGCAATCACCCGCTTAATGAAGGCATCTTCATATTGTTCTTTGCGTAACTCTTCTGTAGGGGAAAAAACTACAATATCTCCCCTCTGCGGTTGAGAAAATCTATACTTCAATTTATCAACAATAATCTTGTCTGCTTCCCACTGATTTGGAGTACCGTGGAGAGTTGGTTCCATCGAGCCAGAAGGAATCCAGCGTGCTTCAGCCACAAAGGTACGGATACCTAAGGCGAGAACAATACTTAATACAACTGTTCTACCTAGCTCTGCGATCCAAGAATTATCAGGTTGTTTACTTGAGTTGTTGTCAGACACTTGATTTTGCATGAAATTACTGAAGTAAGAAAAGTGTAAGTAATTAACTCACCGAGGGAGACTATATTTGTTAATCTTAACGGGAGAAACTAGGTTAGGTGATCTTTGGTTAATGATTATGAGTCATTAGTTATTGCTTTCTACTCTGGATTGTTGAGTTTTGACTCAGCAAAATAGCGTGATTCATAAGATAAAAATAATCTTTTTTGTAAAGAAGTGCAAAAAAATATTACAAAAAATGCTGCTGAGATTGACCTAAAAGCATAGTTTTTTATAGTCTACAGTTCCTCTTTGGAAAATCGTTAACCTCATGTCATCCCCGTTAAGTTTACTAATTCGCCGCGCTGGCATCATCTTACCGAATGGTGAATCTATGGTAGGAGATGTGTTGACACGCGATCGCCAAATCGTTGAAGTAGCCCCGGAAATTGTCAGCACTACACCAGTTATAGAGATTGACGCTGAAGGGTTAACTTTGTTGCCAGGAGTCATAGACCCGCAGGTGCATTTCCGTGAACCAGGACTAGAACATAAGGAAGATTTATTCACGGCCAGTTGTGCTTGTGCCAAAGGTGGGGTGACTTCTTTTTTAGAAATGCCCAACACTCGCCCCTTAACCACTAACCAGCAAGCTTTAGATGACAAGTTACAGCGTGCTGCCAACAAGTGCTTGGTGAACTATGGCTTTTTTATTGGGGCAACAGGCGAGAACACACCAGATTTACTAACAGCGCACCCAACGCCAGGTATTAAGATTTTCATGGGGTCGATGCACGGTCAATTGTTGGTTGATCAAGAGACTGCATTAGAATCGATATTTGCCCAAGGTCAGCGCTTAATTGCCGTTCATGCCGAAGACCAAGCCAGAATTAATCAACGCCGTCAAGAATTTGCGGGGATTCAAGACCTAGCAATTCACTCCCAGATTCAAGACAATCAAGCGGCACTGTTAGCGACCCAGTTAGCATTAAAACTTTCTAAAAAATATCAGCGTCGTTTACACATTCTGCATATGTCCACCGCCGACGAAGCAGAATTACTACGTCAAGACAAACCTAGTTGGGTAACAGCAGAGGTGACACCACAACATTTGGTGTTAAATACTAGTGCTTATGAACGTATTGGCACATTAGCACAAATGAATCCGCCATTGCGATCGCCCCACGATAATGAAGTCTTATGGCAAGCCTTGCGGGATGGGGTGATTGATTTCATCGCTACAGACCACGCCCCCCACACTTTAGAAGAAAAAGCCCAACCCTATCCCAACAGCCCCTCTGGAATGCCTGGGGTAGAAACATCCTTAGCCGTCATGTTAACTGCGGCGATGGAGGGTAAATGTACCATTTCTCAAGTCGTCAACTGGATGTCCAAAGCTGTAGCCGTAGCTTATGGTATCCCCAATAAAGGAGCGATCGCTCCTGGTTATGATGCTGATTTAGTACTTGTTGATTTGAATACATACCGTCCCGTCCTGCGAGAGGAATTATTAACTAAATGTCACTGGAGTCCCTTTGAAGGCTGGAACCTCACAGGATGGGCAGTGACAACTATAGTTGGCGGTCAGATTGTTTACGACAAAGGTAAGTTAAACACATCAGTGCGCGGTCAAGCTTTAAGTTTCGTGTAGCCAATAATATTCTCTCTTTACGTAGAGTACAAATGTAAAACAGTATAGATACTGGGCTGGGTAGATTCTTTCTGGAATTATTACCCAGTACCCAATCTTAAATACGAATTACGAATTAACTAATCTACTAAGGAGAAGTCAAATGTCTTTCAAAATCTTGAGTTTGGATGGTGGTGGTATACGCGGCATTATTACCGCACGCATCCTTCAAGAAGTAGAACGACAGATTCAACAGCAACAAGGTAAATCTTTACACGAATACTTCGATTTAATTGTTGGTACTTCTACGGGATCAATATTAACAGCCGGAATCGCCGCAAAAAAAAATAGTCATGAGTTAGTTCAACTTTATAGAGAACAGGGTCAGCAAATATTTCCCCTTGAAAGAAAAGAGCGTTACAAAAAAATTCCTGGTTGCTTACAACCGATTATTGAAGCATTTTCTCCACCTAAATATTCTCATCAAGGGCTAACTAATGTCCTAAAAAATGTATTAGGTGATAGAAGAATTAAGGATATTGAAAGTCCGATTATCTTGATTTTGGCTTACGATACTCTTTACCGAAATACAACATTCTTTACTAATTGCCATCCTGATTTAGGCGATAGATGGTATGACGAATGCTATCTATGGGAAATATGTACCGCTTCAGCTTCGGCTCCTACTTTCTTTCCACCATATAAATTAGAGCCTGTGGATAAAGAAAAATATGGACATTGGGTATTCCCTCATATTGATGGGGGCGTTGCTGCTAACAACCCAGCACTAGCGGCACTCAGCCTAGTAATGCGGTTGTCGCAATCTTCAATTTCTTCCACAATTAAACAACAATATAATCTAGATGGTATCAAATTAGAAGACATTTCTATCCTTTCTATTGGTACTGGTCAAACTGGTGAACCATACCAATTTGAACAGGTAAAGAATTGGCGAGGTATAGATTGGGCGCAGCATCTTGTTAATATATTTATGGAGCCGACATCAGAAGTCAGCAATACAATTTGCCGTCAAATTATGGGCGGATTTAATTCTCACAGATATTTACGTCTTCAGTTTGATTTAAATGAAAGATTTCAACCGAAAAAAGAGGAATCTTATAAAGATACTCGCCAAGTTCTCAAACCAACAGAAAGAGTTAATAGATTTACGCAAACTCCACTTAGTGAAGAGATGGATGATGCTAGGGATAATATTCTTGAATATTTAATTGATGCTACATCTAAGTTTATTGATAAAGGTTGTACTTTTTATACTAGAAATGATTGCGGGCCTGAGGTGAAAAAAGCGATCGCATCTTTTATTAGAGCTAATTAGTATATTTACGTAAAAATTTCTAGGGATAATTATTTCTTAATCTAAGAGCCAGCATTTATACTGTGATTTTTTCATGTCAATACTCAATCACTCACTGGAAACAGCTTTTCTTTAAGCGATGGCGTTCCGCCCACCGGAGGTGATCACTTTCCTTGATAAGAAAAAATTTCATAAACTTTTTATTTGATAAATTTAATTTATAAATTAATAATTAGTAACTTTACGGGTATAGATCCTAAAGTTGTTTTGGGAATACTTAAGTACGAGGATGAGCTAGGCAATTAGTACGGAAAGTAGTAAGCCTTTTGCTTCTCACCTTAGTTTTTTGCGTTTAACTATCCGGATTTTTTACCAAATAAGTGTAGAGAAAAATAGGGTTAAGTAAACGGGCAAGTTTCTGTGAAAAGAATGTTTTATACATATAAAAATTTTATATGCACTTAATTTGTACGTTCTAAAAACCTATTTCTTACGTTTCTGATTGTTTAGTGCTTCAGGGCGGTTGATTGCTAAGGATCTTAGCATTACTTAGCAAAACCTAGCAAGAAACGATAAACCAGTATTTTTTCTTGCACAATAAAGAACAAATTTTACAGAGACAATCCAAGAAGTAGGTCAATAGGAATAACCATAGTGCAAACAAATAAAAAGACTTTACCAGTATTGACTGGTTTAATCAAAATCTGCTGTAAGCCTTATCAGTTAGATGATCTGCCAGAGGACAAGTTTATGCCAGTTTTAATGTCAATCTAATTTTTAGAAAAGGCAGGTATTAAAAACATCTTGCAGCTTGCTAGATATCACCTGTACAAGATTCTTGAAGACACTGAGATTTCAGTTTTCATCCATCTACACCAAGATTGATCTTGAGAATAAGCAATCCTAGCTAACCTCAGTAAATAACTCAGTAGATGGCAAAAGTAAGCAAATGTTCTATTGAAGAGTAATTCACCGATTTTAAGATTATGAAGGCAATTATGTTAGTGAATTTCTGTGATGAGCGTGGTAGTGGTAGATAGGACGAGTATGAAACTCTTTCTCGACTATCGGTAAAAATTTTGTCGTAATAATGTGGAGAGTGATTGGGTATGACGCTGATGTGCTGGTAAATTTAGGATAATACTAATGTAATTTGGGGTAAATTGTTTACTGCTTCTACTCAGTGCCAAACAACCCTGATACGACTAAAGTGCTAGGCAGCGTTTTTACCCAATTTGGAGCTAAAGCTGTTCACATAGTAGCAATGAACTCGCTGATGGTGCAATTGAATGGTGTAATTTCGGCTTGACGACTGCCCTCATCGCCATAAGTCAAAAGCACGTTAATATAAGTACTTGGCTTGTAAGGCATTCGTTCGGACCACTCGATCGCTACAATACCCGGAATCACCTCAATACCATCCCAGTAAGTTTCTAGATTTAAATTTAATACTTCTTGCGGCTCTAGGCGATATAAATCCAAATGATACAGGGGGATACGTCCTTCCGTATACTCATTAATTAGAGTGAAAGTAGGACTGACAATGGGTTCAGTGATACCTAAACCTTGACCCAAACCTTTTACTAAAGTAGTTTTACCAGCACCTAAGTCACCTTCTAATAAAATGACACTACCAGGCTTTAAAGTTTGTCCCAAAGACACACCCAAATTTAGAGTCGCGTCTGTATCTATAAGAGAAATTTTCATAATGTAGTCAGTAGTCCATAATACTTAATCAGTTTCAATATCCAAAATTGAAAATCTAAAATTTGCACAGTCAAGAATGAAAATATGCGGTAATCTTAATACCTTCTACATCAAAAATGTGGTTTTGAATACGCTATTTTATCAAATTAGTAAAATAAAATGACTATGTGTATGTCATCAAAATACTGATTTTATTTATTAACGAACCAGGAAAAACCAATGAGCAGAGAAGTAGCTAAAGTCATTGTATGGGAAGAAAACCAAAAAGATTTTCTCAAAAAGTTCTATGATTTACAATTTACTCCCAGAATAGGCGAGGAAATTTATCTCCAAAAAGAGAGATGGAAAGTAAAAAGAGTTGAGCATGATGTAGAAGTTAGTGAAATTAATGTCTACGTAGAGTTAATCAAAAAAATCAAACAAGATAAACCATCTAATTCAGAAACAAAAGGGAGTCATTAGACAGATTCAAGTCTTATACCAATTTGAAAAATAATAGCAACAGATGGACACAGAAAGCTCAGATAAACCAGGCAGTGTTCTATCCCCAATCTAAAACAAAAAATGGTATTAGACGCGCTTCACATTTGACACTAGTAACTTGGAAAACCAACGCCTCTGTTACGCGAAAACCCAGTAAACAAGCAGATTTCAAACATACTGCTTCAGGGTAGAAATTGGCTAGACTCCACCGTAGGCTATGACTCATCAGATGGAGATGAATTATCGCCTCATTTTCCGTGATGTGCGCCGCCATACCACTTCAGTAGGACTTTAGCTAACTTTTGAGGATTGTGACGCACAAAACCTGTTTCATCTTCGTACAAAACGTTAGCTAAAACAATTCGTCTTCCCAATTGGGATACAGCTTCTCTGTCTAAAAACACAGGATGGGAGTGTTGTTGAGCATAACGGATGAGTGATTGGGCGGAGGGGGATTTTTTGTGTACTAATACAGCATCAAACAATTGTCTTTCGCCACAAGCAGCATCAATTGCGCGAATGTGGTCAGCCACAGTATAACCTTCAGTTTCGCCTGGCTGAGTCATGACATTGCAGACATAAATTCGTGGGGCTTGAGATGCAGCGATCGCATCAGCAATATCTGATACTAATAAGTTAGGAATCAAGCTGGTATAGAGGCTACCAGGGCCAATAATAATATAGTCAGCTTCTTTTATAGCCTTAATGGCAGATGGCAGAGCCGGAGGGTTAGCAGGAATGCAACCAATCTTGACAATTTTACCACCAGCCTTGGGAATGCTAGACTCACCCTCGATTCGGCGACCATCGGCTAATTCTGCCCAGAGACGAACATCACTGAGAGTAGCAGGCAAAACTTGTCCTCTCACTGCTAGCACTTTAGAACTAGCAGCAACAGCTCGTTCCAAATCACCAGTGATATCACTCATCGCCGTTAAGAACAAATTGCCAAAACTATGGCCAGTCAAGCCATCCCCAGCCCGAAAACGATATTGAAATAACTCCGTCAATAACTTTTCTTCATCTGCCAAAGCTGCTAAACAGTTGCGGATATCTCCTGGTGGTAAGACACCAAATTCCTGACGCAACCGCCCAGAAGAACCACCATCATCTGCTACCGTGACAATAGCAGTAATATTAGCACTGTAAGTTTTTAGCCCTCTGAGTAAGGTAGATAGCCCAGTACCACCACCAATGACCACTATTTTTGGCCCCCGGTACAAGCGACGATGGGCTAACAGTACGTCAATAAGTTCTTCTTCCCCATGTGGCCTTAAAACCTGAGTAATCGAGCCGACAGTGCGAGTTTGTCCCCAAAGCAACAATAACAAACCACCCAAAATCACTACAGGGCCGCTGATATAGTTGGGTAAAATGTTGGCTATGGCTGCCAAAAAACCCCTAATCAACTCCAACATCCAAAAAATGGGGGTCAGCTTCACCCAAATAGCTAACCCCAGAATTGCCAGTAATACACCCCCAACACTAATTAGCAACCAACGTTTGATCGATAATCCAGGAGATAACCATTTAAACCACTGGTTCACCCTATGGGAAGTTCGACTGCGCGATTGCTTCTGCAACGCGTTAAGGGCTTGTCTGAGAAAACCGATTGACATACCTGATTCGGAGCCGTGGTACAGAGAATAACTAACAGAAAATGTACACTAACTGGTTTTAACACCAAGTATGAAATTATGGAATCTTTTAGTTCCATTGAAACTAAAAGCAAGTCATCAAGGCTGCCAGTGTTATCTATAAAACTGTAACTTGCTAACAGAAAATTTAATGGAAAAGCGAATTTTAGGATTAGATCCAGGACTGGCAATTTTAGGATTTGGGGCAATTACTTGCCAACAAAGTTCTACCCAAATACAAGATACGATAGTCAATGTCTTGGATTTTGGGGTGATCAGAACCTCAGCAGATACAGAGGTCGGACAACGCTTGTGTACCTTGTTCGATGATTTGCACACCCTGATTGACAATTTACAACCTGATTTAGTTGCAATTGAAAAACTGTTCTTCTATCGTATGTCAAGTACTATCCTTGTGGCACAAGCTAGAGGTGTAGTTATGTTAGCCCTGGGACAGCACCATTTGCCTTATGTCGAATTTACTCCAGCGCAAATTAAACTAGCTTTAACGGGTTATGGTAACGCCGATAAATCTGAAGTGCAAGAGGCGGTAGCACGAGAGTTGGATTTAGCAGAAATTCCTCGGCCTGATGATGCTTCTGATGCGTTGGCTGTGGCTTTGACAGCTTGGTTTCAACTGTAAAAATTTTACATACGTAATTGGGTTTTCAAGTCACCTGTCACACGTCCCTGTAACCCTTTACCTATACCATCTCCATTGGTAGTGATAATTAAAGGGATAGATGATATTCGCTTACCGCGAAACACCTATCCCCAAATAGCTGCCCAGATGACGAACCTGGAACCCTATAATCTGGTATCTAATCAACCTAGTATCAGACGAGATATGTAGATTGTCACTGGGATAGATACGGATTTAAAAAATATTTGTGAACAAATCATACTGATCTGAGGTGAAGATGCTGAATTAGGAGAATCTGGGAGTTTGTGATAGGGAGTAATCACTAACTCCCAGATAAAGGAAAATTGGCGTTGCTGAATGATAGCGTGATTTACTGACGCAGAGACTCAGGGAACACAAAAAACAAATTATTCCAAATTGACGGTTAGTAGGGTGCGTCAGTATGAATAATTTCTTGGTACAGCTAGGTTTTCTTGCACTGACGCACCCAACCTAATTGGATATTTTTTTATCTGGAAGTCCATCAGCAAAAAATTTGTAGCTTGCTTTCAACGATGCTCCGCTCCAGTTTAGGAAATAGAACTTTTTAAGAAATATCCACTCCTTTCATCGCTAGCAACGCTGTACCATAAGCTGCTTCCGTATTCACAGACGAAACTACAGATACTTTTAAATGTCTTTGACGAATTGCAGTCCAAGTGGGATTTTTTGCCCCACCACCTGCTGTATAAACCTGATCTAAGCTATCTGCACCTAATTTTTGTAATAATTCATATCCTTGGGTTTCTATGCGGGCGATACTTTCTAACAAGCCATGCAAAAACTCGACTGGATTATCTGGGCGTGGTGTGAGGCGTGGGGATAAATTGGGATCATTGATAGGGAAGCGATCGCCAACTCTCAACAAGGGATAATAATCTAACTCACTGGCTTTTGTCGGATCAATCTCATGACTCAAGTTTTCTAACTCAGCATCAGTAAAAAATTCTTGTAATACTGCACCCCCAGTATTCGACGCACCGCCAGTCAACCACAAATCACCAAGGCGATGGCTGTAAATTCCATATCGCGCATCTTCTACACGGGTATGACTCAACAGTTTGAGTACTAGCGTTGAACCCAAGGAAGTCACAGCTTCTCCTGGAGATTTCGCACCACTCGCTAAAAACGCCGCAATGCTATCTGTTGTCCCAGCACGTACCAAGCAATCTTGAGGTAATAAAAACTGTTGGGAAATTTCGGGACGCAATTCCCCAATTGGAGTCCCAGGGGGTACTACTTTGGGTAGCTGAATCGGTATTTGCAGACTTTCTAACCATTCCGGATATTTCAACTTTTCTACGTCATACCCCAGCTTTAAAGCATTGTGGTAGTCGCTAATTCCCAACCGTCCATGCAGTAAGAAACTTAACCAGTCGGCTTGATGCAAGAAATATCTCGCCTCACCAAAAGATGGTAATTGCATCATCCACAGCAGTTTAGCCAAGCTGGAGGTAGCACTTATAACGGTGTGATTTGCTGGTGCGATATTTTTCAACTCCTCCAGTACCAATGATCCCCGTGCATCGTTGTAAAGTAGTGGGGTATCTACAGGGTTGCCAATCGCATCGCATAATAAAACAGTAGAGGAAGTGCCGTTGATGGCGATCGCTTTCATATCTCGCCGCAACTCTTCAGGGATTTGCCCTAACAGAGTCAACAAAGCCTTCTGCCAACTAGACACTAAGGAATCAGCCCAAAGCCAAGGATACCGCACTTGTGTCTGGATTTGGGCTGACTCATCGATTACCACTGCCCTAGCGCCAGACGTACCAAAGTCGATTCCCAGATAACAACCCATATTTTTATAAATTTTTTTAATGAAAAATAACCAAGACTACTGACTAAGAAGTGCTTTTGTTGCATCTTGTAACAAGATGTTCCAAAATCCTGGGAAAACAAGGAAAAGTAGTAAACGAACTATTCAACATCGATTTGAGTTTAGGAGGTTTTCAATCATGCCCATCTCAGATACTCAAGTGTACATCGCTCTAGTTGTAGCCCTGATTCCAGGTATTCTAGCTTGGCGTTTGGCAACAGAACTTTACAAGTAATGAAGCCCAACATCAAGTCTGCTTGAATGCTGATCATGAGAATTTCTCATGATTCAGTTATCAGATGGACTTGATGCTGTGTCAAGCTTCATACTCCTAAACACAACAATCCAAAATATCTGGATTGTTGTGTTTTGTTTGTTAGATAGTCATTTATACAGTTGGTTATTGATACAAAATCGTAATCTTTTATAGTATAAGTTTATGTATATATACTTAAATAATGACTCAAGCCATATACTGCTAATCAGCCAAAATATCACCTAAAAAACTCATTAACGGTTAAAAGTATCGAAAAATTGGCAGATATTAAAAAAATGAAATTGACAAATGCAAGTTTTGATTGATACTTTAGAGTAGTTTAATTTTTCTAAAAATCAACACATACAAAACTAACAATCATACAGTAACTTGGACTTCACAAGTGAGAATGCAATTCGGAATTGACATTAACCCTTAAAAGAATAATAATCCTGGCAGACAAGGCGCAGTTTCCAAATACTGGTGGCTGAATCCCCTAAAGTTGTGCCAACCAGTTACCTACGTGTCTTTTGTGTTCTTTTGACAAACAGCACACGTGTAGCAATTTGGAAAAAATGAAGTAATATGTCAGCTAATCTCAGCCGTCATCACTCCTAGTAGGCTCTTGACACTTCGGCTGTTCAATCAGGTCAATCAGGAAATTTTCTCTAGAGCATCATGAACGCTTTTCAACCTTCCCAATTTCCGCAACAACCCACCACACCACAACATCGGGCTGTTCCTCGCCCAAAAAGGCATCTACGCCAACGTTCTTATCGGCTAATGGCAGTAGAAACTACAGCCAAGATAGCAGTTAATATTGCAATTACATCAGCCGCCGCAGCTGCTTTGATGCAACTTTTACCTCATCACTGGTCACAGCAAAGTAAATTGCGCGAAGTTAATGTTGAAGTCAAACAAATGGAAAGACGCGTCAGTGATTTACAAGCTCAATTGAGCCATAATCTTGATCCACGTCAAGCTAATAGTATCAGACAACAGCAAGGATACCGATTCTCTCCTAATCAAATCCCCATTGTATTGACGAATGAAGAGCGCCCAGACGTGGAAGCTTCAACACCCTTACCCTAAGGAAAATATTGCCTTGGAGTGGGGATAATATATATTATTTATAGATGCAGTGGCTTATAAATACAGGGTTTTGGTGCAGAGTGCTAACAGCTAATAGTTAATAGCTAGTTTGGTCTGATTTTTTTAGCTATGATCTTTTAGCCGTTAGCCACATCACTTTAACGAACTCAAATTCAAAATTATTCCTTATTTTTAAATTGTTAATTTTGAATACCAGTAATTGCAACAGATAGTTTAAAAGCTACTCCTGTACAACACTAGGCGAACCAAAAACAAACAAATTACGAATTACATCGAGGGTAGCAATTCATTTAACCAAATTTCTAGCTGTAAACGCAAACGATAGCCAGGAACATCTCTTTGACCATGCAATGCAGGTAATTGAGTCACCGCGCGACGATAGTCAGCGATCGCACAATTCCAATCACCCCAAATATGGTAAGTTCTGCCACGTTCAGCCCAGATATGACCCTCTAACTGACCGAAAACTAAAGCAATATCAAAATTCTCAATTGCTTGGTCATATTCGCCCAAATCGCGGAGAGTAATGCCTCGGTTAATCCATGCTCGCACATGACGAGGATTCAAATCAATAGCGCGATCATAGTCAGCTAGTGCGGCTGCTAATTCTCCAGAGGCTGCGTAATAATTGGCGCGATTATTGTAAGCACTAGCCAAATGAGGATCTAACTGCAATGCCGTGTTGTAGTCTTGTAGTGCTTGTTGGATATGACCACTTTGAAAATAAATCAACCCCCGGTTGCTGTAATCGACCGCGTTGTAGGGGTGGCGATTAATCAATTGGTTAAGTAGAGCGATCGCTGCCGTATAATTTCCCTGTTGTGCTGATCTTAAGGCACAAGACCGTAAGTAGCTGTCACCTAACCCCAATTCATCGTCACCATTATCACTATGTTCTTGAGGGTCAAGTTTAGTCTTAGCAATAAATTGGTGACAATTATTTTGCTGATCGCCAGAGGCTAAAAATGGGTGACTGTTCATGTTTTTCTGCCTTAGCTGCTTGGTCTGGGAAATCAATTGATAGTCGTTGCGGTAGCTTCTTCAGAAATTCTTTTGAAGACAAGCACACCTGATACAGACTATTTACGCTCCAATCTAGTAATAGATACGTCATCCCCAGGGTAAATTCCTGAAACAAGAAATATTAATCTCTAAGACTATTCAAGTAGTAAGAGTGACAAATTCGGTAAAATGCCAGGGAAGAGGCAAGGGAGCAAGGGGGAGAAACTTACACAAAGATTTCTCCCCACTCCCCAATTCCCACTCCCCATTTTCCCGACGCCCCACTCCCTATGACAACTACAATTTCTGAACAAAACGCAGCCGACCTCAATGCTGATGATTATATTGTCATCGGTCTAGCGACTTGCTTCATCAAGGAAGATGGAGAAGTTCATCAAGTCGATGTAATTGAACCGATTCCCTCCGCTTCTTTGGAAGCGATTTTGAAAGGTATTCCTACCTCATATAAGTTGGCTTGTGCAACTAACTTGGGTTCAGTGGTGAACGGAGATGAGCCAATTTTACCAGCAGGCTTTCCAGATACGGCTCAGTTCGCAGATGAATTTACACAACGAGTATTTGCAGCAGCCCGTACATACAAACGTCGTGAAAGTGCAAAATCTTTGATTCCTCTAGGTACAACCTATACAGATTTTAAATATTCTCTTGACCGCAAGCGGGTATTAAATGCTAATAGAGTAGTGACAAAAGACGATAATGTGAAACAGCATTCTCATACTCACAAAGTACTTTAATCCCAGGTAATTATGCTGAAACTCTATGGAGGCGCTTTTAGCCGCGCTTCAATCGTCAAGTGGTACTTAGAGGAACTAGAAGTTCCTTACGAATTTGTCTTGATAGATATGCAGGCTGGAGAACATCGCCAAGCCGATTACTTGAAAATTAACCCTTTTGGAAAATTACCCGCGATCGCAGATGGTGATTTTCAGCTTTGGGAATCAGGAGCAATTTTGCTCTATCTTACAGATAAGTACGGTAAAAATTCTCTATCACCAGATGAGAGGGGAATACTTTCTCAATGGGTACTTTTTGCTAATGCCACCCTTGGGACTGGTATCTTTGTAGAAGCCAATCGAGAAAAGGAAATGCCTCGTCTGTTGACTCCTCTAAATGAGATTTTTGAGTGTCAACCTTTTTTACTGGGTAATCAATTCAGTGTTGCTGATGTTGCGGTCGGGTCTATGTTAGCTTACATTCCCATGATGCTCAAACTAGATTTGAGTGAGTATCCAGCTGTGGTGAACTATATCAAGCAAATAACTGAACGACCAGCATTTAAAAAAAGCATTGGCGGACGGTCTTAAACAATTCCAAAAAAAAGCGGGGAAGGTATATTATCCCCGCTTTTTCATCAAAAAATTGCATCTAAAACCCCGTCATTCTACGACGACTTTAAAGTAATGAGCAATGAATCAATTCAAAACTCAAAATAAGTAATACGTAAATATTTCTTACTCATTACTCATTACTCATTACTCATCACTCATCACCCACCTGCTACATCAACGATAATTGGTAAACTGTAGCGCCACAGGATAGTCTTCTTGCTTCAACCGTTGGATGACTGTTTGCAAATCATCTTTATCTTTAGCAGACACTCGCACAGCATCACCTTGAATGGAAGCTTGGACTTTTTTGAATTCATCCCGAATCAATTTAGAGATTTGCTTGGCGATATCTTGACTGATACCTTTTTTCAGGGTAATTTCTTGGCGGACGCGATTACCACTGGCTGATTCTACTTTGCCAAAATCAAAGATTTTTTGTGATAGATTACGCTTGGCGGCTTTTTCCCGGAGAATGTTGTGAACGGACTCTAAGGTAAACTCGCTATCCGTACCAATAGTAATTTTTTCTTCACCCAACTCAACAGTGGTCTGAGTATCTTTGAGGTCGTAACGACTTTTTAGGTCTCGGATGACTTGATCAACAGCGTTAACTAATTCCTGCCGATCAAAATCGCTCACAATGTCAAAGGAATAAGTAGAAGCCATAAAAAATGTCAAATTTGCGATTTTAGATTTTAGATGAAGGACAGGATATGGATTGAGAATAATCTCACTCCTGCTTCAACTTTGGATTTGCGCTCTTTGTAGTGGATGCAGCGAGTATTTTAAATTTTAGATTGTTCAATCAAAAATCTACAATTGCTCATTCCCCAATCAACCATTAGCTTGAATGATACTCAGAAAAATCAGAGTACCAGAACTAAGAAAGCCGATAGCATACATCAGCGATCGCAAAGGCGGTATATTCAAAATATAGAAGATAGAGTATAGCAGACGAGCCACCAGAAAGGCGATCGCTGTCCATGCGGCTGTGGGAGAATTCACACCAGTAACATAAGCCATTAGTGCAGCTGCGGCAAAAATCATAAACGCCTCAAAGGAATTTTGGTGCGCCCATGTAGCTCGTTGCCCATAGGGTGGTAATTTATCAAACATAGCGCGGGGAGCAGAAATATCATATCCAACACTCACACGGGCATAACCCACCACCAAAAATGGTAGATAAATTAACACCGCAGCTGCGGCAATAGAATATAACAAAATAATCATGTTTTCTGGTTAGTTAGTCATTAGCCATTAGTCATCAGTCCATAGTCCAGATGTTGACTATTGACTGTTGACTAATCAAAGTAGAAAAGTGTTACCACTTTTCTTTGTTCTTCCGCATCACCACAGGTTTGTAGGAGAGTGCGGCTGTCATGAAATGCAAAGCAGATGAGCTGCTGACATCGGGAGACAATTTCTTTGTTGCACAAGTAACTAGCTTCAGCAAGAGACAAGTTATCATTACTAGGATTTTCTACTAGGTGCATCACCTGTTCTAGTTGCTGGCGGGATTCCTGAGGCTGACGTTCCAAACTTTGGGGTAAAATTACCGTGAGCAAATTGGGGTCAGCACGCATCGCTCCCTTAATGGCAGCTGAGTTAGTACCTGTAGCACCAGAGGTAATGACTCGATTCCCTGACAAAACCAGGGCGTAAGTCATCATTTCAATCAGATTTTGATGCGTAATCGGCACATGACGAGAACCCAACAAGGCAATTCGTTTAGAACCTGTTTGTTGGATTGTCGCCAATTCTTGCGCTAACGTATCGAGGTTAATAAGGTCTGTTGACTGGCTCAAAGACGGAGGTATTCAGATTAAACAACCAAGTTATTCTACCAAAGAGCGTGTAAGTGCGAAGCGAACTTGAGTCATATACTGCTAATTTTTTTGAGTTGGGGACTAATGAGTAATGACAGGCGTTAAACCAAGCTTAGATAACAGGCGATCGCAGTCAAAATGGTCAGCCATTAATTGACGAATGCACTGTACTTTAATTGGCTCGTGGACTCGTACTTGACCGAAGGTGCGGTCAACAATTTCTACAGTGGTGAGGGTATCTAAGTCAACAGACAAGATGGGGATTTCTAATTCTTCAGCACGGCTGAGAATAAACTGCGGTGGTGGTAATTGTCCGGTGAGGATGAGACATTGGGTAGAGGTTTCTAAGGCTGCTTGCTGAATTTCTACGCGATCGCCTCCTGTGACTACTGCCATATTGCGACGTTTGCGGAAATACTTTACCGCAGAATTGACATTCATTGCGCCAATGGCTAGACTCTCGACCATTAAATCTAGGCGATCGCTACGACAGAGAACTTCGGCGTTTAGCTGTTTGACTAATTCACCCACGCTGACACTACGGAGTAAATCATTTTTCGGTAACATCGCCAAGACGGCGATACCTTGCTGTTCTAGATAGGGACGGACAAAGTTCTCAACGGTTGCTAACTGTGCAGGCGGGATATCGTTGATCACAACTCCAATTAGGCGATCGCCCACACGTTTTTTAGCAGATAATAAAGACTCCACAGAAATTAGCGAGCTGTATCGGCTGACTAATAGTACAGACGCATCTAAAACATCTGCCACTTGCAGTAAAGACAAATCAAATAGATAACCTTCAGCTAGATCCCCAGGGCCTTCCAGCACAATTAAATCCCCGCGAGGAACTTGCAAGTACTCCTGTACTAAAGTCTGCCGATAATCAGTTTTGTCTTCACCAAACAGACGTTTCTGCATACTGGCTTCATCTAAAGCCAGTAGTGTGGGAGTAATGCGGTTTGCCGACAGGTTGAGACTAAGAGCAATAAACTGGACATCTTCTTCAACTACAGTACCGTCAGAGGTACTCAAACTATTGCCTAATGGTTTGCCGTAAGCAATGTCTAATCCCTTTTGCTGTAACTGATGAGACAATCCCAGTACAGTTGCGGACTTACCGCTATAAGTCTCAGTTGAGCCAATCAGCAAATACTTAGCAGATTTTGGCACACACGCACTCCTAATTTCAAAAGGCAGTAAAACCCAGCCAGGTGTTTACTAATTTTAGTTGGTTCTGGCAGAAACCTCCGGCGCTCTCACAGAGGAATTTCTCGACTTGTACTTCTTTTATATAATTAAATTAGTGCAAATGAGGGATAATTTTAATAGTAAAATTATCCCTATAGTAATCTGATTTGATTCTTGTTGGCATAGTCTGAGCTTGTGCCTGAAATTCTGTTTATCTGTGGATCGAGAAATGGCTACTACAAACGTAAAACGTTAGTTATTGCCCATTTTAACTATATTTCAAAAATAAATTCTGAATCTTATATTATTATTAAATGCAAACAAATAATTTTTCTTAAAAAAGATATTTGTCAATTTTTAAATTGACGGAATATTTTAGAAAAAATTAATAAATAAGAGTATAAGAGCATAGTTTCAAGAATGTATCTCTTTATCTACACTCCTACACTCATGCACCCCAACAGATGTTCATTCATCTATACGCAGAAGCTTGCGGTAAAAAGATTGTGAGAAATCTGTCAGCTTATAACGTCTGTGATTTTCCATTAATTCGATTAAAAAACTCATAAATTCAAAACTTGCCATCATAATTTCGTAGCTTAGCTCAGCGTTACCATCAAATTGCATTCGGCAACGGGTCAAATCTGATGGTAGAGTAGCAACATTCCAAGAGGCGACAAAGGGAACGTTTTCACCTGCTTCTATTTTGCGTTGCCCTTCTATAATGCCTTTTTGATAAAGACTGATAGCTAGGGGCAAAGAATTACGTTTAGTGCCTTGAATATAAGGCAAGTAGACGCTTGCTTGTTGTTGAGTGGCAGGCTGGAGTTGCTCAATAGACATTTTTGGATATTCCTCAAGTTAATTGACAACTAGGGATATTAGTAGTTGTCAATAGTATTCCCAAAAAATTTGGGTTGTACACATGAAGGGTTTAGAGGTAAATCTTTTTCCCTTACACCTTCATACGCCTATCCCCCAAGAATGATAGTGGTAACACAAGTTACTGCTAAGAAATATTAAAATGTCAGTTAAAATAAGGCTGCATTAGCTTTTTTTGAAGCTGGGCGCAATAACATCTAAAATCTTATCCGTAAGGTGATGGATACTGGTATTGCAGTTTCTGCCAACAATAAATTGTTGTTAACCGATTCCCAGCTTCTTTTGAGGTGTAGACAAATAGTGGTTTTTGAATCAAGTAACTTATGCCAGCGAATTCCTGGCCCGATAAAGATTCCTACGAAGAGCTTGATCCACTCAATTCCTTGTTGTCTGACCTATCAGCAACTGAGGAATCAGTGGTAGAAACACGGGATTTGTCTCAACCATCCCGTTTTCAAGGACGTAGAGGGAAAGCTGCTCTAGTTTTAACAATCGTCTGGAGTAGTACAATCGCTCTACATTTGGTTTCCTGGGGGTCTATTTTCGTACTAGGGTTGACTACCATTTTGGGTATTCATGCTTTAGGAGTAGTTTTCGCTAGACCCCGCCACTATCAAAAAGAGATTCAGGGTAGTTTACCTTTTGTATCTATATTGGTAGCCGCGAAAAATGAGGAAGCTGTCATTGCTAAATTAGCTAAAAATCTTTGTAATCTGGAATATCCCAACGGGCAATACGAAGTTTGGATAATTGACGATAACAGTACCGATAAAACCCATTATGTTCTAGCAGAACTAGCAAAAGAGTACGACAAACTAAAAGTTCTCAGACGTTCTGCTCAAGCTACTGGTGGTAAATCGGGAGCATTAAATCAAGTTTTACCCTTAACTAAAGGTGAAATTATCGTCGTGTTTGATGCTGATGCCCAAGTTGCATCAGATATGCTACTCCATGTAGTACCTTTATTTCAAAGGGAAAAGGTGGGGGCGGTGCAGGTGAGAAAAGCGATTCTGCAAGCAGACGCTAGCGCGAACGCCAACGCCAAGGAAAATTTCTGGATCAAGGGACAAATGGCGGAAATGTGTCTGGATATTTGGTTCCAGCAACAGCGTACAGCCCTGGGAGGAATTGGAGAACTGCGGGGTAACGGTCAATTTGTACGCCGTCAAGCCTTGGAAAGCTGCGGCGGTTGGAATGAAGAAACGATCACTGATGATTTGGATCTAACTTTCCGCCTGCATATTGACAAGTGGGATATTGAATGCTTGTTTTACCCAGCAGTGCAGGAAGAAGGCGTAACAACAGCGATCGCCCTTTGGCATCAGCGCAATCGTTGGGCAGAAGGCGGCTATCAGCGCTATTTAGACTATTGGGATTTAATTCTCAAAAACCGCATGGGGACGCGGAAAACTTGGGATATGTTGGTGTTTATGGTGACAATGTATATCCTGCCAACAGCAGCAATTCCCGATGTACTAATGGCAATTACCCGCCATCGTCCACCAATATTAGGCCCAGTGACAGGCTTATCTGTAACTATGTCCGTTGTCGGTATGTTTGCTGGTTTACGGCGCATTAGACAAGAACAAAAGTTACAAGTTAATACCCCTTTTGTATTGTTGCTACAAACAATGCGTGGCACTTTATATATGCTGCACTGGTTAGTAGTCATGAGCAGTACCACAGCGCGGATGTCATTTAGACCAAAGCGGTTGAAGTGGGTAAAAACGTTACATACAGGAAATGGAGAATAGCCCCTTAGGGTAATTAAAAATTAAAAATGCAAAATTCAAAAGGTATTTTTGGATTTTGCATTTTTTATATTAATCATTAGTCAACAGTCCATAGTGTCTTCTCTTTAGTCCCTTATTCATCATCTAAATCGGATTCCTCTGCCCACTCAGATGTAGCCATTTCGGAGAATCCTTCGCCATCATCGGTAAATCGGACGATTTGCCCATCAAAAAATTGTGCTAGACGCTGGGCGGCGATCGCAACTTCATCTGTTTCCCACTCAGCTAGAGGTGCTTTGTTCGGGGTTGGAGGTGGTGTTGTTGCGCCTCCTGTATTTGGGGTTATGGGTGCAGTTTTTGGTGCAAGGTTAGGTGTAGCCTGTTGTGGTGGGGGTGCGGCTGGCTTCTGGTTGTAGGTTGGTGACGGTGGCTGTTTTACAGTGGAGGAGCCGTTATGACCATTACTGCTACTGTTATTGTTGGCTGGGACTACTTTCCTGACTGTAGAAGGATTTGAGGCGTTACCTTTTTCTAAAGTTACCTGAATTTCCCGACTAAAAGTCTGTTGAAAGGCTGCCGTAATCATTGGTACATCTGATTTTACTTTGTCATACCACATACCTTTGACACCAATACGAGCTACAGCGCCATCAAAATCGATGAGATGACACATTTGACCCAGTAAGGCACGTCTGGGCATTTGCTGAATATTACTAAGTACTTGCTGCCAAATTTGAGCAAAGTCAAATTGTGGTGTGTCGATGACTTCCTCTGTGGGAGGGGGAGATGGGGGGGGGGTGGATCCGTTAGCGGTTTCTTGATGGTTGGAAGATGGAAGGGATGGGGGAACGGGGGGAGATGATGGGGGGGTGGTGGATGTGTTAGCGGTTTCTTGATGGTTGGAAGATGAGGGGAGTGGGAGAGTGGGGTGTGGGGATGGGTTTTTTTGTGTTGCTTTTTGGGAATGCGGCTGAGTTGATGATGGGCGGTAGTCGCTTGGTGCAAAGGCTACAGATGTAGGTTGAATATTCGCACTGGGTAATAATCCCAGTAATGTCACTTCCAGCCATAAACGTGGTTGGGTGGTGTTTTTTATTTGCAGTTCTGCTTCTTGTAGGTGTTTTTGCCCAAGCAATATTGTATTCATGGGCAAAGATTGAGCGGACTCAACTAGTGCTTCCCAGGTTTGCTGGGTACAAGCAACTAAATCATGACGATTCGCTGCTGTTTTGGCTATGAGTAAATCGCGGTAGAAGGCGGCTAGATTTTGCAGAATGGTTAGGGGTTCTCGACCACGATCTAAGATTTTGCGGGTACAGTCTAATACTAATTCTGGGTTATCTTGGGCGATCGCTCCCAACAATAACAATAAGTCCTGTTCACTAACGGAACCAACCAAATCCCATACTTTGTCTGGTGTGACTCCATCAGGTAACAAGGCTAATTGGTCGAGCAAACTTTCCGCGTCTCGTAATCCCCCTTGAGATAATTGGGCTACTAATGTTACTGCTTCTAGTGAAATATTAATGTTTTCTTTAGAGGCGATCGCACTCAAATGCTTCACCATCGCCTCTAGTTGGATACGTCTAAAATCAAACCTTTGACAACGAGAAATAATTGTGGGTAATACTCGTTGTGGGTCAGTTGTCGCTAAAACAAAGACTACGTGCTTAGGTGGTTCTTCTAGGGTTTTAAGTAGCGCATTGAATGCTGCACTACTAAGCATATGGCATTCATCAACCACATACACTTTATAACGACACTGTACAGGCGCAAATTGAGCTTTTTCAATCAATTCGCGGATGTTGTCTACACCTGTATTACTGGCGGCATCAATTTCAATTACATCGAGGGAGTAGCCTTTGGTGATTCCCTGACAGACATCACAAACTCCACAGGGTTCAGCAGTGGGCTTGTCACTTTTAAGACAGTTGAGGGATTTGGCAAGAATTCGGGCGCTAGAGGTTTTACCTGTACCTCTGGGGCCGGTAAATAAATATGCTGGGGCTATTTTAGCTGTACGGATAGCATTTGTAAGCGTGGTAGCGATCGCCTCTTGCCCCACCAGTTCAGCAAAACTCTTTGGGCGATACTTGTGGTGCAGGGGTTCATAAGACATGGGTGAAAAAAAGTCAATACCTTCTAGGATTTATTTACTAAGTTGTTCTTAAATGTGTCTACACCCAATCATGAGAATTTTTACCCCTAAAGAGTCTTGCCATTTTGAATCGTGAATGAAGTTAAACCATTTTAAACTTTGCCACCCATATTGTGAGCTGTGACATACCCTAGAAGAGATTGTGAAATTCACTGATATACATTTATTGACTTGGCTAAAGCAATAGTGAGCTTTGCGCTCGCTACAATCTTAGGGGAAACAATAGTAAATGGTACAGCAAATGCTCAGGCGGCTAGTCCAATGGCTTAAAAGGTTTTTTCAAGGCTTGTTTGGTAGGGGTAGGAAACAGACTGCGGTTAAAACTAGTTCTAACGTCACAGAAAAACCGGCTCCACCCCTCAGTGACACAGATTTAGAATTTCTGTTCACTGAACTTCTCGAAGGAGTGCATCAGGCGCGAGGCCAAGCTTGGGCGGAAAAGTGGCTGCAAAATATTGAGCATCGTGTAACGACCGCACAATGGATAGAGTGGTTAAAGCGCTTTGGCGAAAAATTGCTAGCATCCTCCTCACCAAATAATGAATTAGCTGCTCGATTAGTCCAACTGGGTGAATTGGGCGTTGGGCAAGTAGGAGACTTTGCCTATGATATTGGGATGCAGGTATTAAGCCGCAATCAAGGCGAACCCATTTGGGAATATGATGGCCCAGATATGGATAGTACTGATGTATTATACCCAGAGGAAAGCATTTCTGCAACTGAGGAAAACCCGGAAGGAGATTACCAAACTGTCACCCTTGATCAGTTGTTTGTGATGTTACAAGAGGACGAAAACTTACGCCAACAGATTGCAGAACAGCTAGCGATTGAGACAGATGATCCTCAAATTATTGTTGAGGCTTTGATGAATCAATATTACGCTGCTAGTCAGGGATCGGGAAGTGGGGAGTAGAAGGCAGGGCAATACGGTTCGGATAAGCAGGGGGTGCAGGGGAGGCAGGGGAGGGAAGAGAGTTATTATTAAGCAATTTCTCTTCCCCTGCTTCTATTCTCCCCCTGCACAAGAACAGCTCGCCTCAACAGATAACTCTGTTAACCGAACCGTATTGGAAGGCAGGAGAGGGGAGCAGAGAAAGAATATCTTACTCAGTCCTCCCTAATCTCTCAAATACTGAAAAATCTGTTAATTTTACTGGATTTCACGTAAATCATGAATTATCATGAGTTGTTTAACACAACGATCGCTACAATCTAGGGTAAGTAAAATCCAAGAGTATGGCAAATGCTCACTCGGCTATTTCAGTGGCTTAAAACTTTTGACAAACACTCTGTTGATGATCAACAAACTGATTATTTCAAGGGTGTCAGAGAACAGGTGGCAGAAGAACCACCTGAACTAACTAATGCGGATTTGGAATTGTTGTTCACTCAGCTGCTGCAAGGTGTGAATCACGGGCGGGGTCAGCAGTGGGCAATTAAGTACTTGCAACGGATGGAAGACCGGATTAGTGTTGAACGCTGGATAGATTGGCTATTAGTGTTTGGCGAAAAATTACTGATGTCACCAGCACCAAATCATCATTTAGGTAGACAAATGGTGCAGTTGGGCGAATTGGGGATTGGGAAGGTGGGAGAACTGTCCTATGACATTGGTATTCGTTTGCTAAACAGGGAATTTATCGGAATAGATGATTTGGATGAGGAATTAGAAGCATCTTCCACTAAAGTCGCAGAACCTAGCGAAAATATCCCAGATTCTCCAGGGCAGGAATTAATCCGCAGTTTGGGAGACTTATTATGGGAGTCGGAAGAACCAGGAACGACTCCTTTGAGAGCAACATCAGAATTTTCTCCTGTTGATGAAGACACAATTGAAAACTTGCAGGAATTGAGTTGGGAATATCAAATAGCTCCGACTGAATCGGTGTATGAAGACACAATCGAAAATTTACAGGAATTGAGTTGGGAATATCAAACAGCTCCGACTGAATCGGTGTATGAAGACACAACAGAGAATTTACAGGAATTGAGTTGGGAATATCAAACAGTCCCGACTGAATCAGTGGATGAAGACACAACAGAGAATTTACAGGAACTGAGTTGGGAATATCAAACAGCCCCGACTGAACCAGTGGATGAAGACACAACAGAGAATTTACAGGAACTGAGTTGGGAATATCAAGAGGCGGAATTTGCGACGACAGCACCAGCCTTACTGATGCCGGCTCAGGAAGATGTCATCAGTAATTTAAGCGAACTGGTATTAGACTACAGAGAACAAAACTCAGCAGCTATAGTATCAACTCAAAGTAACTGGGATCAGTCTTTAGTCAATTTAGACCCCAATGTAGCGTATACCTTGGATGAGTTGATGGTGCGGTTGGATCAAAGTGCCAATTTAGTCCATCAGTTGGCGGCTAATCTGATCGTGCAGACAAATCAGCAACCAGTGATTACCAGTGAACGATCAAATGCCTTTATCCAGGCACAAGCATTATTTTATCAAGGGTTGCAGCAAGCCAAAAGTGGTGATTTATCAGGAGCGATCGCTACTTATGAGCAAGCCATTCAATTAAATCCCAATTCCTATGAATACTGGTTCAATCGTGGTTTAACTTTATTCCATTTAGAACGGTTTGTGGAAGCGATCGCCTCTTACGACCAAGCGATAGAACTGAAGCCCGATTACTACAAAGCTTGGTATAACCGGGGTGGGACTTTAGGACAATTAGGACTGTATGAGGAAGCGATCGCCTCGTTTAAGCAAGCGATCGCTGTTCAGGCTGATACTCCAGAGGCTTGGTCTAGTAAGGCTTGGGCGGAGTTGAAGTTGGGACAAATTGGGGATGCGATCGCCTCTTATGATGAAGCCTTAGTTTTGTCACCCGAAGACCAAGAAAATTGGTATTACCGAGGAATTGCGTTAGGTGTAGATGAACAATACGAAGCGGCGGTTGCATCTTATGACAAAGCTTTAGAGATTCAACCAGATTTCCACGAGGTTTGGATTGACCGGGGTGTAGTCTTATTCAATTTAAAACAGTGGTCTGAAGCGATCGCATCTTGGGACAAAGCATTATCCATCCGAGCAGATTTTTACTTAGCTTGGTATAACCGGGGTGTGGCTTTAGAAAACTCAGGTCGCCGAGAAGAAGCGCTCGCCTCCTATAAGCAAGCCATAGGGATTAAACCAGATTTTCACCTAGCTTGGTACAACCAAGCGGTGGCGTTGTTTTATTTAGAACGATTTTTAGAAGCGATCGTTTGTTATGATCACGCCTTACAAATCAAACTCGACTACTGGGAAGCTTGGATTGGTCGAGGGACGGCTATTGGTAATTTAAATGATACAGAAACACCGTTAAATTTATTGACTGCTATAGCCGCAAATAATTCTGCCTTAAAGCAGGCTGGCTATGAAGGTAAATTAGCTAGTTATCAGGAAGGTTTAAAACATATTCGCCCAGATACTCACCCAGAAGGTTGGGGGAGATTGCATCTGGCGATCGCTAATAGTTATTACGAACAAGGTAAACAGTATTCTACATCCCGTAACTATTGGCGCAAAGCAGTAACCGAGTACAATCAAGCCCTATTAACTCTCACAAGTGCAGGTTTTCCTCAGTTACATTTAGAAGTTTTACAATCCCTTATCAAATCATTGCTAGGGCTAGGACAAACAGCACAAGCCCAAGAATTACAGCAACGCGGCTCAAATTTATTACAACAATTACTAGGTGAACCGACTCGCACCACAGAAATTAAAAAACAACTAGCGCTAAAATTTGCAGGATTTGGACAATTAGCTGTTGATATATCTGTAGAATATGGTGATTTGGTTGAAGCTTGGGAAATAGCAGAACAGGGAAAGAATGCTGGTTGCACTTGGCTATTATTTGGGTGGAATGCAGATATTCCATTCCTCAATTATCGCTCGGTTCAAAAATTGCTAAATCCCCACACCGCAATTATTTATTGGCATATTAGCCCAGTCGCATTACACACTTTTATTATCAAAGACCAAGCCCCATCACCAATTCTCGTTTTTACACCAGTTCAAGATGTGGAAACAATCAACGCTACACCACTGCAAGATTTACCTTTACCTGAAGCTAGCAGACGGCTGATTGCATTTGAAAATTGGCTAGAAGATTGGCAACAAACCTATCAAGACTATCGCCAACAAGCCCAAGACCAACAAAGCAAAAGCAATCATCCCTGGCGCGTGGAGATGGAAGATAAGTTATTACAGCTAAGAAATATTCTGGAAATTGAGACAATTCAACCAGAACTTGAAGGTATTACTCAACTCATTTTAGTTCCCCACCGTGATTTATTTAAATTACCTCTCCATGCCTTGTTCCAAATCTCTGCTTCCACTGAAGAAATACCAGGTGTCAACATTACCTATCTGCCGAATATTCAAGCAGGGTTATCAGCGAGAAATCCAAATATCGGACAGTTTGCTAATCAAACATTATTAAGTGTGGAATACCCTGATAGTAAGGCTTATCCCATGCTAAGGTTTGCTAATCTAGAAGCCGAAGTTGTGAGCCAGATGTTTAAAAATAAACATCGTCTCCAAGGTACGGAAGCTACTAAAAATAATTTTGAAGATGCTTTATTTGATAACTATAATGTATTTCATTTTGCAGGTCAGGCAATTAATAGTTGCACTGAGCCTAAAACATCAGAATTAGCACTAGCGGGTGAAGATAAATTTACTTTAGAAGAAATCAGCGAAACAAATTTATCAACTTATAACTTAGTTACTATCTCCGCTTGTGAAACTATTAATAATACTAACCAAATCACTAGTAGTGAATATGTGGATTTAGTTAGTGCGTTCTTCCATAGAGGTGTTTCTCACGTAGTCAGTACTCTTTGGACTGTAGAATCATCGGCTAGCGCTTTAGTTATCATTGAGTTTTACCGCCGATTACAAGAAAAACCAGCAAATATTGCTTTAGCTGAAGCCACTGTTTGGTTAAGAGAATTAACGGCGATAGAATTAACGAAATGGTATGAAGATTTACTCAACAATCTTGATCCAGAAGAACTAAAACTGAGGGCTTATTTAGCAACACATTTATATAGAATCAGTAAAATGCCTGCGGATAAAAATCTATATTCTCATCCTTACTATTGGGCAGCTTTTATAATTACAGGTAAGCCTTAAAGCAGGTAAATCAGATGAAAAAAGTTCCACAGCAAATCCTGAAAAAGGGGATAGGGTAAATAAATCGCTCTTAATGTGGTTAAATATTTTGAGACGTTGCATTGCAACGTCTCTACTACTGAGGCTTTTCCAAAACACCTTTAGAAATCACCAAGCTTAATATGTTCCGAGAGTAGTTTTTTTAACTCCACTATGTTTTTCTTCTCTTGTTCCTTAACCTTTCTCCAAAATGCTTGTAATGAATCATACCCCTCAGCATTAGCAAGATATTGATCATACCTCCATAGGGCATCCAATCTTCGACTCAGATCGTGAACTATATCATGGTCGTGGTCTTTAACACCCCGCGATTCTCCCAGGTGTTCTACTTCCTTATTGTAGGTTTCTAAACTCATTTTTCATTCCTCTAGAACTTGATAAAATGCTCCAAACCCATCCTTTATAGCTATTTGGCTTGTAATTTCAGTGATTACAATCGCTTCCATTCTGTTGTGGTTACAGTTTGAAAACACACTATAGTCCTAAATTACTCAAGTCCTATCAATATTTACTCTTCCTATTTGTAGATACGAATATTTATCAACCGACTGAATTTTGTAGCTACAACATCTATTTTTATGCTCGACTACCCAATAAGGATGATCTACATTCAATACGGTTCGGTTAAAGTTATGAGTGGGTAGAAACTTTGCAATGCAACGTCTCTACTTAGGTATCATTGCATTAGGGAAAACTTGTAACCAGTTGTAGATGCTTTGTTTGGGTGAATTTTTACTAAGATGGCATCGTTTTTGAGATAGCGATCGCCTGATTGGAAAAAGCGAATTTTGCCAGTTGCACCAACTGCATAAAAGTTAGGATTACGCAAAACTTTTTGCAATCCTTCACGAGTTTTACTTTTTTGTAAACCAGTAATTACAGCTACAGTTGCATCATAACTGGTGGCAGAACGCCAAGTTACGGAATTTCCCCACAGACGTTGGGAATCCTTGCTAAAATGATTCTGCGTATTGGCTTCTGGATGCCAAGGTACAGCTAACATTAAACTATTCACATCGGCTTGTCCTTGTTGTAAGGTTTGGGATGTGTAGAGTGTGGGACTAGCAAAGAGCCTCAATCTACCTTTATTAGCTGCGGCTATATCTAAAGCTTTGTTAATTCTATCTACATGAGGCGCTAAAACTAAGCCATTAGCACCACTACTAATCGCTTCCGTAATTACTTGGCTGGGATTAAAATCATCTGCGGATAAATCGCAGTTAATATTCACAATATTACCCCCAGCTACACGAATAGCATAGTCAAATTGATCTCGAAATGATTGATTATCTATAGCTTGCTCATCTACACAAATTGCTAAATTTTGCGTGCGAATTGTTTTGATGGCATAGTTAGATAAAACATCAGCAAGTAACCTAATATTAGGTGCAGTCCGGAATATATAAGCACCACATCCCGCTAATTTTAAAGAAAAGCTGGTGGGGGAAATATTAACTAATTTACCTGCTTGATAAATAGGACAAGCGGCGACAGAAACATCTGAGGCATTGTGACCGATTACCGCTAAAATTTGCTTATCGGCAACAAAGTAACTTGCTAGTTGTTGAGAAATTTCTGGGTTGTTATCATCGCTGGCAATTTCTACTTGCAGTAAGTGTCCTTGAATCCCACCTTTTCGATTGATTTCATCTTGAGCTTGCGCCACACCTTGGAGTATTTCTTTGGCAACATTCAGGTTACTACCGATGGGGACACTAACCGCAATTTTTAAGATTTTACCACTACGAGCAGCTAAGGAATTTTGTAAATATATGTGTGTTTCTGGGTCATTAAATACTTTTTGCAGAGATAGTTCAAATAGGGCGATCGCTTGCTGATAATTCCCCATCGTAAAGGCTTCTACACCCGATTGTTTCTCACGACTAGGGTTATCTTGGACTAAGATTTTATCTCCCAAACTGATCCTGTGTTGCAGCGAGTTTTTCGGTACGAAGCTGTAACCACTAGGTGCTTTGAGATCAGGTTTCACTTCTACTAAGATAGCATTGCCCACGCGATCGCCTTTGCGATCGCCCCAAGATAAAAACTGAATCGTCCCTGTAGCACTTTGTAGAGAGAAGTTTTGAGCGAAGGCTTTTTGGATACCAATTCTGGTGTTATCTTCCTGTTTCAGTGCTACGGCGATAGCCTTAGTTGCATCAAAGGCTGTAGCTGTACGCCAAGTAATTAAATCTGGTTCACGCCACAAATTTTTGGCATTCTGCACAAATTCTTTATTTGGAGAAACATCTGCTAGCCAAGGAGTTGCTATCACCATTCCCTGGACTGCATTGCCTGCATCGAGTATGGTTTTAGTCTGTAAGCTGGGATTTCCTAATAATCGCAACTTACCTTGATTAAGTTTCGCCACATCCACTGCTTTACTCATTCTATCAACTTGAGGATTGAGTAAAATAGCGTCTACATTCTGAGCGATCGCATTGCTCACAATAGTTTCTGGACGAAAATTTCCTGAAGCGAAATCACAGTTAATATTATTTATATATTGTAAGCGTTTATAAATGATCGAATTCACAAATGCTTGTTCAAAAGACTGATCTGTAGCTCGTGAATCACTACAAATCATTATTTTATTCATACCAGTAGTTTTGGCGTATTCAGCCAAACTCTCAGCAATCACATTAAAGCTGATAATTGTTCTATAAATATAGTTACCGTCACTGTCAGGGCGGGGGCGATCTGTTAATCTTGTAGAACTGCTAGTTGGTGAAACCATCACTAATTTTCCTGCCTGATAAATATCAGACGCAGGCACACTTGCATCACTACTGTTATGCCCTACTACTGCTAAGATATCTGCATCTTGGACAAATCTCTGGGCTACTTGTTTGGCAATTTCCGGTCTATTATCGTCATTGGCAATGGTAACTTTTAAAAACTTGCCGTGAATCCCACCTTGCTTATTTATTTCTTGCTGCGCTTGTGCAACTCCTCTCAAAATTTCTTGGGCGACATTGGAGTTATTTCCAATAGGTACAGCAACGCCAATTTTTAGTCCTGCTTGATTGGCGACCTTAGCATTATTTAAATAGATTAATGTTTCTGGATCATTATAATGCTCGCGCAAAGAATCTTGAAACTTTTCTTGAGCTAACTGGTAATTACCCTGTTTAAATGCCTTGATGCCATCTTGTTTATGAGTAGTTATAAATGTCTTAACTAAAATATTATTGCCATCACTAAAGCGTCTGTGAAATTTCCATTCATTAATAATCGCTGTAGAAATATAGCTGAAAGTAACTACTAAACCTGTCAAAATAGCTGCTCTCACCCCTATTTTTGCCCAATTACTTGGTTGGGGATATTTTAATTCTGCTGCTGCTGGATTTTGAAAAATTACAGGTAGCCAGGAAGCACAAGGATAATCGTTTTCCAATTCCTCTTGTAAGCGATCGCGACTTTGTTGTACGGAGGCGTATAATGATTCACCAGATGCAAAAGCTGTTAAAAAATATCTCAAGAAATGTTGTGCTACTACATCGGGTACAGGCTCCCGCATCACAATTGTGTAAGGAATTCGCACATCAGCTAAATTGCGGGCTAATCCTATACCATCGCAGGAATTAAAGATGGCTAATTTTAATCCTTTATTAACAGCATGGCGGAGTGTGTGACGCAGACTATCTAGAGATAAAGTTTCCTGAGGATTAATTTGAATTTGCCCAGAAATATCATCATTATGGCTACAACTATGTCCAGCAAAAAAGAAAATATCCCAAGCCTGAGTCCATAATTTATCTCTAAGTTGTTGGCGTGATGGTTCTTGCAACAGTTCAATAATTGCGCCAGGCAATTTTTTGATTGTTTCCAAATCTTGTTGAATATCAATACCTTGATTGTTGCCGAGAACTACCAGAATTTTGACAGGATTTTTTAATTTTTGTTTATTAGGTTCATATTCAGAACTAACTATAATTTCTGGGCGATTATGACTATCCTGAAAAATATCCCATAGATGCCAAGGAATGCGGCGTAATAAGACATCTTGTGTTTGCAAAATAAAACGCACATCCTGCCAATCGCCGACTTTTTGTAATAATTGCCGTTCTAATTGTCTAACTACTGGTTGATTTAACCATTCGTTGAAACTAAATTGAAACCTTTGAGCAGCATAATGACAAGTCTCTCTGGTGGATACATTGGTAATTTGAGTTTCGGGAACAGTGATTAACCAATTTGCAGGCAAGTGACGATAACTTGATTGCCATTCATAATAATGTTGAGGAATTGTTAATGCTGGTGGCAATCTGCCGAGAATTTCCTGAGAATGGGGTTGACGTTCTTCCCCAATTCTGATTTTCACAGGAAATCCCTGCTGAAAACTGCCTTCTCCAATCTCGAAGATAACCAGCTTACCCACTGTTTCTTCCTTGTAATAATTTGTCTATTAAATGACAAAATTTTCTGTAAAACTTATATTATTTATCGTAACTCGAACTTGAAATTTTTCGCCGAATTCTGCACAAAATTTGCACTGAATGTAATCATCTTTATTTTCTCGCGCTTGGACTTCTAAAAATGATTTTTTATGTTCATCTAGTCCAACTAATTGTAATCCTGGCGGTAGATAAGGCTGATTTCCCATTGGATAGACACGCAATAAGACAGCAGCATTTCTATCTGGTTTGGATAAAATTGCTACCATTAAAGCTACAGGATGTCCTGCCAGTTGCATTCCTAAATCGATGATGCGTCTAGCACTGATAGCGGGATGATTAGGTTCAAGAGTCCATAATATTTCGGCTAAAGTCCAGCGAGTTTCTTCCTCTGGAGTTGTTTTTAAAAGATGAGCGATCGCCTCAGTAAATTTAGTGTAATCATCAGTAGTGGGAGATACTTCTATATTTCCTACTTTCCTCCAAGTAAAACTTTCTAATAGTTCCATAGGTAAACTTTTTTCCCAACTGCGAGCAGGATATAATTGCTCAACTACTTGCCAAGCTTTTTCCGGAGTATCCAGTTCCCAACCCCGCACACGTTTGGAACGAAAGGCTAATTGAGTGCTTCTTTGGCTTGATAATTCTTCTACACTTTGCCAGTTATTTGTATAGATACCTTCTAGCCATTGCCGTAAATGTACTAGATGGGAATGTTCGATTAAGACTGTTAATGATTGCAGTTGTTCAAGGGTAATTTCTGGGGTGGTGACATTGGCAATAAATCCCCGAATTTTACCTTCCTTGCAAGTGTGATTGATTTCTACAACTACACAACCAATGCGATTATCCCAAACTTCTGGGGGAATGTTACAAGAGCGATCGCCCATCCGCATCGGCCGACATTCTAAACGTCCCACACCAGTTAGTAGTAAATCTGCAACATCAGCAACTAAGCGTCCTCGTGGATGCCAACTATAGCTAGCTTCTAGTTCTGTCGGGATATCCAGCATCGTCAAATAACTATGAACTACCTGTATCGCCAAGGTATTCAGATATACTTGTTTAGCTTTTTCCGCAGTTGGTTGTTCTTGGGCAAATTCCAGGGCTGTTTGGCGAAACTTTTCTGGAATGGGTATGGAGATGATTTGCTGTTCACTAAGGTAACTCATACTCATGATCAAAATAACCTTGGGATATGCCAAAATCGAGGAGCCGGGGAAAGCAATGACGTTGATAGAAGCCGCTCAGAGTGGCGATGGAAACACCAAACTCTTGAGATAATTCCTTCCAAGAAGTTTCTGGTGGTAAACGACGTTCAATTAAGACCAAACAATTGATATCTGGGCGGTTACTTACATAAATACGGCGTAAATTCTTTGCTTCCTGTTTTAACCATTCCTGAATTTCTTCGAGAATGAGTGGTGGTTCTGGTCTAGAGGGAATGAAATCTGTGGGGTCTATTTCTTCGCCATTTTCATCTGACAAATGATAAATAATTTTTTGATCAGGAATGCTGATATCTTTAAGCCTGTACCGCAAGTACGCATTTAGCCAAGTAATCACACTCCCTTGACTGGAATCGTAGGGTTCCTCAGTAGTTGTGGCTTCGCAGAGATTGAGGCAAAAATACAGCCAGGTTTTTTGTATCGCCTCTTCTGCATCAGGCACACCCACACCCCGTAATAGTTTACCTGTTCGCTGAATCCGCCAGATAATTTCATGCAATCCTTTCTGGCGTTCAATGCTACCCCTTGGATGCTGGCAGGTTTCTTTAACAAGTGCGGTTAATTCATCCATACTCTTAGATAAGTGTATTTTCTTCTCTGTGTCTTTGCGCCTCTGCGGTGAAAAAACACAGAGACACAGAGAGACGCTAAATTCCCAGGACTTATTCCTTACCAGACTTGATCTGATTGATCACTTGAGCAACATCAACACCAGTAGTTTGACGCAACTGCTCGATTAAAGAAGCCATTTTAGGCACACTACCACCATTATTGGCATCAATCACAGTTAAATTTTCTACTGTCACTTCTGGTACTCCCGCCACCATCATTTTCAATAGGGGTTCGAGTTTTTGGAAGATAAAGATTTCCCGCGCCGATGTACCTGCATTTTGCCAGGATTCCGCTAGACGCTGGGTTCCTGCGGCTTGGGCTTTACCCTCCTCGATGATTTTGGCAGCATCTCCCTTAGCTTGAGCGATCGCACCATGACATTCTGCTTCGGCTGGGGCGACAATATCGGCTAGTAGTTGATTTTCTACCTTTTTGATCCGTTCGGTTTGGACTGCTACTTCTGCTTGCACTTTGGCAATCTGGACGTTAACGACCGATTCTACCTCTGCAATCACAGCTGTGCGTTTGGTGAGTGCATCTCTAACTCTGCGTTCGGCTTCGGCTTTAGTAATTTGCAAATCTCGTTCGATTTGTCTGAGTTTAGTAATCCGGTGATTTTCGGAAGACTTAATTATAGACTGGGCTTTGGCTTCAGCTTCTGCTATCCGCGCATCTCGCAATAATTCTGCCTGTTGCTTGCGCCCAATAGAATCTAGATAACGTACCTCATCAAAGATATTCTGGATTTGCAGGTTGTCTAAAACCAATCCCAACTTTTCTAAATCATCCTCCGCCTCTTCCAACAAAGTTTTAGCAAAGGTGATTTTATCTTCATTCACCTGTTCCGGTGTCAGATTCGCCAAGACTCCCCGCAGATTTCCTTCCAATGTTTCCTTGGCTAATTGTTCAATATCCTTACGACTTTTACCCAACAGTCGCTCAATAGCATTGTGAATTGTTGGTTCTTCACCAGCAATTTTAATATTCGCTACCCCTTCCACTGTTAAAGGAATTCCACCTTTTGAGTAGGCGTTAGACACCCGCAACTCAATAATCATGTTAGTCAAATCCATGCGGAAAGTTTTTTCCAACAGAGGGATTTGAATACTACTACCGCCTTTCACCAAACGATAACCAACTGATCGCTTATCATCAATCACAGTCCGACTACCTGCAAAAATCAGCACCTCACTGGGCTGACAAATATAGTACAAGTTGCGAATCACCCACCAACCTGCGGCGGTTCCTGTACCAAACATTCCTAAAAGTAAAACGATAATTTCCATAATTTTTAGTCAATAGTCAGTTGTCAGTTATCAGTAGCTAATAGTTTTCTTCTCTCCCTACTCCCTATTACTTAAGGTTCCTGCAACATCAATACCCAAGGTACGATTGACGTTTTCTAGGAATTGCAGCACGATTTCGGGGTAAACGCTGACTAGACTGGCTACGGATTTACCATCGCCGTTATCAATTACATTGACTTTTTCTAGTTGAATGCGTTTAGGAATCTGCACCGCTTCTTGGAGGACGGCTTCAATTTGTTGAATCAGGAACAACTTAGAAGCATCGCTACCGGTTTGTTGCCAAACTTGGGAAAGAATATCGTTGACTAAAGCGGCTGCTTTGGCATTTTCTTCTAGGAAGGCGGCTTCCCCTTTGGCGCGGAATTCTTGGGCTTGACGGCGGGCTTCGGCTGGGAGGACTTCATCTGCTTGTAGGCGTAGGCGTTCTAATTCAGCCCTGAATGCTTGTAGGACTTGTTCGGCTTTGGCTTTCTTTTCTTGAGCTGCTGCTGTGGTAATTTCTTCTTCAGATTTGGCTTTTTGTTCTAGCTGGGCTTTGATTTTGCGGAGTTCGTTTTCTTTCTCCAGCACAATTATTTGGTCTTGGGTTTTGGCGACTTGGGCGTATTCTTCAGATTGAGCTTCGATTTGTTCTGCTTGGGTGAGTGCATTGGATTCAGCAATTTCTGCGTCTCGAATCACTAAGGCGATTTGCTTACGTCCCCAAGATTTGAGATAGTCCACATCATCGGAAACACTTTGAATTTTTAGAATATCTAGTTGCAATCCCAATTTGCTGAAGTCACGACTGACATCGGAGGCGATACGCTGGGCAAAACTCAGACGGTCTTCGTTGAGTTCTTCTGGTGTGAGGGTAGCAACTACACCCCGGAGATACCCTTCTAGAGTTTCGCGGGAAACACGAGTGAGTTCTGAGCGATCGCGGTCTAAAAAGCGTTCAATTGCGTTACCCACAACCATCGGATCTGAGGAGATTTTTACGTTGGCGATCGCCTGAATATTTAAAGGCGTTCCCCCTTTGGCGTAAGCGTTTCGCACTTCCACCCTGACCGGCATAGTCGTTACATCCATGCGCTTGACTGTTTCCACTATGGGAATCCGAATGGCGCGTCCACCTAATAGCACTCGATAACCCATCTCTTGTCCATCTTTAGTCCGCCATTTGCGTCCCGAAAGAATTAAGATTTCATTGGGTTTGCAGATACATAGAAAAGACTTGACAAACCACACAAATACAACTGCACTAAAGATAGATAGAGCCACAGGAAGAGCGCTATAAAGCAGACCTTCAAGAGCGTTGTTTTCTTTGTTAGTAACAGGTGGATTTACATCAATCTGCGCTACTGTAACAGTTCTTAATTCTTGTTTAAGTAAGTTCATAGTTAGTCAATAGTCAATAGTCAATTTCTTCTAAACAGAAACTACCCAAACTTTATTACCATCAATTCGGACAACAACAACTGAATCGCCTTGATTAAATTGATGAACTTCATCACTGAAGGCGACAAAATCTACTAGAGAACCTTTGAGATTGACACGTACTTTCCCCGGACTGTTGTGGTTTAAAGGGACTTCCACTACACCAAAACAACCAACTACATTATCAATACGTATCAGGCTATCTACTGCTTGTCGTCGCCGTTGGACATAAATTAATCCCACAATGAAGACACCAACAATAAGTCCTAATACAACGGCAATACCTGCAATTACGAGAATTGAATTATTCATTGCCTCATATCCAAGTTATCCATCATGATTAATTCCCATTTATTCATGACATAAAATCATAGAGTATTAACGAACATTTGCCCCACTCCTCACTCCCTACGCACGTAATTAAGTATGACTGCGACACGGCGAACAAAATCAAAGCCAATTTCTATATAAAGAAGGCAGAGAAAACAGCAGAAATTCTGCTATATCCCTGCTGTTATTGAACGCGGTATATGGAGATTACAGTTGCGGTTCTATCAGTATTTCTGTAGCAGTGGGACAAAGTTATCTAGATTGTTACAAAAGTTCACAAATTAAGTCTTTCCCAGTTCTGAAACTGAGTGTGGCGAAAGTTTCATAGAGATGCTCACAGAGAGTAAGTTTGTGAGCATTATCAGGGTAAAGTTAGGCGATCGCTAAACTGCTATCTTGAGTGATGAATATAGGAAATCTATAAATCTAGATACTATACCTATCTCTTCTGGTAGAAGGAAAAATTAATAGGAATTAATACATTACTATTAGGTTTTTACATAATAAAAATATGAACATTATCGCTTGGATTATTCTTGGTTTAATCGCTGGAGCCATAGCTAAGGCTATTTACCCTGGTCGCCAAGGTGGAGGCATTTTAGGAACTATGATTTTAGGTATCATTGGTGCTTTAGTTGGTGGAACCATCGTCACACTTTTAGACACAGGAACACTACAATTAACAGCAGCAACTCTCAGTATTTCTGGAATAATTGTGGCTATTATTGGGGCTATAGTTGCTATCTTCCTGTGGAACTTAATTACTGGAAGTTCCAGAAGTTACTAAGAAAATGAAAACAATCATGGTTAGAGTGGATTTATTCAAAACTAACCTTTTTTTAATCAAAAAAATCAAAATATAAATACTCCACACTTTTACAAGTAGTGGAGTAATAAATCATAAAATACCAGTTTATAAAAACTAACTTGGCACCATGTGAATTTTAAGAATTGGAAAGTCTGTTGAAAATTTGTTATTCAATTATTTTCTTCAATTCATCCTTGATATTTTCGGTAGTATGAATTACTTGAGCCTCTGCCTGTTTAGCTTGACCCTCAGCTTTATCTGATGGGTTTCCACTGATTTCGCCAATCACTTCTTGTACTTTACCTTCAATATTTTTAGCAGTTGCTTCAATTCTTTTTTCAGTACTCATATTTTTATTCACTTAATTAAAATCTCAACATAAAATAACTTATCAGGATGTGAGTTTTTATGTCTCTATCAGGGGAAAGATATTACTTGTATTCCCTTTGGTCAAAGTAGAAGATAGTCAATTGATAGTAGCCTCAGTATCCGTGTAGCATCCGGTAAGGAACGCAAAAAATAGCTCATAAACTGGCTGACTAACCTGTAAGGTAAAGTGGAGTAGAAAACCTTTCAGTATTAGGAGCAGCCATGTACGTGCTAATTGGTGGAGCAGGGCTAGTGGGGCTGAGTTTGGCTAAAAAACTAGTAGAGCTAGGTCATACTGTTGCCGTGATTGATATTGATCCTACCGCTTGTCGTTATGCTCGTGAACAAGTGGGAGCTATGGCTTTTGAAGGTAGTGCAGTGAGTACAGAGGTATTGTTAGAAGCTGGTATTCGTAAAGCTAATTCTTTAGCAGCTGTCTTACGCAGTGATGCTTTAAATCTGGCAATGGTAACTCTTGCCAAGCACTATGGTGTTCCCCATATTTTAAGCCGGATGCGTCACCCTGATTTTGCCGAACCGCTTCGTCTATCTGGAGCCAATCATATTATCAGTACCGTCGAACTATCAGTTTCAACAATGGTGAACGCTATTGAGTATCCCCAAGTAGAATCAATGATGCACTTTGAGCAAGGACAAATTGAAGTTTTAAAACTGGGTATCTCCAATAATTGTTATGTAGTTGGTCATAGTGTTGCTGAAATTGCTCAAGATTTTCGCTTTCCTACTGGCTCCCTAATTATTGGTTATCAACCCCATCCCCATGATGATCTAATGATTCCTAATGGTAGTACAGTACTAGAACCCGGTTCAACTGTACTGATCGTCACAAAACCACACTGTTTACATCAAGTTATTGATTTTATCGAAGGCTGTAAATAGATTAGTCTGCGTTGATTTCTCAACATACTTATATAGGCGGGAACAGGTAAAAAAGACAGGAAGCAGGAAAGAATGAATATGAAGTGTAATAAATTTTTAAGGGCAAAGCGTAGACCATGCCAACAAAAATTCAATAAAAGTTCCATAGCTCCATTAAAGCTTTATCGACCTTTGTATTTATCAATTACATTTCTTATTCTTGTATCTTGTCAATCCACGGATATTCAATCAAAGTCAAAATCTAATAATTTTCCGGTAAACTCACATCCAAAAACAGTGACTTTGGATGAAAATTTTCAGATGGCAATGGGACAAACAATTTATGTTCCTATTTATTCTCATATCTATCATCACAATAGACAAGAAGATTTTAAATTAGCTGCAACTCTGAGTATTCGGAATACTGACTTGAGCAATCCATTGATCATTACTTCTGTACGCTACTATGGCTCTAACGGTAAATTAATCAAGGAGTATTTAGAGAATCCTATTCAACTTGATATCCTGGCTGCTTATGATGTTTTTGTGGCAAGAGATAATACAAGCGGAGGAGTAGGTGCAAGCTTTATTGTGGAGTGGGTAGCGACAACAGAAATCTCTGAACCAATAGTGGAAGCAGTGATGATTGGTACTGACTTTCAGCAAGGAATTTCTTTTATTAGTCCTGGGAGAGTACTGAAAAATCCAAAAAAATAATAAAAAATTAAAAATCTCTCACTTCTTTGTAAGAGACTGATAAAAAATAAATTCCCCCATTTACGGAAAACATCAGGATTATCAATCATCTTCCAGTTGGAGTAATTGTTCATCGAGGTTTTGTATCATTTTTTGCACAATTTCTTCGGAAAGAATTCGCTTACGCATTGCTTCTGTAAGCGCTCCTTTCTCCGCTAATAGTAACCGACGACGAATAGCATCAAGTTTGCTCAACACATCACTTTTGCTATCCAACTCATCTGGACGATGATTATAAAATTCACGTAATGATTTTTCGGCAGCTGCTATTTGCACTTGGTAAGCTGAACGCATTTCTTCATAAATAGCTTTTGGTAATACTCCTGTTTTAAATAGAATATCTAATTCATCTTGTGCAGCTTTAGCAGTGATTAATTTAGCTTGTAAATTCTCAATCTCCTGATAAAGTACCGATGAACTAGATAAGCGCAAACGTTTCACTAACCAAGGTAAACTTACTCCCTGTCCCAATAAAGATAACAAGACTGTACCGAAAACTATAGCAATTATTTGCTCTCGTCCTGTTACTGTTGCAGGTATACTTAGCGCCAACGCCATAGAAAGGGAGCCTTTAATATTACCCAAAAACAGGACGTGTTGCCAACGCCAAGGTATGGGACGGTCAAAATATTGTACTAAAGCTAACAGAGGATAAACAGATAATATACGTCCTATTTGATAAGCAACTATTGCCAGTAGAACTGCGGGAAGAACTCGCCAAAGAGTGAGTAGGTCAATTTCTAAACCAATTAGTAAGAAAATAAAACTATTAACTCCAAATGCAATAGATTCCCAAAAACTAAGTAAAGTTAATCGAGTAGAAGCGGATACATTACCGGAAAGTCCTAAAGTTCCTACTATTAACCCAGCAACAACTACAGCAACTACACCGGAAACACTAAACCATTGCCCAACTTGAAAGGCTCCTAATGCTACAGCTACAGTCAGTAAAATACTACTAAGCGGCTCATCTGAGCGAACAAATAAATCAGCACTCAAATAACCAAAAGCCAAGCCTACTAAAGTTCCACCAACAATCACTACAAATAGCTCTTGCAGTCCATCTAAAACAGGTAAGGAACCATCTGCATTAATTTTCAAAATTAAGCTAAATAAAACTAGCGCTATACCGTCGTTAAATAAACTTTCTCCCTCAACAATACTGGAAAGACGAGATGGAACAGACACCTCCTTAAACACAGCAATTACAGAAACGGTATCGGTAATTGCCAAAATTACCCCAGCCAAAAGTGCTGCTGTCCAATTGAGTCCTAGTACCAATTTCAACAACAGTGCTGTTACACCTGAAGAAATGACAACACCTGGCCCTGCTAATAAGGCTATGGGTTTAACAATGCTGCGGAGGCGACTGACATCAGTATTTATGGCTGCCCCAAAGACGAGAATGGGCAGAAATAGGTTTAAAATCAGCGAACCGTCCAGCCCAATACGACGTGGTAAGAGTTCAGTGATGGCTAAACCTGCTAAAACCAAACCTATGACATAAGGGACGCGCAGCCAACGAGTCAGCAGTGCTACAACAGTAGCAACTAGCAGCAGAATAATTGAAATACTTACTAATTCAGCTACATTCACTTTGATTTAAAAAATTGAAGGTATCAGTCAAGAGGGTCAAACCTATTTACTATAAGTGCTACGGGAATCATTGGTAAACCTACAAGTAAACAGATTAACCATTGAGTTAAATTTAGTGGAGCAGTAGCAAATAAAATATTCATCAAACTCCATTGACTGAAAATTATTTGCAAAACTATGGTAGTGGCAAGACCAATTGCAATAGCTGAGATATCGCTAAGTGGCTGCCTAACTCCCCGCAAGAAATTAACTGCGGCAATTCCTAGTTGACTAATACTTAATAGATAAAACAGTCTACCGGATACTAAAGCTTGAATTGCCATTGTTCTGGCTAAATCGATGTTGCCTGTGGAGCGCCGTATCCATTCAAATACACCAAAAATTAAGATCCAGTTAAAGATAGATATTGCCAAGATGCGCTTGAGTAAACTTTTGGAGAGTAATGGTTCACGGGGACTACGGGGGGATAATTGCATTACCCTTGGAGACTTCGGTTCAAAGGCTAAGGGTACAGTCATGGCAATGGAATTAACCATATTTAACCAGAGAACTTGTAAAGATAAAATTGGCAAATCTCTGGCAAGTAATACACTAATTAAGATGGTCATCGATTCGCCGCCATTCACAGGGAGGATAAAGGCGATCGCTTTCAATAAATTTCGGTAAACAGTCCGTCCTTCCTCAACTGCCGCTTCAATGGAGGCGAAGTTATCATCAGTCAAAATCATGTCGGCGGCTTCTTTGGCTACTTCTGTACCCGCACCCCCCATTGCAATGCCGATATCGGCTTGTTTCAAAGCTGGTGCATCGTTGACACCATCACCCGTCATCGCCACAATCTCGCCCTTCGATTGCAGTGCTTCCACGATACGGAGTTTTTGTTCTGGCGCAACACGAGCAAATACTGCCCCATCTTCTATGGCTGTAGCCAGTTGTGATTGTTCCATTTGGGCTAGTTGCGCGCCAGTGAAGGCGAGAACTTCCCCATGTTTATTAAAGCCCATGCGTTGAGCGATCGCTCGTGCTGTCACCGCATGATCGCCTGTAATCATTTTTACTTGAATCCCGGCATTTTGACAGGCAGCCACGGCGGCGATCGCTTCGCCTCTTGGGGGATCAATCATCCCTTGTAATCCCAAGAAAACTAAATCGTTTTCGATATCTGCATGATCCAGGGAATCTTGAGTAGGCGGGACAGATTTCTGTGCAAATGCCAACACCCGTAAACCCTGATGAGCCATTGCATCTACTTCTTGATGTAAAGTTTGGGTATCTACAGGAGTAGGATTACCATCCGCATATAACATTTGCTGACAACGTTGGAGGATGGACTCAACCGAACCTTTAACGTAGATAGTTCTGGTTTCTAATGAGTCTTCCCGACTACCTCCTTCATGCAAAGTTGCCATGTATTGAAACTCAGACTCAAAGGGGATGACATCCAGTCTGGGCATTTCTGGTTCTAAGCTATTACTAGCCAGTCCAACTTTATTAGCAACAACTGTCAACGCTCCCTCTGTGGGATCGCCGATCACTTGCCATTGTTCATCCTTATATTCTAAGTGAGAGTCATTACATAACAATCCAGCTTTGAGACATTCTGCTAACACTGGAGAATGAAGCCAATCTACTGGCTGTTCATCTAATAAAATTTCCCCTTCTGGGATATAGCCCGTACCTGTAACTGTATAGTATTTACCACCTGCATAAATCGCTTGTACAGTCATCTGGTTTTCTGTGAGAGTACCAGTTTTATCCGAACAAATGACTGTAGCACCACCGAGGGTTTCCACGGCTGGTAGTTTCCGCACGATCGCGTGTCGCCTCGCCATCCGGGAAACACCTATTGCTAGCGTTACTGTTACTACAGCAGGCAATCCTTCAGGAATAGCACTGACAGCAAAAGCCACCGCCGCCTCAAACATTGCAGCCCAGGAATTACCATATCCCAGTCCGACGGCAAACGTGAGCGCCGCTATGCCCAGAATCACATATAGTAATGTGCGGCTAAATTTATCAAATTTCCGCGTTAGGGGGGTCTTGAGGCTAACGCTTTCTTCCATAAGTTGGGAGATGCGCCCGGTTTCTGTAGCTTTTCCAATCGCTACGACAATCCCTTTACCAGTCCCAAAGGTGACAAAACTGCCAGCATAAGCCATGTTAGCCCGTTCTGCTAACACTGCATCTGCATTCACAGGTTCAATATTTTTTTCAATGGCGACAGATTCACCCGTGAGTGCTGATTCATTAACTTGCAGATTTCGGGACTGGATCAAACGCAAATCTGCTGGTACTTTATCACCAGAAGTTAGTAACACCAAATCCCCTGGGACTAACTCTGTTGAGGGAACTTGCAACTTTTGACCGTTGCGAAAGATAGTTGCATTAGTTTGAACTGAAGAAGCTAAAGCAGCGATCGCACTTTCGGCTTTTGATTCTTGAATAAAGCCAATAATGGCATTAATTAAGGTAACACCCCAAATCACCCAAGCATTCACCCACTGCCCAATCAAGGCCTTGATTGCACCTGCAACCAACAAAATATATAGTAACGGTTGGTTAAATTGCAGCAAAAATCTGATGATTGGGTTGACTCCCCGTTTCCCCTTGAGTTCATTAGCGCCAAAACTTTCCTGGCGTTTTGTCACTTGATCCAACGTCAAACCTGTCTCTAGATTTGAGTCCAAATGTTGAGCTACCTTTGATGCGGGTAGATTATGCCATTGGTATGACTGTATGGTTCCTTCAACTGTTGTTGTCATTTTGTTTGCCTCAAGATTTACCATAGGCACGCTAAATTCAGATTATTAGCTGTTTGTTTTGAGCTAATGCCTAGAAATCATAAAGAATAAATGTGATACAAAAGTGACAGTAAATAAAACCAAACTCTTTTCCCTTGCTCCCTGCCCCCTGCCTTATAATTATTTCACCTTGCTATCTCTGCTTAGTGCTTTTTTGTTGTAGGAGCGATCGCCAGTCTTGGAGAATTTCTTCTGTCCAGAGCCAATTTTTGCTCAATTCATCTAGCTGAAAATTAATAGGATCTTTTTCTAGGACTGTTTGACGTAATTTAATGGCTTCATTTATATATTGTGCCTGTTTTGCAGGTGGTAAACCACGAGCAGATTTATACATCCCCAAGGCTAAACCAGCATAAGCAGGTAAAGCTTCTGGAGGTACATCTGATTGGGGAGGTATTTCTGTAGAAAAGAATGTATTGCCTTGTTTGAGAGCTAAATTTAATGCTTGAAACCAAGAATCATTTGCTCGATTGATATTACCTTCAGCATAATAAGCAAATCCTAAAGCATTAATATATAACAGCGAATTTGGGTTAGCTCTGACCGCAGTTTCCCAGTAACGACGGGCATCATCAATACTGTATTGTTTATCACCTGTTTGGATAGACTGCCAAGCTAATCGCCCTCTCAAGAAGTTAACCGATGCTTGTTTTTCTTGGTCGGACGAAACCAATTGTAAGGCTGATTGAGCAGGTTGTAGTGCGTTGCGATCGAGTAATTCTTCCACAGAGGCCAATCCAGCATCTAAATCGCCTTGATTCAATTGTTCTGTAGCCGTGGCTGTTACCATTCCTGTAGACATTTCCCGTAAATTAGTGGGGGGTTGAGTCTCAATTGGTAATGATGGGGTGGGAATTCCTGGTATGTCGCGCACGAAGAATATCTGGCGATTTTGCCATAACCAACTAAAGATCAACATAATGGCGATCGCACTAGCCCCAATTATCCCCATAATCTGCCAACTTTGGCGACGTTGGCGGTTTCTCGATGCCAAACGACGGAAATTTTCTAAATCTTGGGACAAGTTTTGAGGAGTATGATTCGTTGCTGGTGGTACAAATACTGAGATATCTTCCCTCGGTGCAGTAGACATCTGCTGTTCTACATAACTATTTTGTAGCAGTTGTCCAACTTCTGGAGGTAGTTCAGGTTCTTCATCTTCTATGCTTTGCTGATCTAGTTGACGAAATATATCCGAAACAAAAGCAGAATCCTCTGCATAACTTGGGTCATCATACTCAATTTCATCTACAAGATCACCCCAAGTTTCTTCACCTAACCAGTCCATTCCCGAAGAATCACGAATTAAGCCAGAGGGGATCATATCCTCAATTGGCAAAGACATCTCCGTATCATCTAGTACGCCAGAATAAGTAGCTGCGGTATTTGTTGCCAATGGTGAACTATATTCATCCAGTAAATCAACACTTGTAGCAGTAGAAACCTTAGGGCTGAGGAAACCGTCAAATTCCGGCTGGAGATAGAGAATTGGTAATGCCCAGTACAATTGGTGTGAGCCATAGGCAGAAATTAATCCTTGGCGTACCCGACTCACACACAAATCTACAGGATAACCCTGACTCAAGTTGCGGTAAAACAATTGTGTGAGAGTCAACGCCACTTCATCGGGAATACGTTCTGACATAGCCAAAACGCTTTGAATACCGAGCTTAACTAAGCTATCTGTGAGGTTGCGTTCTCCTGTGTCACCAGTATTATCAAGAGTAGCGCTGTATGCGCCCCAACAGGAGTTAAAAACCGCCATTTGGATATTATTGTTAACCAACAGACCCGCCAAATCATCACCACTCAAGGTTTCTGTTAAGCCAGTCCGACTACTTACCAGATAAATCTCACCACCGTTCGGCCCTAAGTTGCTATGACCGGAATAGTGTAAAACATGATATCTTCCTTGTTCTAGGGCTTGGGTTAGTTCTTCTCTCCCTGGTTGGTTGAGTAGGGTGAGGTCAATTTCTGGAAGATAATTGTTGCCTTCTATTGATCTGGGTAGGCGACGGTGTAGTTCAGCTTGCAGTCTAATAGATTCTTGTTTAAGCAGATCCAAACTTGCTTGATCTGTGGGTGATGCAAGTACCATTAAAACTCTGACCACACCGTCTTCTAAAAGTTTTTGTCTACTAGCTGAAAGCAAGCGAGACGCGGGAGAAATACCACTTTGGTAGCGAGAAAAAGCAATATAAGGGCCTGTTGCTAGGGGGCGATCGCCTGCGTGCATCACTTCCCAAGGCAGACGTGCTAACCTAGTATCCTTGAGACCCAGCCTTAGACGCAGTACTTGTTGTTGATTTTGAGCAATACCTTGGGCAGTAATTAAGCTATCTCTAAGAGTGCCTTGAAACAGTGCGTTATACAACTGTTGACCCAGTGCAACTAGGTTAACAGAATTTCTAGCGATCGCACTTTCCCGCCCACCAGAGATAAACGCATCTCCCAGCAATACTGACTTTAATGGGTCATTCATCAAATGCCCAGCCGCCGCCAACCAATCAGCTACAGGCCATGTCACCAGTTCTTCTGCCAAAGGAACTCCAGGCGCGACTTGTTCCGTCCGCACCAAGTAGTCATTCTGCCCTACTGGGGTTACAGAAATGTGAAATTCCTGGGACACAACTTCTCCTACTTGCCTCCTAAATCTATTTTGAAACGCGAAAGTTTCAATTCGATTTCTCGCTCCTGCTGATATTTGAGATGCACCAAACTACTGAATGTTTCTCTAGTCAATCGTTTTGCTTGCTCTACATTTACAACTTTATCCGGATTGATTGGCATCCGCCCAGAAAAGTTTAATGGTAGATGCACCTTGATCTTCAACTCCTCTAGTTGGATGATACCGACTGGGAGTTTTTTCTATAACTAGCATATACTTAGATTATTCTACTGTCTTGGGCTGGGAAAATTTACCAATTCCCTATCACAACCTTAACAAATTAGTATTTCACGTAACTTATAAAAAAATATTTGATAACTAAATACTTACTTGGCAAACACCAACTAGGTATTTTTTATGTCTAGCAAAGAGCGATCGTCATTCTGCTACATTTATCCGGAAATAGCCAATTATAGTTGGAAAGACTAGTTGGTAGATGCACCCTGATAACTGGCTCCTCTAGTTGGCTGCCACCACTAGGGGCTTTTTTATGCCTAAATTCTGACAAATTCATCCGGAAAAGGTCACATATCGGTAGAACAATTAATTGGTAGATGCACCCTGATAACTAACTCCCCTAGCTGGCTAACACCGACTGGGGGCTTTTTTATGCCTAGCAATCACCCATCAGCAATTCTGACAAATTCATCCGGAAAAGGTCACATATCGGTAGAACAATTAATTGGTAGATGCACCCTGATAACTAACTCCCCTAGCTGGCTAAC
>NZ_JACJRF010000023.1 GCF_014697105.1 Anabaena subtropica FACHB-260 | reverse complement strand
AATGAATTTATAATCACTGTTAAACTAAAATATTTTAATCCTTCGCCCAAAATCTAACATATTTTGGGCTATTTTTATTGGCTTTTTCTTAACATTCAACACTTCTGGTTGTAATACAATCCTGGTGACATCCCACCATCAAACAAAATTCCCTCTTGAATCTGTCCTAAACAATTATTTCGAGCAATCCCTTCTAAGACATCATCGAATTTATCAGGTGTTAACTCTTGATTAGTAGAATTTACCTCAATAGTGGAGTTAGCTTTTACATCATTTACTAACAAAATGACATAACCGTTATTCGTAATAGCTGCCATTGAGCGATTTGTGGCTTGCTTACAGGCAAAATCACCTAAATCTTGGCAGATATCTTTAAATTTACCTTGACGATAAAATCTACCATTACCGCCTACCAAGTTGTAATTAAGTATATTAGTATCTCTTCTACCAGCTTGAATTGTCGCTCTACGTTCCTGGGGTTTATCACCGGAAATCCCAAAAGAAGAACGCTTATTTTTAAAATCTCCTGAATACTCTACTCCACGAGAAATATTTAAACCTTGGGGTTTATTATCAGTATCTATATAGTCTGCGTTAATTGCTGCTATTGGTCGTTGTCCATTTAATGTAGAGTTACCATCAGAAATCAACTCATTAAATTGTTTCGGTATGTATTCTCGGCGAATTTTGCCCCTAGCATCTTTCGTATATAGCTGATGAGATAAACCAACATTGACTTTAAAATCTAATGCTGCTGACCTGGGATTAAAAATAATGACATGATTAATACCTTTAGCAAACCTTTCACCTCGATTATTAGCCTTGAAAAATTCCATACTAAATTGAGCATCTTCTCCAGGACAAGTTTTCGCAGCTTTTGGTGCTGCGCTAGCATCAATTTTTCTACAACCTGACAATAAGCTGACAGTAATGATAAATATAGATAAAGTAATTAATTTTTTAAGATACATACAAAATAAAAACCCACTACAGCATGACTATAGCGGGTATTGAGAAATTCAGATTTTATCTTTGCTGCTTTTTTGGGAAATTGGTATGAAACAAAATTTCAATTATGAAAGCCATTCCACAACAGCTTCTTCTTTGGTGTTGGTGTTACGAGATGGGGTTTCACGGTTAAACTTCATGTGAATTGAGCGTGTTTGCTCACCATCAGCCGCAACAGCCAAGATAGGATAGTCGATTAAGCCATCTTGGAAGGACATCTGGAAGCGGAATGTACCATCTGGATTGAGTTTGATGGGACGGCCGCCAATTGTGACAGTAGCGTCGGGTTCGGTTGCACCGTAAACAATCAACTCAGCATCAGCAATCAACCAGAACTGGCGGGGACGCATTGGGACTGCGGAAGCGGAGAAGCCGACACCAGACATTCCCACACCGGACATATTTAAGCCGGAGGTGGTGGGAACTGCCCACATACCTACACCAGAGGGGAAGATATAGGAACTGATAGCTTGTTCGGGACGCACGGAACCAGGGACGTGCTGTTGGGAACCGAACAGAGAACCTGCAACCCGTTGGGCTTCGGCTGACTCGGCCAAGCCAAAGATATGGTTGTAGATGGGGTTACTACCATTAGCACCAGCAGCCACAGTAGGCATTTTCTTAGCTGGGGGAACAAGTTCGTAAAGTGTCTTACCGCGTAAGTCTTCTTCAAAGTTGACGCTGATGAAGACATCTTCAATCCAGTCAGAAGGATAGACAGGAGGAATATGGACACGAGCGGAACGAGCTAAGACTAACCAACGACCATCTACTGCACGATAACCGATATCGAGTACATAATCGCGATCGCTCACTGGAATTGGTATGTACCATTCTCTGGCTAGTTCATCCGCAGGATATTCTTGGATGCTGTGAGGACTTTGGTAATCAAGGTTAACGTCGGTAACATCGTAAATCCGCAGCGCTAGTTGTTGTCCCCCTTGGCGACGCAACTCTTCTTTGTGGTCGTTAGGAATGTCCCAGTAAGCGTAAGCCCACTGAGGATCGCGTGGTAAAAGGACAATCCGGCTGTCACCGTAACCACCAGGTAAGTCGGCTAGTCCTTCATCAACATCAGCCAGAGAGCCACCAGTACGATCTTCTTGTCCTAGTTCAAATTTCGCGGCTTCCACGGTTTCCTGTGCCTCCAGTGAACGAGTTGGGTTAAGCAAAGTTTTGTTTCGCTGGACTTCTTGAATTGCTGCCAGCAATTGTGATTTACGCATTCGGCTATAGCGAGAGATGCTAAACTCGCTGGCAACTTTCCGTAGTTGCCGTAATGTCATCTCTTCTAGTGGTGGGCGTTCTTTTGCCATGAATTTGGCCTCCAGTAGTTTGAAAGGTAAATGATTTCCCCTGGTTAGAAAATGCTTGATAAAAGATCATCCTTCCCAGATGAATTTCTTATTCCTGACTCCTGGTTTTACTAAGTGTGTTTTTAGTCTTTTGTTAAAAGAGGGGATACTCCCTTTCAACTCCTTATTCATGCCAAAATCGGCATTTTGGGATTGGAGGAGTCAATCAATTTTGAATTTTGAATTGCCGATTTTGGATTTAACTCAACCACAAGGGTATGGGGCTGGAAAATTTTAAATGGAAAATTTTGAATTTGTTCAGCTTACAAGGAATGGGTTATATGGCTTGCTTCCCCGTAAGAGTACCGGAAGAATTTTTCATCTAAAATCTCAAATCTTAAATCGCCAATCATTTATTAAGTTTGTTAACTAAATATTAACTACTAACCCTTGGTCGGGATCAAGGGGTGTCAACAGGCTTTTTTACCTAATTTACGAACTTATTAGCCCTGAGGGGATCACATTGTCACGAATCCTTGACAATGTATTTTGTGATCCCTGGGTTTATATCATGATTTCATAACAATAGATTAATCTCAACCAAAAACCTGAATCCACAAGGGCAGGATCAGCAGTAATAAGAGCGTTGAGAGAATGATACTGCTGGCAATTAAATCACGATTCAGGTTGTATTCCTCTGCCAGAATCAGGCCAGCAAAGGCTGAGGGCATTCCCGACATTAACACCATTGCTAGGCGGCGATCGCCTGACAAGCCCAGAAACGCAGTTGTCAGCAAGCCCACAAGTAAAGGAGTAATGACAACCCTCAACACGGTGGGGATCAAAGCCAGTCGCAAACTCTGCCATCTTTGTAGTTGAGCCAAGCGAATACCAGTCAACAAAAAGGCGCAAGCAATCACAACATCTACAGAACCCTGTAAACCTGATTCCAGAACATCCGGTAGTTTTACCTGTTGGGTGAGAGTACCAATGAGAAAAGCCCACAGAGGGGGTACTGTGAGGAGATCCCAGAGTTGCATCCACCAGCGATTAGTAGATTTAGTATGGCTGAAGTAGCTGGCAATTAAGACCCCTATGCCATAGGGACCAATTACATTGTGGGTAATGCTGAAGAGAACAACCCAATTGAGAGTATCAACGTGAATTAAAGAGGGTGCGATCGCCAAACCGACAAAACCAGTATTTCCCAAAACAGCCGCTAGCAAAAAGCTACCTTTGGTAGAAGAATCCAGCAAAGGACTAGAAACAGACTCACTCAAGTCCGGTTTGAACAAGTGAGGTGATATTTGTTGCCATCCCCACCACACCAGCAACGCCACCACTAAACCTAGCATCAATGCCCCAAAAGTGATTAATGATGCTAGTATGGGAATATCTCCAGTACCACCAAATTCATTCTGGTTGCCTTTGCGAGCAAGTGCCACCAGTTCCAAAGGTATTCCCACCCAGTAAAGACCACGACCTAAAAAGTGCGGTAACCACTGAGGTACTATTCTAACTAGTAATAACCCCAAACCTATCCATAGAATTAGGGGTGTATAAGCCTGAACCAGAGTTTCCGTCATGAATCATCATAGGAAATTAAACTAAGTCACTCATCTCAAGCACAAAACTCCGTGAGTCGTCACCGTAGATACAACTTCTACGAATTATGAATTGTCACAAGAGACAGACAATTTGAGTTTAGTTGATTTTAGATATAAAAATTCATACTTAATTGATGGCCGCCGACATCCTCTGAATCAGCCACATATCATTTTGTCGAATCAATTCATAGCGGACACGTAACCTTTCATCAGAAGACTTCCGTTTTTGACCATTTTCATAAAATTGGGTTAATTCTCTAACTGTAGCTCCCACACTGGCCCGATTGGGATCTGTCTCTGATTTACTGATAGAGTCTACCTTGACGGTATGACCATATTCTCGATGGCGGTTGTCTGCTCTATCTTGTAAGGCAATTAGCCGCCATTGAGATAAAGCGGAACCAGTTAAAATTTCATTTAAACTTTCAATTTGATGTTCAGCCCCCAAAGCAGTGGCTTTGGTAGCCAGCCACTTCTCAACTATTTGTTGTGCAGTTTCTTCTGTTAGTGGCCCTTCTAGAGTTTCTATTTTAGTGTTTCTGTCGGGAATCTCTAAGGGTGGTTGATTGAGTTGAATAGATAATTGCTCACCTTGTAAAGAAGGTGCTGGAAAAAATACATTCCTTATCAAGCCAAAAGTTGTGGAAACTATCAGCCAGAAAACCAATAACCCTCCCAAAGAACCCAACACTATCCAAAATAATCTTGTTTTCCTACCTAGAGTTCTGGCTGAAGGTGGACGTTGTTGATGGATGCTGTGTCCTCGGTTGACAACCTCTGATGACTTCTTACGTTTTCTGCGTTTAGAAATTGGTCGTGGTGGTGTAGATTGACTCGAACCACTTACCCTCTGCTGAGTTGATCTACTGGCTTGTTCGACAGGTATTTCTGGTGAATAAGAGCCAGTATATGCAGATGGGGGGGATATATTCTCTCTAGTTGTCGCAAAATTTGAAGGTTCTGGTCTTCTGTGGTTTGACGTTCCTGGTAATTCTGGATCAGGTGTTCTATTTTGATAAAACTGTCGATTTATCCCAGATGGATGACTGGGTTGAGGAGTCGGTCGCGTGGGTGTGTCTCCCGATCTGTTTGCCTTAGGTATTCCCGTATGGTGAGAACCGACTTTAGGCTGGGAAAAAGATTGGCGGTTAATTACAGCCCATTCATTAGTAGCCTCTGCATCGTTTGGTAGGGCTTCTAAATATGCTTGTACTTGTTGGTTAGCAAAGTAATCTTTCAGCGAAGCTTGCTGTCTGGACAAATCGCGGAAATGGGGAAAGACTTCATTTTGTAACCATTGTTCGGCATACAAGCACAAACCCGGCAGTAAATCTGGAGAATCTTGAGATTTTTCTCGAATTAAAGCCAAGGCTTCGTATTCTTGACTCAATTCTAAAACGCGGGTGGCTTCTTCTGTTTGCCCCAGTAATAGCGCACAGAGGGATTGTTCTAAATGCACATCTTGCCGTTTGGACAAACGCATCAGCATTTGCTTGGCGTGACGAATTAAAGCTGGCTGGCGTTGGGTAAATCCTCTGGCGATAGAGGCGTAGACGGCTAAGTAAATAGCAACAGCCGAGGGACGTTTACTTTCGGCATCAAACAACTTGTGTTGTTCGGCTACTGTTAAGTGGTGGCGTAGTTGTTGGATGAATCGCAGAAAGTCATCGATATTAAGACCAGATTCATCATTACCTGTACCATCAATACCACCGCGATCGTCCAAGATGCTTTGTAATAAATCCAGCCCTTGACGGCGTTCAATAGTTTGTTCTTGCGGTAGGGCTAGTAATTCTAAAATCCGATAAGGGCGCAATTTGTAAAGATCAGCCTGAATTTCTGCCTGGACGCTGGGGAATATGCCTTCATTAAAAAGCATTTCTTGTCCAGCTTCTAAAGACAGTGCAGCATTTTCGTAGTGACCTTGCTGCCATTGTTCACGGCCTAATTCTAAACAGGCAAGGGCAACAGTCAGGATAATATCTGGGCGCTCAGAACTTTCTAAAAATTCTTCAGACGAGCGATAATTCCCATTTCTTCTAGATACTGTGCCGTTTTGATTACCTAAGTAAGTACGACCTAGCTTGAGTACGAGTTCATATTCCCCTAACTCTTGCAGAATTAATAAGGCACCAATTAATTCCTCAGAAGAAATTTCGATGCTGAGACTTTGGACATCGAAATGACCATTGTTGGTTTCTGCACGATTTTCTACCGCTACTTTGGTCGTAGCGGTGTTGTCTGGGTCGTAGGCGTGAGCCAGATATAGCTGGTCGTAACTGCTGCGTTCCTTTGGATCTGATAAAACCACGTAAGCTTCTTCTATGAGTTGTTTACGGGAAGCAATTGCTGGTTGAGAATACTCCCGTCGCGGCAATTGGACAATGCGATCGCTGTATGCTTGTCGCAATTGTTCATCACTTGCCGCTAACGGTAGCCCTAAAATTCGGTAGTAATCTAGCGGAATTCGCACAGCCTACTTCCCCTGCACCGTGATCAACATAATTCACCTAGACCATTCCAGGCTTGTAAAACCGTGCCATAATCATACGGTGAATAATACCGTGATGAACTTACACTATAAGTGTATATTGCAACAATTACTTTTGTATCTTCCTAAAAATGTGTGTCATATTTTAATCCTGATATTTCGCTTTCGCCTAGAAATAATTGAGACTTTGTCTTAATTCTTAGTATTTGTGCGGGCAAGAACTGTGATAAATATTTGCTCACAGCAAAACCAACATAACGATCATTGTTATGAGTACAAATGTTGTGCTTACAGATAAGTACAATTAATACTGCGTCAGAAATTTTTTTGACGATGCAGCTAATAATGCACCACTGCTCAGGGTAGATGCTGATAACATAAAGAACAAGATATTATCATAACTATATTATTATGACAACTATATATATAAAAATATACTCAGAATTTTTCATGCCTATTTTCTCTAAATTGTTCATAGGTATGCAGAAACCAAGCTATTCTGAGTGATAGCCTATGAACTGAAATGAAGATAAGGAAAACTAAGAAAAGGAATATTGTATTTAGGGTGAAATATTAAAAGATAAATACTTGAAGAAGACAAAATTCAATCATTTATTGCCTAATATTCCCTATAGCTCTTCTTAGTGACGAAATATTGGTTGTTGACTCTAGTAAACCCGACAGGGAAAAAGCAAAATTGCTCAGAGAACAACCTATTTAAAATGGTAAATTTCGATTTTAGACAGGAATACTAAAAAATAATGGTTCAAGAACGCACAATACCTAAATTTAATACTGCCAACGCCAAAATTACCAAAGAAGAAGGACTGCTTCTGTATGAAGACATGACTTTGGGGCGTTTTTTTGAAGATAAATGCGCGGAAATGTACTACAGGGGCAAAATGTTCGGTTTTGTCCACTTGTACAATGGACAAGAGGCGGTTTCGACTGGCGTAATTCAAGCAATGCGACCAGGGGAAGATTTTGTTAGCAGTACCTACCGCGACCACGTTCATGCGTTGAGTGCTGGAGTCCCTGCTAGAGAAGTCATGGCGGAGTTATTTGGCAAAGCCACAGGTTGCAGCAAGGGGCGCGGTGGTTCTATGCATATGTTTTCCGCCGAACATGGTTTGTTAGGCGGCTACGCTTTCGTGGCTGAAGGAATTCCTGTAGCAGCTGGTGCAGCTTTTCAAAGTAAATACCGCCGCGAAGTTTTGAAAGACCCCAACGCGGACCAAGTAACGGCTTGTTTCTTTGGTGATGGTGCGGCTAATAACGGGCAGTTTTTTGAAACTCTCAATATGGCTGCTCTTTGGAAATTGCCGATTATTTTCGTAGTAGAAAATAATAAGTGGGCAATTGGTATGTCCCACGAACGAGCAACTTCCGACCCAGAGATTTACAAAAAAGCCAGCGTCTTTAACATGGTTGGCGTAGAAGTAGACGGCATGGACGTGCTGGCGGTGCGTGCAGTCGCTCAAGAAGCGGTAGCCCGTGCGCGTGCTGGTGAAGGCCCTACTTTGATAGAAGCCCTGACCTACCGTTTTCGTGGTCACTCCTTAGCAGACCCAGACGAAATGCGAAGCAAAGCCGAGAAAGAATTTTGGTTTTCTCGTGACCCAATTAAAAAGCTTGGTGCTTATCTTATAGAACAGAATTTGGCAGATGAGGCAGAACTCAAAGCCATTGAGCGTAAAATTACGGATGTGATCGAGGATGCGGTGAAATTCGCGGAAAGTAGCCCTGAACCAGACCCCAGCGAATTGTATCGTTTTGTATTTGCGGAAGACGAATAAAAAGTACTAAGTTGTGAGTGCTGAGTTATGAGTAAACAGAAAAATTATTCAGCACTCAGCGCTCAACACTCTCTCACTACAGGACTAATCTTGTGTTTAGTATTGCCATTCAACAGCAACAGTACAAAACCTATATCCTTTCTGATGAAACCACTGGTTCTCAAATAGAAGTTGTCCCAGAACGTGGCGGAATTATTACTCGTTGGCGCGTCAAGGGTGAGGAAATTTTCTACTTAGACACTGAACGGTTTACCAATCCTGATTTAAGTGTCAGGGGCGGAAACCCAATTTTATTTCCCATCTGTGGTAACTTACCGGATAATACTTACACCCTCAATGGTCAGCAGTACACGCTCAAGCAACATGGTTTCGCCCGTGATTTACCTTGGGAAGTAGCTGATCAAGTGACTAAAGATAAGGCTGCTCTGACTGTAGTTCTTAACAGCAACGAGCAAACAAAGGCGGTTTATCCTTTTGATTTTCAAGTAGTTTTTACTTACGAATTGCAAGGAAATACTTTAGAAATTCACCAGCAATACAAGAATCTGTCATCTACGGCAATGCCCTTTTCTTTTGGTTTTCATCCTTACTTTTTGGTTGGGGATAAAAATCAATTGGAGTTTGCCATTCCTTCTCAACAGTATCAAGACCAGAGAACAAAGGAACTTCATCCCTTTAATGGCAATTTTGACTTTAATCGTGATGAGATTGACTTTGCTTTTGGCAAAATTACCAGTCAGTCTGCCAGCGTTATTGACCATAGCCGCAAGCTGAAACTAACCTTAGATTCTGATGAGATTTTTTCGATGTTGGTATTTTGGACGCTCAAAGGCAAAGATTTTTATTGTCTAGAACCTTGGAGCGCTGGTCGTAACTCTCTGAATACTGGTGAAAGACTGACTGTACTTGAGCCAGGGGCTAGTTGCAACGCATCTGTAAAATTGTCGGCAGATTTTTTCTAAAATCTCTTTACAACTACAGGTATGTTTGTGCTATGATGGCAAAGTTGCGAAACAAGACGCAAGGGTCGCTAACTCAACGGTAGAGTACTCGGCTTTTAACCGATTAGTTCCGGGTTCGAATCCCGGGCGACCCATATTTAAGATTAACATGATGCTAATTCACTGATACTTTTGAGATGAAAGTAGATGTGAAATTTATGGTTATTAGGGAATTTATGGAGGCGATCGCACCTTCAGAGAAATTAACTAAATTTCGGTCTTTTTGGGATTACACACTCCGATATCGTATTGTACGTTCCTAGAAGACTGAATATTAAGATTGCTATGGCATAACTGCCAGTTGTCAACGATCGCCACCCTGGGTAATATTGGGTTTGGCGATCGCTTTTTGTTTGCCAATAAATTTTCACAATTCGGTAGGATAGGCGTAGGCTGGATCTGAATGCGATCGCTATGGTAAAAGGTAGTGTTAAGTGTTTTACAAACAGGCTTGCAATCTCCTGAACACGCAGCATTTATTCAGAAATTAGCGTCTTCAGATTAGCATCTAGAATCAGAAACTACCAAAACCTTTAACTGTGACGTAGCATACTTGACTGTAGTTTAGTTTCAGCATAGGGCATCTTGATAAGTAATGGCGTAAACTTTTTCAACATAAGCACCCCACACTAGTTATAATTTCCTATAAGTTGAAAAAACTCTTAAGATTTAGCGTAATCACTACGCTGCTCTCATACCGACTAGCTGACAACCACATTAGGAGGACTATTTATGGCGCTTGTACCATTGCGGCTGTTGTTGGATCACGCGGCTGAAAACGGTTACGGCATCCCAGCTTTCAACGTTAACAATTTGGAGCAGATTCAGGCAATCCTGAAGGCTGCTGCCGAGACAGATAGCCCCGTAATTTTGCAAGCTTCTCGTGGCGCTCGTAATTATGCAGGTGAAAACTTCCTCCGCCACCTGATCTTGGCTGCGGTAGAAACCTATCCTGAGATTCCCATCGTCATGCACCAGGATCATGGTAATGCTCCTTCTACCTGCTACTCAGCAATCAAGAACAATTTCACCAGCGTCATGATGGACGGTTCTTTGGAAGCTGACGCTAAAACCCCTGCTAGCTTCGAGTACAACGTCAATGTTACCCGCGAAGTTGTAAATGTAGCTCATGCTTTGGGCGTAAGTGTAGAAGGTGAACTCGGTTGTTTGGGTTCTCTGGAAACCGGTGCGGGTGAAGCTGAAGACGGACACGGTTTTGAAGGTACTCTTGACCATTCTCAACTGTTAACTGACCCCGATGAAGCTGTTAACTTCGTAGAAGCAACCCAAGTAGATGCTTTGGCTGTAGCTATCGGTACCAGCCACGGTGCTTACAAGTTTACCCGCAAACCCACCGGCGAAATTTTGGCTATCAGCCGTATTGAAGAAATTCACCGCCGTCTACCTAACACCCACTTGGTAATGCACGGTTCTTCGTCCGTACCTGAAGATTTAATCGCTTTGATTAACGAGTACGGTGGTGCTATTCCTGAAACCTATGGTGTACCTGTAGAAGAAATCCAAAAAGGTATCAAGAGCGGTGTTCGCAAAGTGAACATCGACACCGACAACCGCTTGGCTATTACTGCGGCTGTACGCGAAGCTTTAGCAAAAAATCCCAAGGAATTTGACCCCCGTCACTTCCTCAAGCCTTCTATTACATATATGCAGAAGGTTTGTGCAGAACGCTACGTACAATTCGGTACTGCTGGTAATGCTAGCAAGATTAAACAAGTTTCTCTGGAAAGTTTTGCGGCTAAGTATGCTAAAGGTGAATTGAACGCTATCAGCAAGTCTGCTGCTAAGGTTTAATTTTAATCAAAGATAAATAGGGGCAATACTTTGCTCCTGCAAAATTTTTGATATTGATATAAATAAACCGGGTAACACTAAAGTTCCCCGGTTTTTTGTATGAAAATTTTAGCGTTGTTGAAATATCCTTCTTCTGCCACTTTGGATAATTAAAAAAATAACTCATATTTTGCATCTCTATGTACTGGCGTGACATGACTAAAATGTTGCAATAACATAAGTTTTATCCACGTTCATCTGCGTTGAGTTAGATGGCAATATAATCGCAAAAAGATACGCGATCAAGCTACCTATCTTAATGACCAACCCCCTTTCCAGAGTCGCTTTATGGCTGCAACCCTAAAAATCGACTGAGTTTTTCAGGAATCACTACCTTAACAGACTTTCAAAAAAAACAACAACTTCCTCTGTAAATTGGAGAATTTCATATTTTTTTTGTTGATCATCAGTAATATATATTGTTGATGATGTAATGGGAATTTGGCTAGAGACTTTTATGTTGGTTGTGCTGGATCTAATATTTTCTGAATCAATTCTTATAATTTTCAGTCCTGTATGACTTTCAGCTTCGTCTGATTTCTTATGCTTATTATGAGTACATATAAGCTTACACACTTTTAAAATATCTGTACCACTTCTATTAAAGTCTTGTTCTATGCTACTGTGGCGCTCTTTTTTCAACCAGTCTTTTAAACTATATGCAGTGTTACAAAAGTCAAATATAGTATCTTTAATCTCTATATCATTCTGATGCTCAACAGCATCATATAGTCTTTTCTTATCTCTTCTCAATTTTTCTAATAAATCTGATGAATCATTAAATCCATAACTTATTGACATAGTAATACAGTTAAGATTTTATCTTAACTGTATTACTAACCCACTATAACAATAATGTTGGTGTTGCATAAATACAGGATGAACTGCATGAAGCCACAAAAGCCACAATTACAGTAACATTTTATCTATCTGCCAAATTTTGATGGTTTGATCAGCGCTACCACTGGCGAGGATTGTACCATTGGGACTGATGGCTACAGAATTGACTGATGCTGAATGTCCGGTGAGGGTGTGTAGTAGTTCGCCTGTGGAAATGCGCCAAATTTTGATGGTTGTATCAGCGCTACCACTAAAAAGAAATTGTCCATCTGGACTAGTTGTGAGGGATTTAATATCGCCTGAGTGTCCAGTTAAAGTATGCAGAATTTGACCTGTAATTAAATGCCAAATTTTGATGGTGGTATCGGCGCTACCACTAAATAAAAATTGTCCATCTCGACTGATGGCGATCGCTTTTACTTCACCATCATGGCTGTTAAGTGTGCGTAAAGGATCGCCTGTGCGGGGGTTCCACAGCCTGATTTTATTGTCGGAACTACCACTGGCGAGGATTGTACCATCTGGACTAATTGCTACGGCGTGAACGGCTGAGGAATGCCAAAGGGTGCAAATGCGATCGCCTACGGTGGGCGGAACGCCATCGCCTTTTTGCAGATTCCAGATTTTAATTTTATTACTACCACTAGCCAGAATCTGCCCATCTGGGCTAATAACTACGACATTTACAGGTTTTTGATGTCCTAAGAGGGTATGGAGTAGTTTACCTGTTTTTAAGTGCCAGACTTTGACGTTACTTCTGGGATGTACACCGCTACCAACGGCGAGAAAATTACCGTCGGGACTGATGGCTACGGATGAAACTTCTCCTAAATTATCTGTTAGGGTGCGAATGAGTTTACCAGTTTGCAAATTCCAGATATTAACTGTTTGATCGGTACAGCCACTAACTAAAACTTCAGCATCGGGGCTAATAGCTACAGATTTGACTTTACCGGAATGTCCTATGATTGTCTTGGTTAGGTCTGGGTATTCGAGGCTACGTTTGTATTTGAGTGTGGCGATCGCTTCTATAAGTTTCTCTACAGATTCTAGACTATGGCGATCGCCTATTACTGTGAAATATTCCCTGAGCTTTTGGATATATTCTTCGTCTTCTATCTTGACGGCTGACTGCATTGCTTCCAAGGGACTAGTGAATTGCTGTAATGAAACTTGACGCAGTTCTAACCATGTGTTTATGGAGTAGTCAACCTCTGCTTGCGCCCAAGAACTATCTGGTAAATGAGATAAACTCTGGGCTAACTGCACAGACAATTCTGGTATCCAGTAAAGTCGTTCTTTTTCTAGAGCTTGGTAAACTTGCTTGTAACTTGTAGTAATTGCTTGCAGTGATTGTAAATCAATAGCATCTTTGAGCAAACTTGGTAGTAACTCTGGTAATAGAGGTGGTACATCATAATTTACTAGATGATAAATATCGGCTACCCAAGCTGTAACTAAACAATGACAAGTGATTAATACTTGGCAAAGTTGTTCAATATCCTGCTGATTGACTCGATACTGTAAAGATAATTTAGTAATATCAATACCCTGTTTTTGCCATTTTTCTAACTTCTCTAAAATTGCTAAATTAAAAATGTTATCTTGACCCAACTGATTAATTTCTTCTATATCTGCACCTATTTCTAGCAATTCATTTCTGATTTTTCTCCACTCTAAAGCCCTATTTCTAGCTGAATTTTGGATAATTTCTTTATATGGTAAGCGGGAAATTGTCTTGTAATAGTATGTTCCCTGAGTCAAACCCCAATAGGCAATCCGAAAATTTAAATAATCTCCATCATTTTCTGATTCTAAAATTAATATCGGCTCTGTTTTGAGCATTCCAAACACAGCTTTAATACTTGATTCACTATGAAATCTTTTACTATCCCAGGCTCCAGCTAAAAATTCTGTAGGTCTAATGAGACTGTGGAGAGAGTAATTTTTATTGATAAACTCCCGTAAACCTTCAGCCAACATTAGCTCAATTTCCGAATGATTTTCTAATTTATTGTCAAACTTATCAAAATGAATTTTCGGAGGTGCAATGAAAATTTTTAGGGGTTTATGCCCATAATTATGATGAGAGTCTAAAATTTGTGATGGATACAATCTTAAAGGCCAGCTATCGAGTATTTTATTAACTTCTGGTAACTTTAACGCTGTATCTCTTTGTTGGTTTGCTATTTGGGCTTGTGTTTCTCGTTGGTAAGCTGCTAATTGCTGCTGTCGGAGCTTTTCTTGTTCAAAGCTTTTATGGGAATTATTATTTCCATTGATATTATTTACAGTTTCAACGAATCCTTCAATTAAGCTTGGGAGTTGATATTTTGTTGTAGTTAGACTGTCTTCACTCCTCTTGTGAATGATAGTTACAAACACAGGAGCAAACTCTAGTACTAGTTGAATTAGTAATTTTAACCCTGGTTCCATAGGGGATTCCTGTTAAATCAATCACATCAGTATTACGAAAAAACTGTATTAGCTGGTTGTCAGGTATTACTGGTACTATACCTTGCAGTTTGGTCAAGCTTCTCGTTCAATGCAACAATAAATAGATATTGTCATCATACTAATTGTAGATAACTTTGTTGCCCTGAGACATAATGAACCTGAAGAATAATACAATAGTTAGAATAATTGAAAAATCAGCAGATAATTAGCTAATATCTAGTTTTATGATAACAAATTCCGGTAAATACTGACTGTTGCTTGTGAAAGCATCCTTTTTTTTCAATTTTAACCTGATGATTTTACAAACAACATTTTTTATTTTTAATAATAACTTTTAAATACCAGACTGATGATAGAAATCATCTTTGATTTTAAAAAACTCAATATTGTATAAGGAGCTTTATTTTTCCTGATAAGAGTTCCTATTGTCTGCTACGCCATGTAAGTTAATAAATCAATCTGTATTGCTTACTATAGAGAAGCCAGAAGAAAAAATTAAGTGAATATAAGCTACTACAAAAACAAAGTCTACCTGGATTTAATTAAATGATCTATGCAGGTGAGTTTAGTCTGTATAGCTACTAAAATCATCACACAGTGGACAATCTCTACCCTATAGATACTGAGGTTTTTCAGCGTCAGCAAGGCTACACCAACAAGTATCAAATCAGATTGCTATATATAGTCTCACACCGAAATCAATCAACAGCTAAATCCGATTAATCATTAATTTGATTATCTATGCCAGTACCCAAAATCACTTTTTTTATAAATTGTCTATGTTATTCCTAGAGAAAATGCCTCACGGTCAGCGAAACCTCACATGGATGCCAATTCTCAGCAGATCAAAGCCACTTATAAACCTAAAGTTTTTAATAATTCAGAAAGTTTTATTGAAGGCTGGTATTGGGTAATACTATCTAATGATTTAGGGATAGGTGAAATTAAACCAATCACTCTTTTAGGTAGAGAACTAGCAATTTATCGTGGACAAGATAAACAAGTAGTTATTTGTGATGCTTACTGTCCACATATGGGCGCTCATCTTAGTGAAGGTATCGTTGAAGGTAATGAATTACGCTGTGCTTTCCATCACTGGAAATTTAATGCTGATGGTATATGTGTGGAGATTCCATGTTTAGAAGAACCTCTTTCACTAAAGTTAAAAACTTGGCCGACGATAGAGAAGTACGGAATAATCTGGATTTGGACTGGAGAAATACCAAGAGAATCTCTACCCTTCGTTCCAGAGTTAGAGTTTCAGGAGTGGGAGAGTGTTCTGGGTTCTCGGTTTGTGATGAATTGTCATCCTCATATAATGATGCTGAACGCTATTGATACGCAATATTTCCAAGCAGTTCAGACTTTAGATATTGGCTTTGAAAAACAAGAATTAAATCCAAATGCCATTATTTTTAGTAAATATAAAAGGCAGAATCATGATTTGCTTTTCAAAAAAATATTTCGCCCTTTATACAAAAATCCTATTTATAGTATTTGCTATTGGTATGGTAGTACATTCACTTTAACCGTAGGGACAGACTTAAGACGTTGCTATGTTATGTTGGCGTTGCGTCTAATCGAAGGGGAAAGAGTAGAAGTACAAACTATATTTTTCACCAAGAAGCGCAAAGGTTTACATGGTTGGTTATTTAATCATTTTATGTTGTGGCTGAGTAATTCTTTGGTGCAGGAATTGATTAATGATGAGAGAAAAATTTTGCAAACTATGCAGTTTAATCTCAAGACTCCTATCAAAGTAGATCAATCGATCATGCAATTAATCAATCATGTGGAACTGCAAAAACCTTTGACGTGGAAGTCCTGGCTATTAGCGCGATCGCCTACAGTGGGGCGTAGCCCATCGTCCGATACAGAGATTAAGGAAAATCAGACGAAATGGCGCGATGAGTTGACTAATGATTAAATAAATGTAAAAAGTAAAGACTTTTGCTTTTTTTTCAGTGAAGGTGGTTCCATAAAAAGAAGTGGCAAAGCCACTTCAGATTTCCCAGGTAGAACCTAAAAATGAGTATAACGACTAAAAAAATTTAAAATAGTATAAATTGTCACCAATTATTCTAGTTTTGGGCTAATAGAGCCTATGTCTAGTAGGAAAGTGTTGAATTCTGAGTAAACATTACTAAGTGAGCTTGTGGTGAAATTGTTTTAACCACAAACTCACTTTCGCGTAGCGTCCCGCAGGGAATGTAGAGAAGACACAGAGAGCAAAAGGGTTTTCAGTGGTGAATGACTATATATACTAAAGTCAGAACTGCGATGATCCAGGGAGAGGGGTATGGTAACTCATGTATGTAGTGTTTGCGGTTACGAGTATGATCCAGAAGTAGGTGATCCAGATAGTGGCATAGCTGCTGGTACATCTTTTGAAGATATCCCAGAAGATTGGGTGTGTCCGGTTTGTGGTGCGACGAAAGATTTATTTGAACCAGCCAATGGGTGATAATAACCGCTAGCCTAGAAAGTAGGTGATATAGAAGAGAAAGTTGGAAAATTGCTACCTTCAAAAATTGTAGTTGTTGGCGGTGGGGCCGCGGGATTCTTTGGTGCGATCGCTTGTGCTAGAGTCAACCCTCAAGCAGAAGTTGTGTTAATTGAAGCTAGTCGTCAAACATTGGCGAAAGTTAGTATTTCTGGCGGTGGGCGTTGTAATGTTACTCATGCTTGCTTTGAAGCGCATGAGTTAGTGCAGAATTATCCTAGAGGTGGTAAAGCGCTGAGAGGTGCTTTTGCACGCTTTCAGGCTCAAGATACAGTAGCTTGGTTTGCTGCTCAAGGTGTGCAGTTGAAAACTGAAGCTGATGGGCGGATGTTTCCCATTACAGATAGTTCAGAAACTATTGTCAATTGCTTGATGAATGCGGCTCAAGCAGCAGGGGTGGAATTGTTAACAGGAACTGCTGTTGTCTCAATTAAACAGTTACTTGGTAATCAGTTTGAGATTGTCTGCAAATCGGGAGAAAAGATAAAGTGCGATCGCCTCTTACTCGCTACAGGTAGCAGTCGCATCGGTTATCAACTAGCCCAAGAATTGGGACATCACATTGAATCGCCAGTACCGTCACTGTTTACCTTTAATATTTCTGAGGCCAAGCTACGTGCATTAGCTGGTATCAGTGTAAACCCGGCGCGGTTGCGGTTATGTGTTGGCGATCAATCAGCACTAGAACAAACTGGGCCATTGTTAATTACTCATTGGGGTTTGAGTGGCCCAGCCGTTCTCAAACTTTCGGCTTGGGGTGCAAGACTGTTGCACGAACATCATTATCAAGCAACTTTATTAGTGAATTGGTTGCCCGATTTTTCCCAAGAACAGGTACGACAAAAAATTTTAGCAGTCAAAAATGAATGGGGAAAGCGGGCGATCGCTTTACATCGTGGTGTTGATTTACCTCACCGTCTTTGGCAATACATTATCGCTCGTGTCGGTATTACCACAGATGATCGTTGGGCAGAATTACCCAATAAAACCTTAAATTTGCTAGTTCAAGAACTAACCCTGGGAAAATACTTAATTAATGGTAAGGGAGTCTTTAAAGAAGAATTTGTTACCTGTGGTGGTGTCAATCTCAAGGAAATTAACTTTAAGACGATGGAAAGTAAACTAGTGCCTAACCTTTACTTTGCTGGAGAGATTTTGGATATTGACGGCGTGACTGGTGGATTTAACTTTCAAAGTGCTTGGACAACAGGTTATTTGGCGGGAACAGCTATGGCCGAAAATAGCGCTGATACCAATTTAAAAGTCAAAATTCAAAATTAAATTAGTCTGGGTTCCAGTTAGTAGGGTGCGTCAGTGCAAGAAAACCTAGCGGTACCAATAAATTATTCATACTGACGCACCCAACCTAGTTGGATATTTTTTTATCTGGAAGTCCCTTATTGAGAAAGTGAAAGATATATATTAAGTAGTCATCACTCATTACTTGATTAAAAACCTACACTTGTCAGGTGGGGAGTAGGAAAGATGAAGACTCTTGTGAGGATAAGAGGTAATAGAGAATTATTGATACTCACAGCATCTCGAATTGAAAACCCAATGTACCAGCAACAACCAAGGACAACACGCATATTTCCGAGTGAATACACAAGTGTGATAAAGTTTTGATGAAGTTGATTTAAATTAATTTAATGAAACTGTCTGTTGCGTAAGTGCTTTACAAGTGTATATACTCTCTAAAATGTAAAATTTTTGTAAAGAGTGGAATGATTCAGTGACTTTTAAACCTAGAGATACTACGATGTACCTGTGTGTTACTAAGTAAAGCAGTTATATTTTTTACAACCGTTTTACGGTGTTTTCCCTGTTTAGTTTAATGTGAACTCGTGCGTTGATTAGGATCGTCTAGGGTGTGAGTAATGCGTAAACCAGTTTTAACAATTTTTTACCAGTTCAATCCCTGGCACACATCTATTGGAGGAATTCAGACATTAATAAACACATTTATTAAGTATGCCCCTAGTGAATTTGAAGTGCGACTGGTAGGAACAGCCAGCGATTCTAGTCAGACCCTTGGTAAATGGCAAGAAGCAGAATTTGCAGGTAGAGAAATTAGCTTTTTACCGATTCTGAAGTTAGAAGACGACAACATCAGAGGTTTAATTCCCACTACAGTTAAATACACGGCTGCGTTGTTCGGCCGCTCCCTGTCCTCGGATTTTATGCACTTTCATCGGCTTGAGCCTAGCTTGGCAGCGATGAACTGGCAGGGAGAAAAGACGATATTTATCCACAATGATATTCACACACAGATGCAAACTGTGGCTGACCGCAAAGCTATACTGTGGCGTAGATTCCCGGCTGCTTATTTTGCCCTAGAGAGTATATTAATCCGCCAGTTTAGTCAGGTTTTATCTTGTAACACTGATGCTGCACAGTTTTATCGGCAGCGTTATCCCCAATTACAAGACCGTGTAGAATTCATTAAAAACTCCTTTGACAACGAAGTTTTCTATTCTTGGAGTCAGTCACAACGGGAAGCTAATCGGCGCGAACTAGCTTTGCAGATGGGACTAGCCGAAGAAACTCGTTTTGTTCTATTTGCTGGTAGACTGCATCCACAAAAAGATCCAGTGTTGTTGGTACGTGCTTTCGCAACTTTAAATCAACCCGATACTCACCTCTTGATAGCAGGTGATGGAGAATTAGCGACACCAGTACGCCAAGAAATTGAACAGTTAGGATTGTCTAATCGGGTGACAATGCTGGGAGCATTGAAACAAAACGAACTGGCCAGGCTACATCGGCTCAGTAGTGCTTTTGTTCTCAGCAGTGCTTATGAAGGTTTACCCCTGGTTGTATTAGAAGCCTTGGCTAGTGGCACACCAGTAGTAACAACCAAATGCGGTGAAACTCCCAAGTTACTCAATCCCGATAGTGGTATTGTGTGTGAGCAAAGGACACCAGACTGTATAGCCGATGCTTTACGTCGGATACTGTTAAACTCACAAAATTATCCCAGTGAAGCCTGTGTACGCACAGCACAACCTTACGCTGCTCGTACTGTTGTCAGGGATGTTTATGGCGATATGTTAAATCGATGGGCATTAAAAGAATTCTCAGTAATTAGCTGACGAATCGGCAGTTTTATCCAACTGCCATGAATTTAGTGTGTTTCTTCATCAATGTAAATTGAAAAATTGAACATCATGACTATGAAAATTGCTGTGATTGGTGCAAAAGGTCTTCCCCCTAAACAGGGTGGCATTGAGCATTACTGTGCGGAAGTATATCCCCGAATAGTGGCACAAGGTCATAGTGTAGATTTATATGCTCGTTCTTCCTATACTGATACTCCTTGGCTGGGAAATTATGACTTTCAAGGTGTGCGAGTTATTTCCTTGCCTGGAATGGATGTCAGGGGAGCTGATGCGTTTGTCACCTCTGCATTAGGAGCGATCGCTGCGACAGCAGAAAGATATGATATCGTACATTTCCATGCTTTAGGCCCCTCTCTATTCACCTTTTTACCCAAAATTGCCAATTCAGCAAAAATTGTAGTCACTTGTCAGGGCTTAGATTGGCAACGTGCCAAATGGGGCAATTTCTCTACTCGCCTGATTCAAACTGGAGAAAAGGCAGCAGTCCGGTTTGCACACGGAATGGTTGTTGTCTCCGATGCTCTGAAAACCTACTTTGCTGAAACTTATGGACGGGAGACAGTTTATATCCCTAATGCTCCCGCAGGCTATGGTGAATCAGACCCCAATTTTACCTATGGTAAAAAACTCGGTCTAGAGCCAGGACGTTACATGATATTTTTAGGCAGAATCGTTCCAGAAAAGCGTCCCGACTTACTAATTGAAGCCTTCTCTAAATTACAACCATCTGGATGGAAACTAGTATTGGCTGGAGGTGTCAGTGATACCCAATCCTATACCGCCCAATTATTAGAAAAAGTCGCTAATAATCCCAATATTATCTTTGCAGGTGAACTCCGAGGACCCCGTTTATGGGAAATTGTGCGTAGTGCTGGAATGTTTGTTTTACCCTCTGATTTAGAGGGTTTACCTTTAGCAATGCTAGAGGCAATGCAAGAAGGTGTACCAGTAGTTGCTAGTGACATTCTGCCGCACCAACAATTAATTAATGGAGGTATGGGAACCCTATTTGAAGCTGGTAACACAGACTCTTTAGTTAGTTCCCTTGATTGGGCAATTCACCACCCCCAAGAAATAGCCACAATGGCTAAGAATGCCCAAAGAAATATCCAATTAAATTATAGTTGGGAACATATCACTGCGGAAAACCTCAAGTTATACAAAACACTTTTGCACTCATCTCAACCATTAGGTACATCGCAGCCTAAAGCAGTTAGTCTAGCTAGGGTTGGGAGCAAAGAATAATTGCAAAATTCAGCCATGAAAATGAAGAATATTTGGATTCGTAACTCCTAAATTCTTAATTACGAATTACGAATTACGAATTACAAATGTTTCCTAAAGAAACTAGGGTATGTGTAATGGGAAAAGGCATTTCAACCTTATTAGCAGTCTTGGGGCGCAGAGGCTTTCCGGCTCTGACTGTTTTTGCTGCTGTCATGGGAGCATCATTTGCCTACTTGCAAGTGACACCACGCTTATATGAAACATCAGCACGATTGATGCTGGATGATAAAAAGGCAAGTGTATCTGAATTAGGTCGTGACTTAACACAGATATCTTCTACAGGCGTTGGGCGTAACCCCTTGGCAGACCAAGCAGAATTGCTGAAGTCACAAACTGTGTTGCAACAGGCGATCGCGCAACTCAATCCGCAGATAAAAAATAGTTCAACTCAAAAAGAACTATCACCTTCAGAGATCAGGTCAAATTTGAAGGTGGTCATAGTCCCCGCGACGAACATTTTAGAGTTGAGATATCAAAGTTTAGATCCCAATCAAGCTGCTCAGGTTCTCAATGCTCTTTCTCAGGCAATGGTTGAAGAAAATATCAAAACCATTAGTTCCGAAGCTACTAAGGTCAGACAATTTTTGGCAGAGAAAGTCCCCATAGCGCGCCAACGCCTACTACAAGCAGAATTAGCGGAAACTAAATACCGACAACAAAGCGGTGTTGTGGCTGCCGATGACCAAACCAGAAGCTTAGTGGGTAGTTTGGCGGAACTGGAAAATCAAGAACGTACCCTAGCGGCGCAACTTCAGGAAACGCGATCGCGCGACGCATCTTTACGTCAAGTAACAGATGCGAAAAACATCAGTAGCGCCTACGCCTCCGTGAGAGAAGGTCAAGACGAACAACTAAAAGTCTTACGAGCCAAGTTAACTGATGTTGAAACCAAACTCATAGAAGCACGCACCAAATTTAAAGAAGCTCATCCCACAGTTTTGGATCTAATCCAGCAAAGAGATGAAATTCGGGCTTTGTATGGACAACAAATGCCTAGAGTGTCATCTAGTAATCAAACAGCTAATTTTAACGATTTGGCAAATGACCAAATTAGTCAAAACCTCATCTCTGAGTTAATCACTAACGATATTACGCGTTTGGCAGTAGAAAATAAGCTGAATGCTATCCAGAGAATGAGAGCCGATATTCAAAATCGTTTGGCACTCATCCCAATTCAACAGCAACCGTTGACTGTCCTCACCCGTCAACGAGAAGAGGCCTCAGAATCACTCAAGTTTCTCCAAAGCAAACTCGAAGAAGCACAAATTGCTGAGGCGCAGAAAGTTAGCAATATCCGCATTATTGAAACCGCCGGAGTCCCTGATTTACCCTCATCTCCCAAGCATACAGTTGTACTCGTTATCGCTGGGTTCTTTGGCAGTATCTTAGCTGTAGGTTTGGTATTGCTATTAGAACTGATGGATAATACCCTACACGATGCTTCAGAAGCCGAAGAGTTACTGCAACTACCGTTGTTGGGAGTATTACCGCGTCTACCTGCTACCAAACTTAGTCTAGAACCAGCCGAACAATTTCTCGATGACTTAGGTTTGGTTGAACCTTACCGGATGCTCTTAAAGAACCTGGAGTTCCGCAATCTTGACAATTTGCAGGTGATAGTTGTTAGCAGTCCCCTCTCTGGAGAAGGTAAGTCAGTCATAGTATCACATCTGGCTGCTGTTGCCGCCATGTTATCTCGACGGACATTAATTATAGATGCAGATTTGCGTAAGCCATCACAACACACGCTGTTTAACCTACCACCCAAACCAGGAATTACAGATGTAATTGATGGGACAAGACCTTTACTGAATGCGGTGCAGTCAACGGAGATAGAAAATCTTTCGGTGTTGACTTGTGGGGAATTAAGGGGAAGACCTTCACAGTTGCTAGAGTCAGAGGCGATGAAGGCGTTGGTGGCCGAAGCAGCACAACGCTACGATTTAGTGATTATCGATACTCCACCTTTGAGCGCCTGCGCTGATGCTTCCACATTGAGTCAGATGAGTGATGGAGTCATCCTTACCACACGCCCAGGTTTTACCCTCAAAGAGGTATTACAACGAGCTGTATCAGAACTCAACCAAAATCGTATCCCGATTTTGGGAGTAGTCGTCAATGGCATGACGAGTGGAACAGAAAAGTACTATCGCTATCCATCAGAGGAATATTCCTCGATATTATCTAGACCCTTGAAGCGAATAAAATCCCTGGGTAGTAGCGCCAGAAATTCATCCAACGATTCTAGCTCGAACTGAATATGTGGAATAATTATCAGCGCTCAATTAACTTTTCTGCTGTAGCCATCTGGCTGGGAGTGGTAATTGTCGGTTTAATTGCGGGGTTTGCTGCCAGTGCTAGTCCAGTTTTACCTGGTTTAGCAATAGTTTCATTAGTGATACTGGCTGTGTTTTTCAGAAACCTAGAGCAAGCCGTGTTGAGTGCTTTGATTATTCGCAGCGCTATAGATAGTATCATTTCTCCACCCCTACCCTCTGCTTTTGCGATCGCCATTGACATACTCACCTTGCTTTACGTCACAGTACTTTTATTTCGGAAACGTACTGTACATACTGATTGGTTGTGGTGGTTTCTGGTTGCTTGGATGTTTTTTCAGGCAATGTGGCTAGTTCTTTTGCCTATAGGTGGTCTAGGACTAGATGGTTCTGTTTTCGGAACTAGTCTACGAGAATGGGTTCGCTTGTTTTCCTGGCTGATGGTTTATTTACTAGTCATGCAGCTAAAAGGACGGATTCACCCGGAAACATTGATCAATATGCTGTTTTGGGCTTTAGTCATACCTCTGGCGATCGCACTTTTGCAAATGTTTGTGCCGGGAATTTTGCCATCCCATTTTGCACCTTTGTCTGGGATTGGCGAAGCTTTATCGGAAGGTTCTCGGATTAGAGGCAGTATTGGGCATCCCAATAGTTTTGCCACCTTCTTATTATTGTTTATTGGTCTTACCACCTGGAAGATAACTATAACTAAAGTACGCTGGCCTTGGCTACTTTTGCTAGGCTTACTTGCCTTCTTTTATGTCAGCACAAAGGCATTGTTTAGCTTGATGATGTTGGCAGTATTTATTCTGGTGTTCATTTCTCCCCGGTTAAGTTTATTGAAACTGATCGGCGCAGTATTTTTCTTGAGTTTAGTCATCATTCTCTTTGGTAGTACAGAGTTTGGACAACAACGCCTAGAATCAATAGGACAAACACCGCTTCTGAATCCCGATATAGATATCTGGCGAGCGATTCTCCTGTCTTATAGCGACAATAACAGCTTCAACTGGCGGATTGCTCAGTGGCACGAATTACTAGAAGCATGGAAACAGTACCCACTTCTAGGTTATGGGTTGGGGGTAACTACACATATTGCCAGTAATGGTTTATACGCACATAACGATTATGTCCGGGCGTTAACAGAAGGCGGAATTATCGGGTTAGTGAGTTTTATCGCCTTTTTTGGCGTACAGATAGGGCGAATTGTCGAATTAATGAAGCGATCGCTCTCTAATAAAACCCAAAATAGTCTGTGCTTGATTTTGTTAGCACTGATTTTAACAATGCCAGTAGGTATGATTACTGAAAATATCTGGAGTCATACCATGCTGTTCTTTTATTGGTTCACTTTAATCGCAGTCGCCGGTTGGGATTGGAATACAAAGCCAACAACATAAAAAACTGTCAATTCCTAGCCTAGTATTGAGAGAAAATGAGGAGAATCTATGCCTGATAATTCCCAAGTTAAGAAGAGACTTTATACTCTCCAATTATTACGTGGTTTGGCAGCAGTATTAGTAGTACTTGCTCATTGCGACCTGATATTTAATCAAAATTATGGTAAAGACTTTTTCTTTAAGATATTTAATTTTGGTGGTTCAGGTGTAGATTTTTTCTTTGTACTCAGTGGATTTATTATTGTCTATATTCATAAATACGAAATTGGTCATAGTAGCCAATTATTTCCTTTTTTATTCAAAAGATTTGCTCGTATCTACCCTATATATTGGGTATTTTTAATTTTAAAAATGTCTGCTTCTTTCATTTTTTCTTACAATCCAGAATCTACCGAGAGGAACTTTATCGAAATCATCAAAGCGTTTACTTTATTCCCCCAAGATAGAAACATTCTTTCGAGTAGCTTCTTAGGTGTAAGTTGGACTTTAAGTTATGAAATTCTATTTTACCTAATTTTTGCTCTATTCATTGGTTTCTCTAGCAGAATTGCTTACCCAATAGTTAGTATTTGGTTCTTAGGTGTCTTAGCAAATTTTGTGGGAATCATGCCATTACCAAAGGATAGTTTAATTCTTAATTTCGTTTTCAGTAGTTACAATATCGAATTTGCTCTAGGTTGTTTAGCAGCCTATTTGTTTGCCAAATACCAAATTAAGTGGGGGATGGCACTAATATCTGTAGGAGCTTTCCTTTATACCTTATCAGCAATAAATTACTATCACCAAATCGTCAGCATTTCCCAAGTAATTACCTTTGGCATTCCTTCTATGTTACTTTTACTAGGTTTCGCCTACATAGAAAATGTAAAAAATCTTCAGATTCCTAGATTGCTGGTGTATATAGGTGACGCATCTTATTCTATTTATCTAGCACATGGATTTGCTATCAATAACATTAGTAAAGTTGTCCAGAAGATTTATCCCAATATTACTGAAAATATTTTCTTGCTCAATAGCTTTGGTCTGGTAATATCCTGTATCTCTATCATGTTTGGCTGCCTAGTTTTTTCTTTGATTGAAAAGCCATTGATTATCAGCTTTAAACCTAAAAAAATAGCCAATGCTTGATTAGTCAATGAAAGCTTATTTTGATAGATAATAATGAAACAGCAAGTCATTGATTATAAGAACAACAATTATCTACCAACATCACCAGACAAAAAGCGTTATCGGGTTGTGTTGGTACATCCTAGTGCCGGAGTAAATTGGAGTGGTGGATCAGAAATTTTTGCCATCGAATTAGCGCGATATCTCAATTCCTACTTCGATGTGGAACTTTTGAGTGGCGTTGATTGTGGCTCTTTTTCCTCCCCGTCTGGTGGTATATCGCGCACACAAGCTTTTAAAATTGTGCGTCATCCACTTATTTCTGGAATCGTAAATAAATTTGCTAGCCATCCAGAAATAGTGATTGAACACTTCAGCAATTTTTTACCTTGCGCCATTCACCTATTAACGAAACCTGCTGATTTGATATTTCCCTGTAATGATTATGGTGGACTAGCAATGGCATCTTTTGTACGAGCTATCAAAGGTACACCAATACTTTTTACTGAACACGTCGGCTTAATGGGAGGAGGGAAATCATTAACACGTAACTTGCGTTTTCATCCTGATCAATTAGTAGTTTTTTCCGAAGAAACAGCAGCATTTGTTCGTAGTTTAGAACCGAACCAAAATGTAACTATTATCCCTAATGGTGTTGATGTTGAGAAGTTCACACCAGAAGGAAATCACATAGATTTTGGTTTGCCAAAACCTATTGTTTTGTGTGTCGCTTCTCTCAAGCGTAATAGCCATAAGCGGATCGAATTGGCTATGCAGGCAGTCGCACGATTACCCCAAGCGAGTTTATTATTATGTGGTGATGGTATTGATCGTGATTTCTTCCAAGCCAAAGGTAATGAATTATTAGGGGAGGAGCGTTTTCGTATTCAAAGTTTCCCCTATGAACAAATGCCGGAAGTTTATCGCAGTGCAGACGTATTTACCCTACCTTCAATTGATGAGCCATTTGGACTGGCTTATGTGGAAGCAATGGCTAGTGGTTTACCTGTAGTTGCTACCGATGATCAAATGCGTCGTCAGATTGTTGGTGATGCTGGCATAGTCTGTGATGTGACTAACCCTGATATTTATGCTGCGGCTATTGGAGAAATTTTAACTCAATATTGGCAAGTGAAACCGCGCCAGAATGCTCTAAGTTTTAGTTGGAAAAACATATCACTCAGCTATCGTGATTTAATTTTAGACACTATTCAAAATTATCAAAAAATTAAGTAGAAAAATATGCCAAAAGTTTCTATAGTGATTCCGGCTTACAATGCAATGGCTTATTTGCCAACAACATTAGAAACAGTTTTTCAACAAACCTTTACTGATTTTGAAATATTAATAATTAATGATGGCAGTTCCGACAATATTATTGACTGGGTGTCCAGTCTCACAGATTCTAGAATCCGCTTAATTACCCAAGAAAACCAAGGCTTAACTGGCGCACACAACACAGGTGTAATAGAAGCCAAAGGTGAATATATAGCATTTTTAGATGCTGATGATCTTTGGGAACCAAGCAAATTAGAAAAACAAGTCTCTTATTTAGATAAGAATCCAGAAGTCGGCTTAGTGGATACTTGGGTCATGTTAATCGATGAGGATGGAATATCTACAGGAACTGTACTTAAAACTAATGCCGAAGGTAATGTTTGGCAGCAAATTATTCAATGTCCTACTGTTGTCTGTGGTAGCTCTCCTTTAGTCCGCAACTCTTGTTTTCAAAAAGTAGGTTTATTTGATCCAGAAATGGGTGGTTCATCCGATTGGGATATGTGGATTCGGATTGCATATCGTTATGCTTTTGGCTTAATTAAAGAACCATTAACTCTTTATCGACAACATCGTAGTAGTATGTCAAAAAACTGCGATCGCGTTTTTCGAGAAAATCAATCTGTGATCGAAAAAACCTTTAAATCTGTACCACCAGAATTACAGAAACTAAAGCAACGTGCCTATGCTTTAGTTTATTTATATTTAGCATGGAGAGCTTTAGATAACCGCAACTATGAACAAGCTCTTTATTATCGTCAACAAGCCTACGCCAATGATCCTCAAGTAATTTATTCTAAGTCTGGCTTATCTCAAAAATTTGCCATAATTGTCACCCGTCTATTTGGTTCTTCAGGCTTAGATGGAGTCAGAAATATTAGTCGTTCCTTGCGAAGAAATATCCTAGCTTTAATACCTTAAATACTCTGTAAATCTTCATTAAATCCATTTAATAAATTATGCCAAAAGTATCTGTTGTAATTCCCGCCTACAATGCCATGAAATACCTTCCAGCTACATTGGAAAGTGTTTTACAGCAAACCTTTACCGACATAGAAATCTTAATTATTAATGATGGTAGTACAGATAATATTATCGAATGGACTACCAAAATTACCGACCCACGAGTGCAAGTAATTTCACAAGAAAATAAAGGATTATCGGGAGCGCGTAATACTGGGATTACTCACGCATCTGGAGAATACATAGCCTTTATTGATGCTGATGACTTATGGTTGCCGACTAAATTAGAAAAACAAGTAAAATGTTTGGATAATTCACCACAAGCTGGTTTAGTTTATACATGGACAGCCTGGACTGATGAAACTGGCAAACCTACAGGTGTGATAGTAGCGTCTAATGTCGAAGGATATGTCTGGGAACAAATGGTTGTCAATGACAAAATATCTAACGGTAGTTCGGCGATGGTTCGCCGTATTTGTTTTGACAAAGTAGGCTTATTTGACGCAGAATTAACCAGTTCTGAAGACCGTGATATGTGGATAAGACTAGCTGCTCATTATCATTTTGCAGTAGTCAAAGAACCACTGACACTCTATCGCCGACACTCACAAAGTATGAGCAAAAATCGTCCCAAAATGCTCAAAAATATCCGCCGAGTTTTTGAAAAAACTTTTGAATCAGCGCCAACCGAGTTACTATACTTGCGAAATCGTAGCTATGGATGGATAAATCTATATACAGCCTGGACTTGTATGGATGAAAAAAATTACCAAGAAGCCATAAAATATCGTCGCCAGGCTCTTTTACATTACCCACAGATTTTTTTCACAACCTATTTTTTACGTTTGAGTGTAGCTATCGTGATTATGAGCCTATTGGGTTCTCAAGGCTATGATAACTTGCGATCGCTCACACGCAACTTACGAAGATTAGTTCTGGGTGCTGTTACCTGATATTTCTGGTTACACAACAAAATACTTGTATAAGTTTTACCTGGCAATATCAACACAATTCTAATGATAATCAACAAGATAAAACAATTATTATCTGGTCAATTTATCCGCAACGTTGGTTGGCTAGGAACAGCAGAACTAGTAAACCGTATTTTTCGCTTAGGAACAACTGTCACTCTATCTCGAATGTTTAGCTCCCAAGATTATGGAGCAATGGCGATAATTTATACAATCTTTGAATTTGCCAATGCTTTCACCTTAAGAGGGGGGATTGGTGCAAAAATTATTCAAGCAGATCAAGAATACCTCGCAACTATATGTAATACATCCTACTGGCTAAATTGGATATTGGGTATTTCCCTTTTCTGTATTCAATGTTTATTAGCTTTTCCTATTGCTAATTTTTATGAAAACAACAGTCTTGTTTTACCAATTTGTGTAACTGCTATATCCTACTTAACTTTACCTTTATTCACAGTTCATGCTGCTCTAATTGAAAGAGAAAATCGGCTAAAAATTATAGCAATTTGTAATGCTGTCCAGTCATTTTTAACAAACCTAATAACTGTATCCTTAGCATTGTTAGGTATGGGTATCTGGTCTATAGTCTTGGCAATAGTATTATCTAATGTACCTTGGATTATTATCACAAGAAAATATGAAAAATGGAAATTCCCCAAACAGTTTTCCCTCGAAAAATGGGAAATTATAGTGAATTTTGGTAGAAATATATTAGGTATAGAATTATTAAATAAAATCAGACTTAACTCTGATTATTTAATAATAGGAAAATTTTTAAGTATTGAACAATTAGGACTTTATTATTTCGCCTTTAATGCTGGATCTGGCATTACTTCTAATGTAGCCTATTCATTTATATCAGCTTTATTCCCTCAAATTTGTGCTGTGCGGCAAAATTATCATGAGATGAAAAAAACTTATATTCATGGTCTTAAATTAATGCTTTTTGTGATCACTTTTATTGTGACTCTACAAACATCCTTAGCACCATTTTATGTACCCATCATTTTTGGTGAAAAATGGATAAAAGCCATACCAATTTTAATTATTATATGTATTTCTGTTGTTCCTTTAACATTTAGATGGGCAAATTCTACCCTCCTAAAAGCTACAGATAGAACAAATTTACTATTGTCATTTGATATCATTTATACTTTCATTTTTGCTGCTTCTATACTTGTAGCCGTCCAATGGGGTATATTTGGTGTCGCTATAACTGTTCTCGTAGTTCACTCTGTAATGGCATTAGTTTTTGGTGTTTGGGCTGCTAGAAATGTTTTTGTGAAGGATGTATCTGTTTCCTATCTCAAGTAATTCGGAAAGTTAGCTAAAAATTTTGTAAACTCAATAAGGTGTTGAACATGAGAATTGTAGTTGAAAATGGTAGCCATCACCTCAAAAATATGGGCGATTTAGCTATGTTGCAGGTTGCTGTACAAAGGCTAAATAAAATTTTCCCCACAGCGCAAATTAAAGTATTCACAGATGTACCTGCGGAGGAATTAAACAAATATTGTCCAGGTGCAATTCCCATTGAAAACAAGTATCATGGTGACTATTTTTCAGCTATCAAAAGGAAAACAAGTGACTTTTTAGTAGGACACAAATATCAGTTTAACCAAGCAATCAAACAGATTATTGATGAAGCTGACCTGATTGTAACAGCAGGTGGTGGATATTTAGGTGTAGACGCATTTAAATATCACGCTATATCTGTTATAGACTTAGTGAAATTAGCTAATAATGCAGGAAAAACTACTGCTATTTTGGGTCATGGCTTTAGCCCAACAAAAGATCAATTGTTTCGTAAAAAATTAACAAACCTACTTTCTGAAGTAGATTTAATTGCAGTTCGAGAGCAAATTACTAGTGTTCCTTTACTGAAGTCTTTCGGTGTGACTAAGAACCAGATTGCTATCACGGGTGATGATGCAGTTGAACTTGCCTATCAAAATCGCAGAGATAAACAAGGAGATGCTATTGGTGTCAATATTAGAATGTCTAACTATTCAAATATTGAGCGCGAAGCATTTAATTGTATCAAAGAAGCATTAGTAGAAGCTTCAAAAGCTTTCAATACTAAGCTAATTTCTACACCAATTTCATTGGTTGATGAGGAATCAGATGTGGCTACAGCCAGAGCTTTGAATCTGGATGAAGATGGACAAGGATTAGATTCACCATTGAAAGTTATTCAACAAGTAGGGCGTTGCCGTGTAGTTGTTACTGGTAGTTATCATGCAGGTGTTTTTGCATTATCACAAGGTATACCTGTGGTGGCTTTAGCTAGCTCTAAATATTATCAAGAGAAGTTTTTAGGATTAGCAGATCAGTTTGAAGTCGGCTGTAAAGTTATTCTTTTTAGTAATTATCCAAATACCTTAAAAGAGGAAATTTCACAGAGTATTCAAGACGCTTGGGAAAAAGCAGAATATTTACAAATTCCACTTTTGAATTCAGCGCAAAAACAAATTGAATCCGGCTATCTTGCTTATGAGACACTTGCTGATTTAGTAGAAAGACAGAATAAGAGTAACTATATTTTACCTAAAGTTTGATTACCACTTATGGTAAATTTTTCGTAATATTAATCGGTGTGTTACGCTTTCAGTCTAACATACCTCTTATGGTATAACTTTTATTTTATTGCTTCACTTTACATAGCAGTAGCTGCTTGGATTAGTACCAAATACAAAACTCTAGATGACTGTACAGTCCTAAGAAATTGCCCAATCTTCATCACAGATAAACATTAATAAAATGAGGGGAACCAATGAATAATCATCCCAAATCCAAAAAAAGGCTTTATACTATCCAAGTTTTACGTGGAGTAGCCGCCATCTTAATAGTCCTAGTCCATTGCAACTTAATATTTAATCAAAACTATGAACAAGATTTTTTCTTTAGAATATTTAATTTTGGTGGCTCTGGGGTAGACTTCTTTTTTGTATTAAGTGGATTTATTATGTTGTATATTCACCAACATGACATTGGACATAAAAACAAAATTCAATCATTTTTATTTAAAAGGTTTACTAGAATATACCCTATATACTGGCTAATTCTATCACTCAAATTATCTTTAAATCTACTTCCCAGTTATGAAGCTGATATCAACCAAAGAAATATTGTTGAAGTAATTAAAGCTTTTTTATTATTGCCCCAAGATAGAAATATTCTTTCCGATAGTTTTTTAGGGGTTAGCTGGACTTTAAGCTTTGAATTGTTATTTTACCTAGTGTTTACTTTATTAATTATTTTGCCACGAAAATTTTCTTATCCAATAGTTTTTGCTTGGTTATTAATGACAATTAGTAATTTCATGGATGTGATTAATATACCAGAAGAAAGCTTGTTACTAAATTTTTTATTTAATTCTTATAACTTAGAATTTGCACTAGGTTGTTGTGCAGCATATTTATTTTCTACACGTAAAATTAATTTGGGAATGCCTCTGATTTTTCTAGGGGCTTTCTTATATACTTTTTCAGCAGTTAATTCTTACTACGGCATCATAAAATTATCAACAATAATTTCTTTTGGTATTCCGTCCACTTTCTTGGTACTAGGATGTGCATCCTGGGAAAATAGAAACAATATTCAAATTCCTAATTGGCTTGTTTACATTGGTGATGCCTCATATTCTATCTATTTAGTTCATGGATTTATTATTAATAATCTCACAAAAATTGTTTTGAAAATTTATCCAGCAATTACACAAGACATTTTAAGTTTGAATATTTTAGGATTTCTTCTTGTCTTTGTGGCTACCTTTATTGGATGTATTTTTTATACTTATATAGAAAAACCACTGTTCTTAATTTTTAAGCCTAAATTAGCTAAAGCCTAGAATCACAATTATTCCCAGTCATCATTTGTCTTTATAGGATTTGAGTGTTTTCATGATGTTACCAAATTTTAAACATTGAGATTAAAATCTATGCCACAAGTGTCTGTAGTCATTCCAGCATATAATGCCATTACTTATCTTCCCGAAACTATCAAATGTCTTGCCAAACAGACCTTTGATGACTTTGAAGTAATAATCGTTGATGATGGTAGTTTGGATGAAACTGCACAATGGGTATCTCAATTACAAGACCCACGTATTAAACTTATTACTCAAGTAAATCAAGGCTCGTCAGGAGCTAGAAATACAGGTATAAAACACTCACAAGGTGAGTTTATTGCATTTATGGATGCTGATGATTTTTGGCAACCAACTAAACTAGAAAAACAAGTAGAAGCTTTGCAAAAAAAACCAGAGGTAGCTTTAGTTTACACCTGGGTAGCTTACATAGATGAGGCTGGAAAACCAACAGGTAGAATTGTTAAACATAATGCAGAAGGCCAGGTATGGGAGAAATTTACAGAGCGTAACCTCATCGAATGTGGCAGTGTACCGATGATTCGTCGCCATTGTTTTGAAAATGTAGGTTTATTTGATACTAGTATTGATGCTGCACCAGATTGGGATATGTGGCTGCGTCTTGCAGCTTGTTATCCTTTTGCAGTTATTAAAGAGCCTTTAGTTAGTTATCGTCAGCACTCTAATAATAAGTCCAAAAATTATCCTAAGTTGCTGCACGACTTTCGCACAATTATCGAAAAAGCATTTCAATCTGCACCCTTTGAAGTTTTACACCTCAGAAACCGTAGTTATGGTAATCTGAACTTACTAATAGCCTGGAAATGTATACAGAGCAAAGATAAAGATTATAAAAAAGCAGACTTATTTCGTCGCCAAGCTCTTAAACATGATTTTAAAATAATCTTTTCTAAAGAGTATATTCGTCTAAGTGTAGCGATCGCTATCATGAAAAGGTTTAGTCCTAATGGATACAACCAGTTTGTCCAGTTAATGTATGCTCTACGTCGGCGTGTTTCATCTGTTTCACAACCCACCAACAAATCTTAAATTAGCTGTTTGATTGCTAAGTCAAAAATTTTGTATTTAAGAGATGTAATATGCCAAAAGTTTCTGTTGTTATTCCTGCCTATAATTCTGTAGCATATTTGCCAGAAACAATAAATAGTGTATTATCCCAATCATTTAAAGATTTTGAAGTCTTAGTTATTAATGATGGTAGTACAGATGCCACAGAAGAATGGTTTACTCAAAACGTAAAAGACCCGCGAGTAAAATTGATTTCACAAGAAAACCAAGGCTTATCCGGCGCACGTAACACAGGAATTCAATATGCTCAAGGTGATTACATAGCTTTATTAGATGCTGATGACCTTTGGGAACCGACTAAATTAGAAAAACAAGTGCTTTGTTTAGAGGCAAATCCAGAAGTTGGGTTAGTGTATACATGGACAGCATTAATAGATCAGTATAGTAAACCCACAGGTCGGATTGTTGCACACCATGCAGAAGGTAATGTTTGGCAAACCCTCTTAGAAGTTAATGTAGTTGCCAGTGGTAGTAATCCTCTAATTCGTCGTGATTGTTTTGATAATGTCGGATTATTTGATATAAATTTGTCTTCAAATGAAGACAGAGATATGTGGTTAAGAATTGCCTCTAAATATCTTTTTGCGGTAATTAAAGAACCTTTAGTACTTTATAGACAGCATCAAGGAAATATGTCTAAAGACTTTAGTGTGATGCTAAAAAATTGTCGCATAGTTATAGAGAGAGCTTTTGCTTCTGCTCCCACCGAAATACTACATTTAAGAAATCGTAGTTATGGCTCTCTAAATCTTTACTTAGCTTGGAAAGCAATTGATAGTAGAAACTATCAACAAGCAATTCATTTTAGACAACAAGCGATCGCACATCTTCCACAATTAGTATTTTCGCGCAATTATATCCGACTTTCCATAGCTATTTCATTAATACGGTTGTTTGGTTTTCAATTCTATAAAAATTGCATTAATTTATCTCATTTCATATCAGGCTCAATGCTCAGAAAAGTAGCAAAATAATTTCATCGATACAACCAGAATAATTATTCAATATCATCCACTGGGAAACACAGGGCTACAATCAGATGCTTATCGGTAAAGTAAAACAGAAATTATCTAGCCAATTTGTCCGTAACATTGGGTGGTTATGGATAGCAGAATTGGTTAATAGAATATTCCGACTAGGGACAACAGTTACACTAGCTCGGATGTTTAGTCCGCAAGACTACGGTCTAATGGCAATTGTTTATACAGTGTATGAATTTGCTATTGTTTTTACTCTCAGAGGTGGAATCGGTGCGAAAATTGTTCAAGCCGAAGAAAAAGATGTCAAAACTATCTGTGATACATCTTATTGGCTGAACTGGATTCTCTGCATATCTGTGTTTGTTGTACAATGTTTAGCTGCTTTTCCCGTAGCTTATTTTTATGGCAACCAACAGCTAGTTTTGCCAATTTGTACCTTGGCTTTAGTTTACTTGATGTATCCATTTTTTTTGGTTCAATCTGCCATGATTGAACGAGAAAATCGTTTAAAAATTAGAGCTTTGGGTAGTGCCATACAGTCATTTGTTAATAATCTTATTACCGTAGTTTTAGCCCTGTTGGGTATGGGCTTATGGTCTATAGTATGGGCTATGGTCTTATCTACCCCCATATTAATTATAATCAATCAAATAAATTATTCTTGGCAACCTCCTAAATCTTTTAAGTTAGAACAATGGCAACAAGTTTCTAGTTTCGGTACAAATATGCTTGGTGTTGAATTACTAAACAAACTTAGATTCAACATGGACTACTTAATAGTAGGAAAGTTCTTGAGTATTGAACAATTAGGAATTTATTATTTTGCATTTAATGCTGGTGTAGGAATTACATCTAATATTGTATATGCTTTTATGTCAGCTTTATATCCCCATATTTGTGCTGTCAAAGATGATTATCAACAATTGAAAAAGCGCTACTTCAGTAGTTTAAAATCACTAAGTATATTTGTAGTTATAATAGTTTCTCTACAGACATTTTTGGCTCCATTCTATGTGCCAATTATATTTGGAGAGAAATGGGTAAAAGCAACTCCCGTCTTGATGATAATTTGTGTTTCAGTTATTCCACTTAGTTTTAGATGGGCATCAAGTACTCTTTTTAAAGCAATAGATAAAACTCATCTCATGCTCTATTTTGATGTAATTTATACAGCAATATTTGGCATCGCTTTAATAGCAGCAGTGAAATGGGGTGTCTTGTGGGTAGCTATCACTGTGTTAGTTACTCATTCTCTAATGTCATTAGCATTTAATATCTGGGCTGTTAAATGTGTGTTTAGCAAGGATAAATTTTTCGCATTTTCCAAAAGTTAGTCAAAGTCAGTAACTGAGATTGCTAAATATGTCTAAATATCAGCCTCAAATTGCTTTTTATACCTACAATCTTCATGGTGGAGGCGCAGAAAGAATATATGTCAACTTAATGCAAGACTTTGTAAAACGGGGTATTAATGTTGATTTAGTGCTGAACAGTGTATCAGGTCCTTACCTATCTCAAGTGCCACCAGAAGTGAGGATTACTGATTTGAAAGCGAAACTACCATTTAAAAATGGAATTTTGCCATTAATCCGTTACTTAAGAAAAGAACGTCCTTCCGTATTAATGGCTACTGTGCATCCTCACGTTGAGGTTGCTTTACTAGCTAAATTATTAGCGTTTACTTCTACCCGAGTCTTTGTACGCGAAGATAACACTCTGTCTTTGCATTCAGCAAAAGCAACTGATAAATTACGTTGGATTCCTTATTTCTCTAAATTTTTGTATCCTTTAGTGGCTGATGGTATTGTTGCCATATCCCAAGGTGTAGCTCAAGATGTAATGCAAATAACTGGTTTAGATCAGCAAAGAGTATCAGTCATCTATAATCCTGCCATAACTTCTAGTATATGGGAGAAGTCTCAAGAACCGTTAAATCACCCTTGGTTCCAACCAGGTGAACCTCCAATAGTTTTAGGAGTGGGGAGATTAAAATTACAAAAAGATTTCCCTACTTTAATCAAAGCTTTTGCTCTTGTAAAACAAGTTCACCGATGCCGATTAGTTATTTTAGGTCAAGGTGATGAGGCGGATAAACTAAAGAATTTGATAACTGAGTTGGGACTAGAAGATGATGTAGCAATGCTTGGTTTTGCAGAAAATCCTTATGCTTATATGGCTAAAGCATCTGTGTTTGTTTTATCCTCGGCTTGGGAAGGTTTTGGCAATGTAGTTGTTGAAGCTTTAGCCGTGGGTACACCTGTAGTTTCTACCAATTGTCAAAGCGGCCCTGGGGAAATTCTTGATTATGGTAAGTATGGGCATTTAGTACCTGTGGGTAACTACAAAGAAATGGCTGTAGCAATTTCTAGTGTACTATCAGGTGATTTTAAAACTGTAGATGCAGATTGGTTGCAGAAATTCACCATAGAAACTGTTGCTCAACAATATCTTGATGTATTGGGAATCGGTGCAGTTGAAAATTAAACATAAGTTTTTACAGAAATTTGCTAATGAATGTGTTGCTTCCTACATCTCTATGTTTCAATCTTGTTAGATTAGAACACACTAAGCAATGAAATTCAGTAAAATAATAGGTCAATTAAACCCTACAACTAACGATCATAGCCTTACTTTTAACCCAGACTATGATCCAGAGATCACGGGAGTAGCTGCTATTGATGAAGCTACAAGTGGTACTCTTAGCTATGTAGAAGGTGGGAAATTTGCATTTTTGATAGGTGAGACTAGTGCTAGTGCTTTGATTTTGCCACGAGATGAAGCAATGCAAGCCCAAGCCCAAGAGCGGGGTATTGTTTGGATAGCGACATCAGAACCACGATTGTTGTTTGCTCAAACGATCGCCCTATTTTATCACCCATACATCCCAACCCCAGAAATTCACCCTACCGCCGTCATTCACCCCACCGCCAAAATTGGCAATGATGTTTATATCGGCCCTCACGTAGTAATTCAGTCAGGGGTAGAAGTTGGTGATGGTGTAATTATTTATCCCAACGTAGTCATTTATCCTGACGTGAAGATAGGCGATCGCACTATCTTACACGCTAACTGTACTATCCAGGAACGTAGCCAAATTGGTGCAGATTGCGTCATTCATAGTGGTGCTGTCATTGGTGCAGAAGGTTTTGGTTTTGTCCCTACTCGCACTGGTTGGTACAAAATGCAACAATCAGGCTACACAGTTTTAGAGGATGGTGTAGAAATAGGCTGCAATACCGCAGTTGATCGCCCATCGGTTGGTGAAACACGGATAGGACGCAATACTAAGATTGATAACCTCGTGCAGATCGGCCACGGTTGTCAAATCGGGGCTGGCTGTGCGATCGCTGGTCAAACTGGTATGGCTGGCGGTGTAAAATTAGGTAATCGCGTCATCTTAGCTGGACAAGTGGGAATTGCCAATCAAGCGAAAATGGGTGATGGAGCGATCGCATCTGCTCAAACAGGTATTCTGCACGATGTCAAGCCAGGCGAAATTGTCTCTGGGACTCCAGCTATCCCTCACAAAATCTATCTCAAAATGGCTGCTATTTATAGTCGATTACCAGAGATGTATCAAGCTTTTAAACAATTACAACGTCAATTAGGACAGGAAAAAAAAGAGTAAGAAACCGAAAAATTCTAGTTTTTGGCAAGATTTAAGTTATTACAATAAGAACTCCTGTAGAGACGTTGCATTTCAACGTCTCCACATCACCCATAATCCCTATTCCCTCGCGTTTTGCCAAAAATCAGTAACATCGTAATTTAATTCCTCCAGCATTTGCCGCAGCAAAGGTAAACTTAGACCAATAACATTGCTATGACAGCCGGCGATTTTTTCAATAAATAAACTACCAAAACCTTCTAAGGCAAAAGCACCCGCACATTTGAGGGGTTCACCTGTGGCAACATAAGCTTGAATGGTGCGATCGCTAATATCTGCAAAATAAACTTTTGTTACTTGGCACTTTACTAAAGTAGTATCTTGTGTATTATCAATCAAAACATGACCAGTGTAAAGGTTGCCAACCTGACCCCGCATCAATTTCCAACGAGCGATCGCTTCATCAGCATCTACTGGTTTACCGTGAATCTTACCATCAATAGCTAATACGGAATCACACCCCATCACCAACCCTGATGCAAACTGTGGGGCTACCGTCTCCGCCTTGCATTTAGCTAAAATTTGCACCAACTGTCCCGGTTCAGTTTCTTCAATTTGCGACTCATCAAAATCACTCGGACAAACTATTGGTTCAATACCCACAGTTTGTAGTAGACGACGACGCGCCGGGGAAGCAGAAGCGAGTACAAATTGAGGAGTTTTCATACGCTGTTAAGCATTTCACTTGTACATTTATCTGATAACTAATAACTGTCAACAGCCATTAGTCAACAGTTATCAGAAAACCGGGTTGAAAACCCCGTCGTTTTACGAAGGCTTTATAAGTAATAAGTAAATACTCATTACTCCTTACTCATTACTCCTTACTCATTACTCATTACTCCTTACTCAAATTCGTTTATTCTCCATCAATACACTGAAAAAGAACTTACAACATCTTCCATAGTTCGTTTAACCTTGCGCCAACGTTTTTCAGGAATCGACGCGTTAAAGGTAAAAAGTTTGCCACGACTAACAGCCACACTGGCAATGTTATGTCTTTCTTGCTGATTAGGCAACTTCACTAAATACTCAAGATTATAGTATGTTTTACCATCTACTTCTCGCTCTGAAGCGTTGACTAGTTCAGCCGAACGACCAGAATCAGGAGGTGCTAAAGCGGCTTTTCCCAATTTGTAGCCTACTTCTGTTGGTGTCCCCAGTTCTTTTAAAGTTTTGTCATCGGGAACGGGACTAATCACCACGGAGACATTTTCAGAAATTTCAATTAAATCGTGAAACACCACATCGGGGCCGTTAGCAACTTTTACCTGCAACCAGCCATTAGGGTATAAAAACTCATAGCCATCAGCAGTGTCTACAAAGCTCTTAAATCCCGCCGCCTTGGCTACATCAGGATTACTTAAGCTAAAGGTCAACACCAATAGCAACATCAATGCAATTCTTTTCCACATCTTTACAGATTCCTTTAGGCTGGAAGCAATATTAAGGTAAGTATGATTTCTCATGTTTATTCTCCCATCAACTGGCTCGCTTCGCATGACCAAAAAGAACTCACAATATTATGCTCACAAGTAACGAATTGCGCTGGTTTTATCCTGGTAGAATACCGGAAGATATAAAAGTTTGGTTTCAGCAGCATTGTTTAATTAACCAGGAGCAATCACCAGAAAAACGAGACGATGTGTATCTCTACGTCCCTGAATCTGATTTTTTGGGAATTAAACTCCGACAAGGTAACTTAGAAGTTAAATGGCGGACAGCAGAATTAGGTGTATTGAGTTTTGGGGAATTAGTAGCCGGAAAAGCCGAAAAATGGGCTAAATGGACTTGTAGCGATTCCACAGGAGAAATTTTTCAGCCTGCAACAGTTTTAGACAAATCTTCCTGGGTAACTATGCAGAAAGTTCGTTATTTACAGCCTTATCAAGTTTTACCTGATTTTTCAGTGCAACCAGTGGTTAGTGATGAAAATATTGATAATGGTTGCAGTCTGGAAATTACTGAGTTGCTTATTCAAAATAATACATGGTGGAGTCTAGCTTTAGAAGCAAATGGCGAGGATTTCCGGTTGATGACAAATCTTCAAGTGACCGCCGAATCGATATTCACTACTTATAGAGGCGCAAAATTATTAGCTATTAATTCTTATGCTTATCCTCATTGGTTAAGTATATTAGATTACTGATTCACTACCCAATCTACAAAAATCACCCTATCGGGTACTAGCCAATTCCAGTAATATCTAGTAATTATCTTAAATATCCAGCAACTATCCAGTTGTAGCATTTTGCACCTTGAAAACTAGGAGAAATAGATGCCCTTAAAGAATTACGGTGTACTGAAAAGTCGTGCTTTAAATCGTAAATTGGGCGAAGGCCCTAGTCCCCATTACCAAGTACTTGTCACCGACAACAAACAGAAACACCGGATTGCTATCAACGTTAAATCAAAGCAAAGCCCTTCAGAATTGCTTTATTTAGTGGATGAAAATTTCTCCCATCCCATTACTAAAGAATTGCTAGAGTTAGATTTCGGCTTTTATGAATTGCCCCGAAAACCAGGAGGGATTGCTTTAGATTATATTCGGGGGAATTTGTTTGACCCCAAACAGATGAAGCCATTGCCTTATGATGTACCAGGGCCTGACAACGACCTGAATGAATTGTTGGAATTATACATTGCCAGAGCGATCGCCTCTACTGACGCAATCCTCTATCCCTTTGGTGAAAGGTGGGGGCCAGAAATAGATATCAAAGACAAATATTTCGGTTTTCTCCCTGGTAACGGTATTCATGACATCCACATGAACCAGGGGAACGCCGCCCAATTTAAAAAAGATAACGGTGTTTGGCAAGATGGCGGACTGTTGATTCACTACCCAACACGGAATCAATGGGTGGGTATTTTCTTAGCCTTCCAGTCTCAAGCATTCCATACCGACGATATTACAGGTAACAGAATCGATGATACAGATACAATCACACCAATTGTCACAACTGGGGCAATTCGGATTATAGCTGCATTAGTAAATCCTCCAGGGGATGATGTAGGGAAAGAGACAGTTACTTTAATGAATATTTCACCCGAAAAAGTAGACTTGAATGGTTGGTCATTAGCAGATAAAGTCAAGCGCAAACAAAGCCTGAATGGGGTTATTCATCCTGGTGAAGTTCTCAGAGTAATTATTGATAGCGATAGTATTCAATTAGACAATAATGGTGGTATTATTACCCTCTTAGATGCCAAAGGCATCAAAATTGACGGTGTTGCTTATACCAGGAAAGAAGCTCAAAAACAAGGTTGGACAATTCTGTTTTGAGGGAGTAGAAGAATCAGGCGAAGAAAGCAGGGGAAGCAAAGAATAACTAATGACAACTGACAACTAACAACTAACAACTGACCACTGACTAATAACTAAATTGATAGAATTAGGTTAGTAGGAATTTGCACAATCTAGCCGACAAAAGTCATGCCTTCTGAAATTGCTGTTGAGAAAAAAAAGTTAAAAAATCCACCTTTGCAACTCCACTATTTAGGCGATCGCGTGCTGCGTCAACCGGCAAAGCGGATCACAAAAGTAGATGATGAAACGCGGCAATTGATCCGCGATATGCTACAAACTATGTACAGCAATGATGGCATTGGGTTGGCTGCACCCCAGGTAGGAATTAATAAACAACTAATCGTCATCGATTGCGAACCCGATAACCCAGCGAATCCACCACTGATATTAATTAACCCCACAATCAAACAGGTAAGCCGAGAAATTTGTACTGCTCAAGAAGGCTGTTTGAGCATTCCGGGGGTGTATATGGACGTTAAACGCCCGGAAGTCGTAGAAGTTGCCTATAAAGATGAAAATGGCCGTCCCCAGACATTAAAAGCTACTGACTTACTCGGACGCTGCATTCAACACGAGATGGATCACCTCAACGGTGTAGTATTTGTAGACCGTGTAGATAATTCCTTGACTTTGGCACAGGAGTTATCTAAAAATGGCTTCTCGTATCAGGCTGTGAAACCAGTAGCATAGGGTGGACTAGTAGTGTATTTAACTCCAAAAAGCGGTTTATTTCTCCTTGGCTCTTGCATAAGTGCGATCGCAGCTGTTGGCTCCGTGTTTGAACTCAGTTATGGACAACCAGATTTAGGCTTCCAAACCACAGCAATTATCCTGGGTTTGAGTATTCCTCTCACAGGATTATTTTTTCTTGCCGCAGTGAGGGACGCAAAGGCTAACATTAAATAAGCATCAGGTACATAAAAAAGGTGAAAGGATGAACCAAAAGGCAAAAGTCATTCTTTCACCTTTTATTTTTGGATGAATGTTTGATACTCGTGAATGAATCATCAAGTCATTGCAAGTGTTCGCGGTAGCGTCTCGGAGAGAAGCAATCCCAGTTGATCGTTTCTCTCTATGTGCTTTAAGACTACTAAAAATTTAGAGTGAAATTGTCACTTTTACATTTTCTGAAAAAACAAGCTTCTGCTTTACCTTCCATTCGCAATGGCTGAACTTTCATACAACCGCGAATTTGAGCGCGAGTACCAGCAAGATCCACTGTGCCGAAAGTGGCACAACCACCGTCTTTACCGATGTATTGCTTTTGGCTGGTAACAGGCCCTAACTTGGAGTAAATCTCATAGCCTTGTCCTCTAGACTCGGCACACACAGATACACCTTTAATTGTTTTCACACATCTTACAGTTCCAGCATTAGCCATACTATCGGTAGAAGTAACCGCCAAAAAGGGAAGGGTAGCAGCGATTAATGCAGTCACGATTTTTAAAGGTTTGCGAGCCATAAATTTCTTGGTTTGAGTTGCTTGGTTGGACTGAGAAGTTGATACTAAGTTTTGAGTAACTGACATAATTGAATCTCCTTAATAAATAGTTGAGAATTTCAGTCATATTTGTGAAAGAGCATGGCAATATCAGCCAAGTGAACCACGCTAGGCATAACTTGCATTTACAAGTCAGTGCATGGATTCAGTCGCTGCGATCGCAGATATCATGCTTGAGTTTTAGTTCAAGCTTTAATGAATGCTCTGTCCTGTTTGTCTGGTGCGAGTCCATCCGTTTTTCAGGACTCCTATACTTTATGCGTTAATCCCAGTCGGGTCGATTGGGATAAATTGAGGAAAGTTAAGGATCTAAATTAAGTAGAGTTCGACGGATACAAAAAACACCTCTCCCCTGCAAGGCTAAGGTGTACACACATCTCTGTGCTAGGTGAAAATGTGGTTTGATCCCCATTAAAAAGGGGGACTTTGATTCTAGTAGGCTGTCAAGTTAGTTTTGAAGGTTCGTAGTAAGGACTTTAGTCCTTACTACAAACTTACTTATCCATCAATTCAAACTTGATGATCTACTAGGGCGTAGGCGAGGGCGTCCTGCCATTTCCCCCCCTGCCCAATTCCTAATTCTTCCCCACTCCCCACTCAAACTAAAATCGCCATTCCAGAAGGTGGTAAATCAATCCTGACTGTTGCTCTGCCATCATCTTGATACTGCACTACTACAGTTTGCTCATCTGGTGGGTAGTGCAAGTTTTTCTCACTCCAATCGCTCTTATATAAAAAGCTCATGGTTGAGCCTTGAGGATGGATGGAAGCATCAACTGTCACTTCTGCACCACGGTCTTCTAAGCCGTGGGTATTGAGTGCCATCAATACTTCAGTGTTAAATAATATCTGTGACCAAGCAACTAACTCCCCTGGGCCGGGTATGGAGAATGGGTAGCCACAAAATGAAGTTTCACGCGGATAGTGATTTCCACGGCGCAAGGCTTTGCCAATTCTATCGTGACTATTACGGATGCGAGCGATCGCGGCTATTCGCAAATAGGTAGGATGTTCGTGATTGAAGAAATGACAGTCTGCGGTTTGGAATGCACCAAACGCACCGCCAAACATGGCTTCTCTGATATATCGGTCTTTCCCATTGTGTCCAGGTTCTACACTGTCATCGTGATAGCCTTCATTGCCATCAAAAGCTTGTTCTGTCCCATAGTAAATGCAGGGAATTCCTGGCATAGTTAACTGTATACCAACAACATGAGCTACCTGTTCATATAGGTTCGGGATGTTGTTATGTGCAGCAAACCTCTGTTTCCAGCCACGGGATATCATGTCATGGTCATCCAAAACTGAGACGTGATGTAGACCTATTTGCCGATATTTCCCCGCCAGTTGATGTTCGTTATACAGGTCAAAAAAGACGTTGGGATGTGCTAAACCCTTAGCCATTGAGGTCAAAGCATTAGGTGCGCTGACGATATCGAGTACAGAACTGAGGTTGCGACCAATAATATCTATGTAAGCTTCCGCCATCGTCTCTGAGGTGATTTCCCCAGCTAATAAGAAATTATCTTTACCTATAGATTGGGCATATTGACGAATGGCGCTACAGAATTTGCGGGAATGTTCTGGCGAAACGTGTTTGACTGCATCAATGCGAAATCCATCACAATCAGAAAGAGCTATCCAATATTGATAGACTTTCGCCAAAGCTGCAATTACTTGGTCATTTTCTAGATTTAAGTCTTTTAAATCATAGAAGTCACCCCGGCGAAATTCTGCATGGGGACTTAGTGGGTCTTGTTCTGGTGGGACATCCCAGTTACCAATCTCACCTGCACGAGTGTACCAGTCAAGGTTTTGAAATTCTTGCGGCCAAACACCATCTTCAGGGTTAGTGATTTCTGGAATCGATTCACCTGTTTGAGAGCGCCAACCATGAACGGGATAGTGAGGCCAGGAACGATAAGATAAGGTATTTCTGGGATTACCACTTTCATCAGAGTAAAACCAGTTGTTGCCGCTATGATTGTAAATCACATCGAGGATGACATACATCAGGCGATCGTGAGCAGCATCGATTAAATCTCTTAAATCTTGAAGCGTACCAAAGCGGGGGTCAATATCCAAGAAGTTTTGAATACCGTAGCCGTGGTAAGTTTCTAAATCTTTACGTTGTTTCCAAGGGGGGTTAATCCACAGTGTAGTTACTCCTAACCCTTGCAAATAATCCAACTTACTCCTGATACCCTTGAGAGTTCCACCTACAAATTTTTTACCGGCTCTCATCCAGCTAGCTTTGTCTTTAACTTGGAACCTTAAGGGGTTGGTGCGGTCAAAAAGTTCTCGTTGAGATTCATTACCATCACTAAATCTATCTGGTAGCAGTTGGTATAAAACTTGGTCTCGCCAACTGACTGGACTTAGCTGGATTCTACCTCGTGGTTTCAGGTCTGCATCAGAGAGGTATTGCGGTGCAAATTCTTCAACTTTAGCCATGAGGATTGACGCATCGATATTAATGCGAGAAGATGCACCTTTAATTTTGATACTACTTAAGTGATATTTTCATTTATCCACGGAGGTATTTGATGACCTTAGGTGACAAAAGGTTCAATATACAGGGAAACGCCATAGTTCTTATTCAGATTCATTTAAATGACTCAAATAGGTATTGGCAACAATAGCGGCTTGGGTGCGATCGCGCAAACTCAACCGATTTAAAATATTAGTAACATGATTCTTCACCGTCCCTTCAGAAATGTAGAGTTCCTGAGCAATTTCTCGGTTACTAGCACCTGTAGCGATTAATCGCAGAACTTCTTTTTCTCTGGGGGTAAGTTCAGCTAAATTAGGAGGAACAGGTGGTGTTTGGTTTGGTGTAGCCTGAAACTGCGTTAAGAGTTTTTTCACTATTCCTGGCCCTAATTGAGTATACCCCTTATAAACTGCCCGAATCGCCACAGCTAATTCTTCTGAGGGTGTATCTTTGAGTAAATAACCCATTGCTCCATGTTGCAAAGCGGCTTTTACATATTCATCATCATCAAAAGTTGTCAGGACTAAAACTTTAACACCAGGAAAACTTTTTTGAATTTCTCGTGTGGCTGCAACTCCATCCATAATCGGCATTCTGACATCCATCAACACTACATCTGGGTGGCATTGAGAAATCAAATCAATGGCGATTTTACCGTTTTCTGCTTCTCCAATAATTGTTAAATCTGCTTCTAGTTCTAATAATGCTTTTAATCCTTGACGGATCAGATTTTGATCATCTACCAATAGCACTTTAATCATGTTAATCTGCCTAAGGGAATATCAACTGTAATTTGACAACCGCAACCAATAGCGCTATTGATGAGGAATTTTCCTCCTAATGCTAAGGTGCGATCGCGCATACTTTGTAATCCAAAACCTGTAGTATTTTCTTGGATATCAAAACCTCTTCCATTATCCTGAATTATTAGATATAAGCTACCTCGATTAAGGGAAATTTCCAAATTAACTTCTGTCGCTATAGCGTGTTTAGAAATATTTGTTAATGATTCTTGAATAATGCGATATATAGCTGTATTAACTTCCATTGATAAGTGATAATTAATATGCAGATTGCGATGTAATAAAATCCCAGTATTGCGTTGAAAATCCTCAGCAATAATATCAACTGCTGCTTCTAAAGTTTTGTCTTGCAAGGGATGAGAACGCATAGTAGAAACAGAATTTCGTACATCTTGTAAAGCTTTAGAACCAAGTTCTTTGGCTCTAGCTAAAAAACTTTGTGCTTTATTGGGATTAGATTGTGCCAGTTTTAATGCAGTTTCTAATTGTAAATTTAAAGCCGTTAAAGAATGACCTAAAGAATCATGTATTTCCCTGGCAATACGATTACGTTCTTCTAGAGTCGCTTGATTTTCAATACGTAGAGCATACTGACGTAGTTTTTCATTAGCAACTGCTAACTCTTCTCGACTCCGCCTTTCAGATAATAAACTATTCATTAACAGTAATACGAAAATTAAGCTCAAGCCAAACACTAAGGTTAAGCTTAAAGTAAAAAAGCGGAAACGCTCTTGTGCTTGTATTGGTAATGTAGTACGGGGTAATCGATTTATGAGAGTGAATAAAAATAAACTAAACGAGATAAAAGTAACAGATAAACGTCCTGGTAACTGAAACATTAAACAACTACGAGTCACCAAGATAATGTAGAGAAAGGGAAACATTCGAGCTGCTCTACCTTCAAATAACCCAGTAATAAAAATCAATATGATTTCACAAGCGGCATAAATTATTTTAGTTATGTTGTTACTAGTGGGTAAACGCAAACCCATTAAGCCAAATATAGTGATACTAAGAATTGTGAGTTCGGGAAATCTACTAGAAAATCTTGGTGAAGGATATGGCAAGACAGATGTGATGATAGAAATTGCTAGTAGTATCCATTCTAAATAGAGTAGAAAAGGAAAAGGATGATTATGAATTTTAATATATTTAGCCATAGTTAATCCCGAAAAGAATAAGGATTGAAAATTCAAATTTATGAGGAAATTGAAAAATTATAGAAACTTTTACTGGGCTAATATTTTATTTTTTAAGATATACTGAGAGTAGGAATTAATCAATCTATGTTTAAAGCGTAAATATACGGTTTTCTTTTCAGCACAGGCTACGCTAAAAGAAATCAAACTAGACTGCTCTATTTTCATTCAAAGTTTTTTCATACTGGATTCTAAATTGTGCTTTGTTCTCTAAGTAAATCGGTACTAATATACAAGGGTGTGTTGTCACCAAGCGCCGCACCATCAAGAATTATAGGTGCATTAGCCTACGGCATAATACACCATACAGACAATTGATATTTCTTCATAGACATTGAATTTTTCTCGCCGACTTACTTAATATTTACTTTAATTAGTAGAAGATCACCAGTCACTTGAATCAGGATTAAAGTATGACAAAAGTCATGGATATATTCATGACTTTATCCTCATGTAAACAGCTGATCTGAGTTCCTAAGATAGTGACATCCCCACTGGAAAACAAATCAAGGTAATCCATGCAACTCAAGTCATTATCTCTGTTAGCTGGCGTTTTCGCTCTGACTCTAACTGCAACTCCCTTTGCTGTTCAAGCACAATCAGCCTCTTCTTCTCCGTTTTTAGTTGCACAATCTGCTAAGAGAGGCCCTTGGGAAGCTTTGGGACTCAGCAACGAACAAAAGACCAGAATCCAACAAATAATGAGTAACAGCCGCGCCCAAATGGAGGCAGTTTTTACTCCTGAACAAAAAGCTAAAATGGCAGCCGCGCGCCAAGCACGTCAGGCGCAGCGTCAACAAGGTCAACGTCCACAAGCAGGACAAAGAGGTCAACGTGGTGGCAAGAATTTTGCTGAGTTGAATTTGACAGAAGAGCAAAAAACCAGAATGCGGACAATCCGCCAAACATCACAACAACAAATTGAAGCAGTCTTAACTCCTGAACAACGTACAAAACTACAAGAAATGAAGGCTAATCGCCGTCAGCGTTGGCAGCAAAGACGCAATAATCAACCCGCACCTCAAAGCTAATGATGCAACCCCTTGCTACTTCCCCTGGCTCTACTCCTCGCCTACAGCAATTTTTAGATTTGGTTGATCGCCTGGCTGAAGCAAGGGGACAAAAATTTCCCCCAATTGTGGAAATAGAAAAACTGCGATCGCTTCCTCAATTGCAACCAGAATTATTTTGGCACTTACCCTTGACAGAAGTATAAGAGTTGTTGGCGATCGCCACCTCTGGTAGGGTTTAGGCCATCACTCACAGTTAACAGACTTCTTGCAGAAGACAGGAAAGGGGAAAAGTTCCCTCCCCTTCCCTTTACTTACTTCCCAACAAAACAGCATATTCAAGGCTTCAGAATCCCGGTATCTTTGAGATACTGGGATTCTCGTTTCTCACGAATCATTATGTCTGAAGAATTTATTGTTGGTAGTAAAGTCCGTGTTGTGGCATTACCGCCCTACATCAAAACCGCCGACCCTATGCCTATGTTACGTCCCCCAGATGTGATTCATCTAGGAGAAGAAGGTATAGTACTTGACCGTCGTCCTGGTGGATATTGGGGTGTCCGCTTTACTAAAGGAGCTTTTCTGATAGATAGTCAATACATTGAAAGTGTAGATAAACTGCCAGAAATTAATGATGCGGAGACTTTGTGATATCTTTCGTAGCCAAGAATTGTAAACTTGTGTAAAGTTATTATTCTTGTTTACATCATGATTTCCCGTCGCCATTTTCTCCACATCTTGCTTGTCAGCTGTTTTGCTGTCATGAGTTGGTTAAATTTTGCCCCTACTGCTGATGCACTTGGGGGTAAACTCCCCCCTATCAATCAACCTGCACCAGATTTTACCCTACCAACCAATACAGGTGACGGTAAGTTATCCCTGGCTGACTTGCGTGGTAAGTGGGTAGTCCTTTATTTTTACCCCAAGGACTTTACTGCGGGTTGTACGATTGAAGCCCGCCGTTTTCAGCAAGATTTACCAAAGTACCTAGATAAAAACGTCCAGATTATCGGTGTCAGTGCGGATGATATAGATTCCCATGCAGAGTTTTGTGATTCCGAGGGGCTAAAATTTCCGTTGTTAGCTGATACTACTGGCGCAGTTAGTAAGGCCTATGGTTCTTGGATCGGTTATGTATCTATGCGTCATAGCTTTATCATCGATCCTCAAGGCATCCTCCGCGATACTTTTGTCAAAGTTAATCCATCTGTTCACAGTACGGAAGTTCTAGCGCGACTTGAACAATTGCAGTCCGCAGCTTCTTAGTTTTTGATGCTTTAAGCACTCAAATACTGATTACAAAACATCAGCCAAATTTAGAACCCCGATCTCTCTGTGAAAATCGGGGTTTTCTCATCAGCTAAACACCGCTTTTTCCCAGACAAACTTGTTCATAACGCTTACCTGCGATATTCCAGGTAAATTCAGTTTCTACAAGTTGTCTACCATTTTGGGATAATTGCGATCGCATCTGTGGATTCTCGAACAATTGACTAATAGCATCAACATATTCTGCTGGTTGATTGGCTCTGAATGCTGCTAAAGGTGTATCATTACCATCAACGGCTAGTCCTTCTAAACCGCGATCGCTGGCTACTACTGGCACACCTGCGGCCATTGCTTCTAAAGTTTTATTTTTAATGCCAAAACCTGTACGTAGCGGCACTACACACACGGTAGATTGATGGAAATAATCTACCATTGAAGGTACACGACCAGTAACTATTACCCCTGGAATATTTTTTAGATTTAAAACTTCTGGTGTTGGTCTAGCGCCAACGATACTAAATGTAGCGTCAGGATAACGCTTTTGTAGTTGGGGTAAGACTTCCACTGCAAAGAAACGCGCTGCATCGATGTTATGAGAAGCATCCATAGCCCCAACAAAGATTAAACTATGTCCGCCTGGGTCTTGGGAACGATTGGGAAATAATTCTAAATCAACACCGTTGGGAATTACTTTAATATCAATATCGGGGCGGAGTTTGAGAAATTCCTGGCGATCGTCTTGTGTTGTCACCACAATCTGAGAGAATTTACTACAGTATCGCTGTTCGTAACGCTTCAAAACAAGAGAAAGATAAAGGCGATCGCGTAATACATTCTGTGCTGCACCCATTTCTAAATGGTCACGAATCCAACCGTAAACTGAACTATGGACATCTATAACTGTGTTCACACTGTTACGAAATTCTGGACGGATATAGATTTCATTTACACTATGCTCACAGGTAATCACATCATATTTCTTCGCCGCAACGCAACTATCCACTACAGCCTGAATTTCGGGAGAGTAGCGATAGAGAACATTAGGCGGTGTCGCTTTCCCCACCGACTCTAGAAACCGTCTAGTTTTCGCTAATAATTTAGTAATGACATTTTTAGACTGGGGTTCTGGTGGTAAGGGAAAAATCAGTAGTTCACTAACATAATTACGTAGTTCTGACACTTCAGCATCCGACACACCCTTGTTATACTGTGTCACTAAAGTCACATCATGATTTTGTTGGAGGTATTTGAGTAAATTAAAAGTTCTAATTTCCGTTCCCCCACGACTAGGCGGATAAGGGAACGTCGATGAAAGCATGAGAATACGCATATAATTGTTATACTCCTAAATGTAATAATTATGTTTTATAACTCATATACTATAGTTATAAAAACGTTATTATTCCAAAATAAAACTATTAGATTTACATATTATTTTTAACATAAAAAATTTATTTATATGTAAACATTATTTGCATCAATAAACGCCCACAAACATAAATAAATGAACAACAAACCTCTTTTAACAATTGTGACTGCGACACGCGGCAACTTTTCTGATTATTGGTTAGAACAATTATTAAAAATTAACGGTGATGTGCAGTTTATTTTAGTTTATCCGCCAGAAGCAACTATTAAAAATATCGATGACCCCAGAGTGCGTAATTTAAGAAGTCCATATAAAGGCGAAGTTATTCAAAGGTTTACAGGATTGCTTAATGTCGAAAGTGATTATGTTTTGGCATTAGATGATGATGATTTTGCTCATCCAGATATTGTAGATTTTACATCAAAATATTTCCAACTCTTTCCCGAAAGTTGGGTTTTAAGACTAAAAATTCAAAATATTCCCTATACTGATGAAGAACGAATTAAACAAGCATGGGAACCAAATCCAGATATCGAACAATTAGAAATATGTAAAAAAACACCAGATAATCCTTTTCCTTATCAAAAAGGTAATTACAAAGGTTTGCTAGAAGTTCCCATTGCGCCTTTAGATAAATCAATAGACATTCGCCATATAATTATTCCTTGGCATCAAAGAACAGACCAAAATGGCATTCATTTTGAAAACTTTAATAACAGAATTTGGCAAACTGCGCGGGTTAAGCCAGCCTTACAGGAATTATCAAATGCGATGAAGATTACAGGTGCATTAACTTGGCTACCTGCATGGAGTTTAGATAGATTATTAGGCTTATTCGTACAAGCTAAGTTTTATGAAAAAGATATCATAATTGGTCATGCACCACCAAAGCCAGAACAAATTAGATATATTGTCAGAGATGGTAGTTTAAAAGAATCTAGACCAATTTTATTAGCAGAATTATTGTTACTTAAATGTTATCCCCAGTATGGGTATTTATGGAATCTGATATTTTGGCAGATGCACACTATTCCTAAGTCTTGGGCTAGGAGTGTGAAAATAAAGTTAACGAAGTTGAAAAAAACAGAGATGAGTAAAATATAGAGTTTTCCAGCAATAAAATATTAAGTATAGACATTAATCTATACAGCACATTCTCTTTTATTTGGAAGACAAGTATGTTTACTTATCTTCCAGAAAACATTTTAGTTTATGGCAACTGGTAACAATTAGAGCTACTATATAAAAATGTGTGTAAATTGTTGCTCTTTAAGTTAAAGTAGTCCTGGTGTAGATACTATACAAGTTACCAGTATGGATACAAATGAATTAAAGTTTCTCTTAAAGTTATTGGGATTTCCGAATTATCGAACAGGACTAAGTGCAAGCGCCTTTAGTAGTTTTAAAGGTAAAGATAAAATTTGTCGAGACTTAAGCGATCGCGAACTGGTAGACTATTCCCGTGAGATTGCCACTGTTAAGATTTTACCAGCAGGTCAAGCTGTCCTAACACTCGAAGTAGGACAATTACCCATAACAGACAAAGAACTCAAGGTACTAGAGAAAATCAGTAAAGCTTCGGGTAAAATCGCACCCAGCAAAATTACCTCATTAAAGGCTGGTGAACGAGACACGATATTAAAAACCCTCAGTGAACGCGGGTTAATTGAAGCTGAACAACAACTCAAGAAAGCTAAAGGTGAGGTTTGGCTGACTGAAAGAGGGATTGAGTATTTGCGGGATGATTATAACCCCAATAAAAGCTCTAACCCTGTCATCAGTCAAGAACTCTTAGGAAATTACGTCCGTTTTTTACGCAAGACTTTAGCTGTTAAGTCAGAGACGATAAATACATTGCCTCCTGTGAAGGTTGAGTCATCAGTTGAAACAATTGATGATGAAGAAATTTTACTGATTATTGAGAAATTAGATCGGGAATTAGGTACAGAGAATTATTTACCAATTTTCCATCTAAGACAAAAATTACAACCCCCTCTATCACGCGATGAATTAGATCAGGCATTGTATCGTTTGCAAAAGAGTGATCAAATAGAGTTAAGTTCCTTACAAGAAGTAAGCGCCTATACCCCTGAACAAATAGATGCTGGTATACCTCAAAATATTGGTGGTTCTCTATTTTTTATTACAGTAGACAATTAATATTTCTAGTAATTTTTCCTCAAATTAGTTCCTCCTCTCACTCAATTTAAATCATGACAGAAATTAATGAAATCATTAAACGCGAAGTTAACCCTTTTGATCTAATCAACTTCAAGTCAATAAACTTTTGGGCTGAAAACCAAAACACAGCACTAACAGTTGAGTCAATTCATAAAGAGGCTTTAAATGAAATTGAGGAGCTACTTGATTTAGTAGCTATAGATCACCGCAGTCGCACAGCATTGTTACTTGGCGATTCTGGCTCTGGAAAAAGTTATTTATTAGGAAGAATTAAACGTACACTAAACACCAAAGCTTTTTTTGCTTATATTCAATGCAATTGGGCGGATAGTGGTAATATTTGGCGGCATATTTTACGCCATACTGTTGACAGTTTAGTCCAAATTCCTGAAGGGCAGCAAGATTCACAATTAATGTTGTGGCTCAAAAGTTTATCGGCATTCACCAAGCGCAATCTTAAAAATCAAATTTTTAATGATAGTATTTGGCAGCTTTTACAAAATGATCGTCAGAAATTTATCAAACATCTCAAGGAGACTTACAGAAAAGCCAATATTTATAATCCTGATATTTTCTTTGGAGTATTACACGATCTTACTGACCCAGAATTATATGATTTAGCTTGTGAATGGTTGCGTGGAGACGACCTCAGCGAAGAATCAATGCAAATGTTAAAAGTTAAAATCTGCATTGATACTGAAGATGCAGCTAAAAATATTCTAGCGAACTTCGGAAGGATTTCTACAGAAACTCAACCTATAGTTTTGTGCTTTGATAATTTGGATAGTATGCCCCCCTTGTCAGATGGTTATCTAGATATACAGCCTTTTTTTAATGTAAATACGACTATTCATAGTGATTATCTCAAAAATTTTCTAGTAATTATTAGTGTTATTACTAGTACATGGAAACGAAATATAGACCGAATTCAACCAGCTGACAGAGCCGGAATTCATCGATTAGTTAAGTTAAAAAATATTACCTTAGACCAAGCAGAAGCAATTTGGGCGTATAATCTTAAGCCTATACATCAAGAAGCTAGTATTCAGCCTGATTCGCCTATTTTTCCACTAACTCGACAAGTATTAGAACAACATTTTCCCGGTGGTAAGACTATGCCGAGGAATACTCTAATCTTAGGACGGCAGGAATATCAAAAATATAAAATTTCTATTAAACCACCTATATCTATAGATGTTATACCGCTAAAGAAAACAAAATTAGATCCCGAAAAAGTTAATATCTCAATAATTAGAGAGTCTGATGGTACAGTCAGCATCTCCCCGTTACAACCTCAAGAAGATACAGAGAAAATTGCCGCAGAATTTCAACTACTGTGGCAGAAAGAATATAGAAAAATTCAGGAGAAATATACCAAAATTACCCTGTTATCATCATCTGACTTGATACGGATGTTACAAGAGGCTTTAACTACATTCAAAATACATGAAATCAAGCCTAAACTCTTAAGTGGAAAGTATGCTAGTTATTCATTTAGCTATCATAATCCTGGCAAGCTCGAACGTATAGGAATAGTCTGGACAGAAGACTTGAGTATGAGGAATTTTTACAACGTAATGAGTGCTTGCCAAAATGTAATTCAAAAAAAATCATGTCAAATTCTATACTTAATTAGGATTGGAGGAGTGGGGACACCAAGACTTGCTGGTAATCAAATATATCAACAAATTTTTACACACACTAGTCATCATCATATTAAGCCAAACTTAAATTCTGTTCATTACCTGGCAACATACCAAAGTTTGGTAAATTCTGCATTATCTCAAGATTTAGTATTAACTAGCAAAGGGAAAGCAGTTAATTTGCAGGAACTACAATCTCTTATCAGAGATACAAAGATTTTGCATTCATGTACCTTATTGCAAGATTTAAAAATTGTCAATAAGCAAAAAACATCGAACGGTAAAGGTGAAGAAAATTTACAACCAGTCAAAGAATTTTTGTTAAATATAGTTAGAACTCAAGGGTTTATGGGACTACCTACTTTAGTTAAACAGTCTATCGGGCAGTTTCCTGATGTGAAAGAAACTGACGTTAAAAGTGTAATTCAGCTATTATGTCAAGACAAAGAAATACAAATAATTAACCCAGAAGCTGGGTTACAAGATCAGCTGATTTGTTTAGTTGCGTGATTATTATTAGTTGTGAAAAATTAGTCAATGCACTACCTGAAAGAAGCAACAGAAATTATAGATGTTATATCCAGATTAGCAACAGCTAAAACACTGTGGGTAGACACAGAAATTGCTCATTGGCATACCTCTCAACCAAAATTATCGCTGATTCAGGTATTGGCTGAACATACAGACACAACAGGCACATCTGCTTATATTCTTGATGTACTTGATAAACATGATTTAGCAACAGATTTTATTAACCAAATCATGCTTAACTCTAGCATTATCAAAGTCTTTCACAATGCTAGTTTTGACATTAAATATTTAGGTGGACAATTAGCTAAAAATGTCATTTGCACTTTACAAATAGCCAGAAAAATTACTCGCCAACGGTTACAAACTTCAAATTTAAAATTAAAGACTTTAGCAGTCGAACTTTGTCATTTTTCCAATGTAGATATAGCAGAACAATCAAGTGATTGGGGAAAGCGCCCCCTCAGCCAAAAACAGTTGGAATATGCGGCGATGGATACAGTTTATCTAGCGGCTGTACATCGTCGGTTACTTGAAATATCTAATCCCAATGCTGTCGGTAATATTTTTATAGAAAACGATGAATTAAATCAGTTAAGCAAAGAAATGGAAAACCCATCTTTAAGTGTTACTAAAGTCCGAGTTGCTTTTGAATGTCCTCGACTATTTTATCTAAATCATCAATTTGGCGACAAGGCAATATTTTTACCCAAAAATACAGCCATTGGTATCGGTAATCCATTTCATCATCTAGCAGATAACTTTGTTAAATTGGCTGTTATTGAACCACAATTTAAAAACCTATTTAAACCGAACCCTTCCCAAATAAATCTTGAAACAATTACATCACAAATTCAACAAATATTTTATCAAATAGAATTTTTTCCCTATTTACAAGCAGCAATTCAAAAAGATGCCAGCCAAGCACAAGCACTTTTACAAGTTTGGCAGGGATTACAAGGATTAATTAAACACTTTACAGAACTGCTATTAATTAATCGTCAATATTGTAATGCAGACACAGTTATTAGCAACACTTTTTTATCTACAGAACGCAGCATTGAAAATTACTTTATTCTACCTGATGGAAGCAAGCAAAGAGTTAGAGGTGAATTTGATTGTTTAGTATTTAATTTTGAACTAAATCGCCTATGTGTGGTGGAGTTTAAAACCTATCAACCTGTAGACCCTTCAGGACAATTGGCTCAGGTTTCACTTTATAGTTATATGCTTTACCAAAAGAAGAAAGTAGCCGTTGATTCAGCAGTTTATTGTGTATTACCTGAGTTTAAAGAGTATCGTTATTCTTGGGAACAGTTAGAAAATACAGTACATCAATTAATTCCCTACAAGTTGTTACAAATGCAGCAATGGTTGAATTGGGAATCGCCTAATCCCAACCCACCACCGCGAACAACTCAGCTTCATCTGTGCGAAATTTGCCCCCAGCAGCAAAAATGTCAGACTTTTTTTGGTGAAGTAATATCTGATCCCCCCCAACCCCCCTTAAAAAGGGGGGAGAAATCTATTGAGTCTGAGATTAGAGTTAAGGAACAAATACCTAATGCTGATGAAACGGGGGAAGCTTTGGTTAATACCTTGCAATCTTTTGGTGTTGGTGTTGACTACTTAGGTGCTGCTGTGGGGCCTAGTTTTATCAGGGTGAAGCTCAAACCTAATTTGGGCGTGAAAGTCAGCGCACTCCTAAGATTATCAAATGACTTGCAAGTGCAGTTGAGTTTAGCCGATAAACCCTTAATTACTCCCCAAGCTGGTTATGTCAGTATTGATTTACCCCGTCCAGATAGACAGGCTGCTAATTTTACAGAGTATATTCAACAGCAACCTTTACCTGCAACTGCACCCGTAAAAATTGCCATTGGTATAAATTTAGAGGGAAAATTAGTAGAAACTGATTTATCTGACCCCAATACTTGTCACTTTTTAGTTGGTGGGACAACTGGTAGCGGTAAAAGTGAGTTTTTGCGATCGCTCCTCCTCAGCTTACTATATCGTTATTCCCCGAAAAATCTCAAAATAGCCCTAGTTGATCCTAAGCGTGTTACCTTTCCAGAGTTTGAACGTATGGCGTGGTTATATTCACCAGTCGTCAAAGAAAGCGATCGCGCTACTGAACTTATGGAAGAATTAGTTTTAGAAATGGAGTTCCGTTATCAGCAGTTTGAAAAAGCTAGTTGTGCTGATTTAACTACCTACAATCAGCGTTCTCATCAACCTCTACCCCGCATTGTCTGTATATTTGATGAATATGCAGATTTTATGGCCGAAAAAGAGATTCGCAAAGCTTTAGAACAGAGCATTAAACGTTTAGGTGCAATGGCAAGGGCTGCGGGTATTCATCTAATTATTGCCACTCAACGCCCAGAAGCTAGTATTGTCACCCCAATTATCCGTTCAAATCTACCAGGAAGAGTTGCTTTACGAACTGCCAGTGAAGCCGACTCAAAAATTGTTCTAGGTGGAACCGAAACATCCGCCGCTTACCTTTTGGGTAAAGGTGATTTACTCTACCAACTTGGCCCCCAATTGCACCGCCTACAAAGCTTATTTGCTAAAACAATTCAGATACCATCAATTTAGACAATTAGCCTTAGTTCCCCTCTCTGCACCTCTGCCTGAGATAAATTCAAACTTCCTACACTGCTATAATTTGAAAGCCTCAATCGAGGCAATATTGCTAGGATGAGTTGTAGTACTAATTATTTCAAATTAGAAAGTATGTACATCCAAATTAAACCAGAGCTAGAGCAATTTATTCAGGCACAGCTTGCAAGTGGTAGATTTGCTTGCGCGGATGAAGTCATCAATGAAGCCTTTAAGCTGCTACAAGAAAGAGAACAGCGAATTGAAGAATTACGCCAAAAAATTGCTGTAGGAACTGAACAAATTGCTAAGGGAAAAGTAACTGATGGCGAATTTGTATTTGCTAAATTACAAGAGAAAATTCATCAAATTGCTGAGGACTCTTCTGAATGAGTAATTATTCATTTTCAGATGCAGCAATTCAAGACTTAAATGAAATTTGTGAATATATTGCTCACAGTAACCCAAAAGCAGCCAGTAAGCTTTTTGATGAAATTCGCCAGAAGTGTAAGTTAGTCGCTAGTTTTCCCAACATGGGTAAAAGTTATGGAAGACTTCTGCCGAATTTGCGCGGGTTTGTTGTGGATGATTACATTATTTTTTACTACCCTAACGAAGATGGAATTAGTGTTACTCATGTTGCCAGTGGTTATCGAGATTTAGAATCTTTATTTGCAGATCCCAATGAGTAGTAAAATTTGTATCAAATGAATATTAATAGATTTTAATTTCCCATAAATTGGGGAACAGGTTATATTTACGAACTGATGTGGACGATGATTTATCTTGCTTATGTGCGGAATGTGGGTTCGATTTACTGTAAATATTAAATTTACCAGAAGATTAAACTATTCAGAACGGGTGTACGCTACCAAATGGGAACGCGTCATCAGAGGAAATCACAAATGGGATATGTAATTGCTACAGCAAACATGAAAGGCGGTGTCGGGAAAACAACCCTCACCGTGAACTTAGCTACCTGTTTGGCGAAAAACTACGGTAAACGGGTGCTGGTGCTGGATTTAGATACACAAATCAGCGCCACACTTAGTTTGATGTCGCCTTTAGACTTTGCCAAGCGGCGCAAACAAAGACTAACATTTAGATATCTAATTGATGATGTTATTAATCCAGACCCCAACGGCAAGCTGACAATCAAGGATATTATTCAAAATAACGTCTGTAATCTCTCCGACCTAAATTTATTACCAGGAGATATAGACTTATATGATGAATTTGTCGTCTCAGAAATGCTGCATAGACAAACAGTTGCGTTAGGTGAACAAAACTTTGAAAATGTTTGGAATCGCTTTGAAAGAGTCTTGATTAATAACATCTTAAAACCAGTGCGCGACGAATATGATTTTATTCTTTTAGATTGCGCCCCTGGCTATAATTTAATGACTCGTAGCGCCTTGGCTGCTAGTGATTTCTATCTGTTACCTGCTAAACCTGAACCCTTATCTGTGGTGGGAATTCAACTGTTAGAAAGACGTATTGGGCAGTTAAAAGATAGTCATGAACAAGAAGCGAAGATAAATATAAAAATGCTGGGAATTGTCTTTAGTATGTGCAACACTAATCTACTTACTGGTAGATATTACAAACAAGTGATGCACCGAGTTGTGGAAGATTTTGGTGTAGAACAGATTTGTAAGGCACAAATTCCAGTTGATATTAATGTTGCTAAAGCTGTAGATAGTTTTATGCCGGTTGTGTTGAACGCACCCCAGTCAGCCGGTTCTAAGGCATTTTTGCAGTTAACTCAGGAGTTGTTGCAGAAGTTATAAATTTTCATCTTTGTGTCTTTGTGGTTAAAAATAATTTATTCACCACAGAGACGCAGAGAAATACTTGTTTTTAAAACTCACCAGAAATCACAATTATTTCTAGAAAAACACCATTCGCTTAAAGTCTGAATGCTACGATTAAGGAAGACATAAGCTGTCACTCTCTTCAGCTTCAGGTAGCTGTGAGACAACAGCAAACCATTCTTGCTTGCAAGAGATTATTCATAAGTTTTCTGCTGATAGTTGCGCTTTAGCGCTAAAGCGCAACTAGGAACAAACTTTCTAAAACTCTCCGGCTAGGGCTGGAACGCACCGTTCGCACAACAGGGGATGTTCTGCTGATTCTCCCACATGGGTGGAGTAGTTCCAACAGCGATCGCACTTTTGCCCTTCTGCATTGACTATCCCAATTCCCCAGCTATCAGACTGGGATGTATATTTCCCATCTTGCAGTTTGTCAGGAGAATCTAACAACTCTACTTGGGATGTCAGGAATAAATAACGCAGTTCATCGACACCGTTACCAACTTCAGGATTTAACGTGGCGATGGCGGTACGGGAGTTCGCATCTTTGACATAAATCAAGGCTTTTGCTTCTAGGGAAGAACCAATGATTTTTTCTACCCTGGCTTGTTCTAAGACCTTATTTACATCGTTACGCAATTGGCGCAGTTGTTGCCAAAATTCTGCCAGTTCTGGGTTATGCCATTTCTCCTCCACCTGCACCCAACCGGCTTGAAACACTGATTTATATGGTGTTTTGTAGGGGAGATATTGCCAGATATCTTCTGCTGTGTGACAGAGAACCGGTGCGATCGCTCGTGCTAAATTTTCTAAAGCAATATGTATCACTGTCTGACAACTGCGGCGACGGAAAGCATCGGTGGCGCTGATATATAGCCTATCCTTAGCCACATCTAAGTAGAAATTAGATAAATCCACCACACAGAAATTCTGCACCGTTTGGAAAAAGCGGAAGAATTGGAAACTTTCAAACGCTTCTGTCACTTCCTGAAACACCTCACGGATGCGATGCAGCATATATTTATCTAACTGCGGCATCTCTTCAAAGGGTACAGCATCTTTTTCTGGGTCAAAATCATGCAAACTACCAAGCAAGAACCGCGCCGTATTGCGAATCTTACCCCTGACATCGTTGAGTTGCTTGATGATATTGCCACCCAACCGCACATCACCGGTATAATCTACAGAAGATGCCCACAAGCGCAAAACATCAGCACCATAGGCGGGTTCCTTCTTCTGGTCTTTACCCCCAGAAATCAGAATTTTTGGGTCAACCACATTCCCCACAGATTTGCTCATCTTCCGTCCCTGTTCATCGAGAACAAAGCCGTGAGTCAAGACAGTTTTGTAAGGTGCAATGTCATTCACCGCCACACTAGTCAGCAAACTCGACTGGAACCAGCCGCGATGCTGGTCAGAACCCTCCAGATAAATATCAGCCGGGTAGCGTAACTCTGGACGTTGCTTAACTACGGATGCCCAAGAAGAACCAGAATCAAACCACACATCCATAGTGTCAGTACCCTTACGGTAAGACCGACCATTATTTCTGTAAGATGCTGGTAATAATTCCCCTACCGATAATTCCCACCAAGCATCAGACCCTTTCTCGGCAATGATGGCTTGCACATAGTTGATGGTTTCTTCGTTTAGTAGAGGTTCGCCGGTTTCCTCATCGTAGAATACCGGAATTGGTACACCCCAGGAGCGCTGACGAGAGATACACCAATCAGAACGTTCTGCAACCATCGGCGTGATGCGATTTTCACCTTGGGCTGGTATCCATTTTACAGCAGCGATCGCCTTTAGTGCCTCATCCCGAAAACCTGCCACTGAAGCAAACCATTGTTCAGTCGCCCGGAAAATCGTTGGCTTTTTCGTCCGCCAATCATAAGGATACTTGTGTGCATAAGCTTCCTCCTTCAACAGTGAACCCGCCGCCGCCAGCGCATCAATTACCGCCTGATTCCCATCACCCAACACATTCAACCCAGCAAACTGTCCCGCCTCCTGGGTAAAGTTGCCATTATCATCCACTGGTGCAAGGATAGGCAAACCATAACGCATACCCACAATGTAGTCTTCTTGACCATGACCAGGTGCAGTATGTACCAATCCAGTACCCGACTCAGTTGTGATGTAATCACCACCCACAACCACGGGACTTTCCCGGTCAAATAGCGGATGACGGTAAGTAGTATGTTCTAACTCCTTACCCTTAAAAGTAGCCTTCACCGTCAACTGTGCCGAGATAGTAGCAGCCAAACGTTCCACCAAATCCGCCGCGACGATAAGATATTGGAAATTACTTTGCGTCTGTGCGTCTGGGCGTAACACTTCTACTACAGCGTAGTTAAGATCCCCATTCACCGCCACCGCCAAATTCCCCGGAATTGTCCAAGGTGTAGTCGTCCAGATAGCCACACCCAAATCAGGCAAATAATCACCCAAAAGAGGTTTTACCGCCTCAGAAAGACCAGTCACAGGGAAAGCTGCATAGATACTCCGAGAAGTGTGACCTTCTGGATATTCCAACTCCGCCTCAGCCAAAGCCGTCTTAGAACTCGGACTCCAGTGAACAGGCTTCAACCCCCGATAAATGTATCCTTTCAACACCATCTGCCCAAACACACCGATTTGAGCCGCTTCATATTCCGGCTTCAACGTCAGATATGGGTTATCCCAGTCACCCCAAACACCGTAACGTTTAAAATTTTGGCGTTGGTCATCAACAGTAGCCAAGGCAAACTCCTTAGCCTTTTGTCGCAATTGCAGAGGTGTTAAATTTTGCCGTTCTGCTGACTTCATGTTTTGCAAAACTTTCAACTCAATTGGTAAGCCGTGACAGTCCCAACCAGGCACATAACGCACCTTACGACCTTGCAGCAGTTGGTAGCGATTAATAATATCTTTGAGAATTTTATTTAAGGCATGACCAATATGAAGTGAGCCATTAGCGTAGGGAGGCCCATCGTGCAGTATAAATAATTCGCCTGGGTTATTTTGCGACAGACTCTCAAAAATTTGATTGTCTTCCCAAAACTTCTGTATCTCAGGTTCCCGCTTGATGGCGTTCGCCCGCATATCAAAATTAGTCTTCGGTAAATTTACGGTATCTTTGTAGCTTCCAGGTTCTGTCACAGCTTCATGCCTAAGTTTTATGTGTACAGGTTCTATCAATTATAGAAGATGCCATGAATCCCAGAATTTCCTCTTTTCCTCACCCCTGATCCATCCAATTTGCCCTAGTTGGCGATCACCTACGGTGGGCGGAACGCCATCGCATCTATTCCCATAGTCTTAATCATCCCCAATCCACTAGATAGAAGAAAATACTAGTAAAATTTAGTACCCTAAGGCAAGTAACCCCAAAAGGAGGAAAACGCTAGTGGTTCCCATTCGAGATAATAATCCTGTATCAATTACGCCTTATGTTACTTATGGGCTGATTGCTGCTAACGTCCTGGCATTTCTTTATGAAGCTAATCTTCCTCCACAAGCATTAGACGGTTTTCTACATTTAGCGGCTGTGGTTCCACGGGAACTTAGCTTAAGCTTTGCTGGTGTTTCTGTGCATCAACCAGTACCAGAGTGGGCAACATTAATTACTTCCCAATTTCTGCACGGCGGTTTTCTACACCTAGCGGGGAATATGTTGTTCCTGTGGATTTTTGGTAACAACGTAGAAGAAAAGTTAGGTCATGCCAAATATTTACTATTTTATTTAGCCTGCGGTGTTTTAGCGTCTTTGAGCCAATGGTATTTCTCACAAGATTCTAGCATCCCTTCCTTGGGAGCAAGTGGGGCGATCGCTGGTGTTATGGGTGCATACATTCTGCGTTTTCCCAACGCCGAAATTCTTGGTGTTGTTCCCTTAGGCTTCTTCTTCCCGACTTTCCGCGTTCCTGCATACTTCTTTCTCGGCTTTTGGTTCCTCCAACAGTCTTTTTATGGGCTTGCTGGTTTACAAACCCGCACTAACATCGGCATGGAAAGCGGCGGTATCGCCTACTGGGCCCATGCTGGCGGTTTTATTTTCGGCGCACTCCTTGGCCCTTTGTTGGGTTTGTTTAGTGATAAAGCTAAAGAAGAATCTTGGTACAGTTAGGGAACACCAAAAAATAAGTTATTCCAAATTGATGGTTAGTAAGGTGCGTCAGTGCAAGAAAACCTAACTGTACTAAGAAATGACTAATATTGACGCACCCTACCTACTAAGATTTATTTTGAATTTTCAATGTCAGTATTGATTGAGAAAATAAGTGATCAACATACTACGTAAATGTTGCTTATTTCCTTCTCTGGGTGAGACATTCTTAAATTCTTAGCGCTAACCTGTTGCTAATTTTTAATTAATTGATACACTTGTTCTTCATTAGCCTATTAGCTCAGTTAACCGGCACTGCATGGTGCATATTAAGCGCGTAGAACTTACCAATTTTAAATCCTTCGGCGGTACTACATCAGTCCCATTATTGCCGGGGTTCACTGTCATATCTGGGCCTAATGGTTCAGGTAAGTCTAATATTTTGGATGCGCTGCTGTTTTGCTTAGGACTAGCCAGTTCTAAGGGGATGCGGGCCGATCGCTTGCCCGATTTGGTTAATAATAATCAAACGGCTAAAAGTCGTGCGGCGGTGGAAGCTGTGGTGACGGTGACGTTTGATTTATCTGATTTGGTAGATGCTAGTGATCAGTTTTCAGTTGTCAGTGGTGATGAAGAATTATTACAAAATGAAGCGCCTAGTGTAAATGGGAATGGTCATAAAGCCACAGAATGGAGTGTGACTCGGAAGCTGCGGGTAACGCATCAGGGTAGTTATACGTCGAATTACTACATCAATGGGGTATCGGCGACGCAGACGGAGTTACATGAGGAGTTGGAACGCCTGCGGATTTATCCTGAAGGTTATAACGTGGTGCTGCAAGGGGATGTCACCAGCATTATCTCCATGAAGGGGAAGGAACGGCGGGAAATTATTGATGAGTTGGCTGGTGTGGCGGCGTTTGATAGGAAGATTCATCAAGCCAAGGGAACTTTGGATGAGGTAAAAGATAAGGAAGACAGTTGTCGGATTATTGAGTCTGAGTTAACTTTACAACGCGATCGCCTCTCCCAAGACCGAGCGAAGGCGGAGAAGTATCAAAAGTTACGCACGGAATTTTTAGAAAAGCAATGTTGGGAAGCGGTGTTATCTTGGCGTTCTTTGCAAGCACAGCAAGAGAAGTTAGTTACAGATATTCAAGCAGGCGATCGCCATTATGGGGAACTGACAACCCAACTTGCAAGCTTAAATACAGAAATTAACCAAAAAACGGCTGAACTGGAACAGTTAAATGCTCATGTGAAAGCAATGGGGGAGGAGGAACTGTTAGCGGTACAATCTACCCTAGCTACCCAGGAAGCAGAACGGAAGCAACTCCAGCGTCAACAAACAGAATTAGAAGCGGCTTTGCAAGAAAGTACTAGGCGTTTGGCGCAAACTCAGCAAGATATTCAACAGCATCAACAAGGTTTGGGTGAACTGGCGCAAGCACAGGATTTAGAAAAACAATCGATTGTCTATTGTCAGCAGCAACGGGATGAAGCACAACAAGCTGTGGAAAAGTCCCGCGAAGCCGCAGCAGAAATCGCCTCAGCGTCGGAAGCATGGGTACAGCAACAAACGGCGTTAAATCGGCAAATTGAGGCTGTGTTGCAAACTTTGGAACCACAACGCACAGAACAAGCGCAACTGCGGGAAAGGAACAACCAGTTACAGCAGTCAATCCAAGAACAAACCGAATTAATTGCCAGTTTAGAACCGCAATTGCTAGAAAAACAAGCTGATTGTGAGCGAATCGAAACACAATTCAATACCTCCAGCGAACCAATCCAAGATTTAGCCCAAAATCTTGCAGCCACAGAACAGGAATTACAAATCCAGCAAGATACTCAAAAGCGGCTATTGCAAGAACAACGAGATAAGCAACGCCAACTGGATAGAATTGAGGCGCAAGCACAAGCACAGCAAGAGGTACAAGGAACCCAAGCCAGTAAAGTCATCATCCAATCGGGAATGCCTGGTGTCTGCGGCTTGGTGGTACATTTGGGACGAGTAGAACCCAAGTTTCAATTAGCGTTAGAAATTGCGGCTGGGGCGCGTCTGGGACACATTGTGGTGGAAGATGATGGTATAGCAGCAGCCGGGATTGAACTACTTAAACAAAAACGGGCTGGGAGAGCGACGTTTTTACCGTTAAATAAAATTCAGACTTCTAGATTTACCCAAGATGCGACGCTGCGTTTAGCTAACGGTTTTGTTAACTATGCTGTGAATTTGGTAGACTGCGATCGCCGTTATAAAGACATCTTCAATTACGTTTTTGGTAACACGGTAGTATTTGCCAACTTGGAAGCGGCGCGAAGAAATCTCGGCTTATATCGCATCGTCACCTTGGATGGGGAACTACTAGAAACCAGTGGCGCGATGACTGGCGGTAGTAGTAATCAGCGTTCCTCCTTGCGGTTTGGAAACACAGAAGCAGCAGAATCAGATGAAGCGATTGCACTAAAACAGCGTTTGGCAGATATTGATCGGATTTTAAACCGTTGTGGTGATGCGATCGCTAATTTATCTATCAAAACCAAACAACTATCCCAAGAACTCACCGAAACTCGACAAGCACGACGAGAACAGCAGTTACAGTTGGAACAATTGCAAAAAGATATCAAGAGTTTAACAGCCCAGTTGACAGGAACGCGATCGCAACTCACCCAAAACACCGAAAAATTTACCACAGCTCAATCTCGTCTGGAAATTCTCGATAGGGAATTACCAGGACAAGAAAGCCAATTGCAACAACTACGCCACACCCTAGCCGAGTTGGAAGCCTCCCAAACCCCCAGCGAATGGCAACAAATTCAGGCGACAATTAAAACCCAAGAACAACAGCTACAACAACGGGAAACCGCCTTTAGGGAAGCCGAACAAAGACTAAAAAACCTGGAAAATCAACAACAGCGTTTACAAGAACGCATCCAAGAAGGTGAACAACGGATTACTCAATCTCAGCAACAACAACAAACCCAACAAACCCAACTCTCTACACTCACAACTCAACACTCAGCACTCAGCACACAAATCACCGAAACCCGCGCCAAACTGACGGAGATGGAACAACACCTGGGTGTAGAAAAACAAAAACGCGACACAATAGAACAAGAAGTGCGATCGCATCTCCTGCGTCAGCAACAATTAGAATGGGAAATTCAAAAGCTCCAAGAAAGCCAACTCAAACGCCGGGAAGATTTAACCACCTTACAAAGCCAGTTACAGGAACTAGTACCAGAACTGCCCAACCCTTTGCCAGAAGTCCCAGACAAGGTTGACTTAGAAGAATTACAGAAAGAATTGCGATCGCTCGCCAAACGTCTCCAAGCAATGGAACCTGTGAATATGCTGGCGTTGGAAGAATACGAACGCACCCAAAAACGCCTGGAAGAATTAACCCAAAAATTACAGACATTAGAAGGAGAACGCACCGAACTACTCCTCCGCATTGAAAACTTCACCACCTTACGCCAAATCGCCTTTAAAGAAGCCTTCGACGCTGTAAATGAAAATTTTCAATCAATCTTCGCCACCCTTTCCGACGGCGACGGCTACCTGCAACTAGATAACCCTGAAGACCCCTTTAACAGTGGCTTAAATTTAGTCGCCCACCCCAAAGGAAAACCAGTCCAAAGACTCGCTTCCATGTCTGGGGGTGAAAAATCCCTCACCGCCTTAAGCTTCATCTTTGCCCTACAACGCTATCGCCCCTCACCCTTTTACGCCTTTGATGAAGTAGATATGTTTCTCGACGGGTCAAACGTAGAGCGATTATCAAGAATGATTAAACAACAAGCGCAGCAAGCCCAGTTTATAGTTGTGAGTTTGCGCCGTCCGATGATAGAATCAGCCGAACGCACAATTGGCGTTACTCAGGCACGGGGAGCTTATACTCAAGTTTTGGGAATTAAGTTATCATCCTCGAATACATCCGCTTGAGTTTTTGTTAATAATAGTGTATAGATAAACCGGATTCGAGATCAGGACTCCGTATAGAATGACCTCTGAACAAATAATTAGGCGTTCCGACATATTAAATACCCAGGTAATCACCCGCGACAATGGCAAACGCTTAGGCATCGTCAGTCAAGTCTGGGTAGATATTGATCAAAGAGAGGTTGTGGCTCTTGGTTTGCGAGACAGCCTGATCTCTATCTCTGGTCTGCCGCGCTATATGTACCTGAGTAGCATCCACCAATATGGTGATGTCATCTTAGTTGATAACGAAGATGTCATCGAAGATATTGAAGTGGAAGCCCTCAGTAACCTGATGAACTGGGAAGTAATTACCGAAACAGGCGAAGTTTTAGGTAGAGTACGCGGTTTCAAATTTGAAGCAGAAACAGGTAAACTCAACTCCATCATCATCGCCTCCTTGGGCGTTCCCCAAATCCCTGACCAATTCTTAAGTACTTACGAAATATCCATAGAAGAAGTCGTCAGCACTGGCCCCAACAGATTGATTGTCTTTGAAGGAGCCGAAGAACGGGTAAATCAGTTAACCGTGGGTGTTTTAGAACGCTTGGGAATTGGTAAAGCACCTTGGGAACGCGACGCAGATGAAGAATATGGCTATTCTGCACCCCGCGCCGTTGCACCATCAAATCAGCTACCTAGCGGCGTACCATTGCAGCCACCAAGACCAAAAGTCCGCACCCCCGAACCCGTAGCCGAGGAAGAATGGACTGAAGACTACATCGAAGAAGAAAGACCACAGCGCCAAGTCATGAGAGCGCGACAATACGAGTCGATTCAATACGAAGAAGACGAAGAAGATAACTGGAGTGAAGCCACAGGTAGAGACAGATATCAACAGCCTCCGTCTCAACCCTACAGCAAACCATACACTGAAGATTACGACGATTATGACGATGATGTAGAAAGTGACGCTTGGGACGACACACCACCGCAACCAGTGAATATTCCCAAAAAAGTCAAAGAAAGACAGCCAGAATACGAAGAAGAAGGCGGATATTAATTATTCGTAATTCATGATTAAACCTCTCCTACAAATAGGAGAGGTTTAATTTTTTGGTTAAGGATTGATAGCAGAATTAGCCATTTTGATGAGAGAATTGCGATCGCCTGCCTTCAACCCAAAACTATACTGCACCCCTTGTTGTCGCCATCTCAAAGTCGCATCAGAACAATTAGCACCACAACGAAAATCCACAAAATAGCCAGTAATACCCTTAGCTAAAGTCACCCTTCTTCCCGTGAGGCGCGGTGTTTTGCGGGTGACAGCCTCCGCCGAAACCACACCCAAACGACAAGCCGTCCCACCAGTACAGTCAGGACTGAAACCCAACAAAATGTCATATTTCTTCGGTGTAGAAGTTTCTACAATGGCGTAAATTGGGTTTGTCCCATCCGACTCAGGAATATACTTAGGTAATAAAATCTTAATTTGAGTCTTTTGCTTTAATTTAGGAAGAATAGATTTAAAAACCCGATGCGGCTGAAAAATAGTTGTTTTAGCTGGTCGTTGTGCTAATAGTTGCGTTTGATTATTCGTATTAGCTATAGCTGACGAATTAAGATTATTAATACCGACCAATATCAGTAATATAGATAAATTAGTGAGACTTTTTAAACCAAAAATCATAAAGTAAGACCTATTTCAATGGGTGTATTTAAGTTATATTTCCCGTTTTTTAGACCAAACAGTGTTTCATGCTCACATTCCCATTTTACTAATCTCAGCCCCAGCGATACCTATTTCTACTTCTCAGGATATAAGTTTATTTAATTCTGAAATATTAAAGTGAAACATTAATTCAGATAAAAACTTATGGCAACCGAGCAAGAGCTTCAATCTCTTTTTAATACCTTAGATCGTGATCAAGACGGCAAAATCTCCATTAATGAGCTTTTTTTAAGTCCTGGTTTAAGTGCAGTCATCTCATCAGAAACGAATACCAATAGCCCCCAAGAGTTGCTAGTACAGTATGATTCAGACGAAGACGGTAGCATTACCTTTGAAGAGTTAAAGAAAGCAGTTGAGAAAGCAAGTAATTTAACCTAGCAGTGATTAGAGTCAATGCAATACGGTTCGGTTAACAGAGTTATCTGTTGAGGCGAGCAGGGGGTGCAGGGGGAGAATAGAAGCAGGGGAAGAGAAATTGCTTAATAATAACTCTCTTCCCTCCCCTGCCTCCCCTGCCTCCCCTGCACCTCCTGCACCTCCTGCTTATCCGAACCGTATTGAGAGTCGATGCCTAAATTGCTCTAGGACACCTCTTTTTCGGAACCTACGGTTGTACACACAAGTATTAAAATTCCCCCTAGTACTTGGTTTCGTTATCTAGCTTTAGGTTGTGCGATGGCGTGCCTCTCTGCCGGAGGCGATTAGTACTTGTGTATACAACGTAGCTACAAGGGATTGGGGGTTTCAAAGCCTATCGACCTTTCGGGGAGAGGTACTCTACGAGAAGCGCTCCGCGCTATGGAGAGAGGTCTTTAGTATCCTTCATGACTTTTCAAACCTCCCCTAAGTCTGGTCACAAGCAAAATGCTGTGTTTTCATTAGTATAAATAATTTTCCTTAATTGCTTAAAACTAACTATAGCTGCCTAACTGACTTGGGGAATACTGAAATGAACAGTATACAAGATTGTAGTAAATATGCCAGAAAATCGTATCAGTGCCAACCTATCCGCAGCAGATAGGGATGCAGTTATGCAGGCGATCGCTACTATCCGCGAAAAATTACCGTTTTTAATTGATTTGACAACAGAAGATCGTCGCACAATAGTCAAAATGGGGGATAAAAGTCGAGCATTTGTGAGCAAAGCTTTGGAAGTAGCCACACAAAACCCCAACTTTTTACCCCGTTCTTTTGATATAGAAGAAATGCGTCGGGATTTAACACTGTATGAAGCGTTGTATCCAGTGCTATTGTCTTTAACCCAACTGCAAGAACTCGTGGATGATACCTGTATGGCATCTGGTAGCGAAGCATACACAGCAGCATTAGCAGTTTATAACTATGCCAAAGCTAGTGGTGATGTCGCTGGTTTAGATGCAGTGATTGATGAGATGGGACGTAGGTTTACCCGCCGTTCTAAGAAAAAGAAAGCCGAAGTTGTCGCTGGATAAGATTTAAGATAGGCGATCGCACCAATAATTGAGATAAGGACACAAAATTTTTGTGTCCCTCTTATATATACTCCCTAAAAATTTTTTCAGCCCACACGGGCGAATTTTGTTTTTATAGTTCCAACTTCCCATCGTCAAGAGATTTTTGAGGCTTTGAGGCTGACAATTGAGCTTCTGAGGCTGACAGTTGAGGCTCTGATGCTGACGATTGAGCTTTTGAGGCTGACAGTTGAGCCTTTGATGTTGACGGTTGAGGCTTTGAGGCTGACGGTTGAGGCTTTGAGGCTGACGGTTGAACCTTTGAGGCTGACAGTTGAGGCTTTGAGGCTGACGGTTGAGCCTTTGAGGCTGACAGTTGAGCCTTTGATACTGACGGTTGAACCTTTGAGGCTGACAGTTGAGCCTTTTACAGACAAATTATTAATTTTTAACGTGGATTTTGAGAATGTTAGTATAAAGTGCTGCTTAATTTTTTGTTAAAGCAGTATTTTTTACCAAATTGCTATGAGCATGAGCAGTGAATCTGGAAAGCTAATTAGTAAGCCTATTCCATTTTGGAAAAAACCACCAAAGTTAGATTTTACAGAACTGTTTAAATCTCTTAGTAAAGCTGCTATAGATGGGGCTTTGCAAAATTGGACAGAGGTAGCAAAAGATGCGGTAGAAGCATTAGCAGCAATTGGTTTGGCAGAAACACCAGAGGAAATTGGCTGGTTACTTGTCTACCGTTCTTTAATTCAAGCAATGCTCAGTTTGGTAGAAGAGAATCGAGCTTTACTCTGGGAAACGCCCAATTCCAGTGACCTTGAGTTATTGTATAGTCACCTTAAGGAATCCTTAGAAAGCCAAGAGTTACGTATTGACCAGGATTTTTTTAACAATCCTAAAGATTTACCCATTCTCACAACAATTAAAAGTGCTTTTGGTGATTGGCTGCAATATTTTAGCTTAAATGCAGTTCAAGCCCAGACAATTGGCGATCGCTTACCTACTTATTTTATATTTGCTTTACATCAAGAGTGGGCAGAACATCCAGATAAATATGCTTGTCTAAACGCAGAAGTTGATACTCCCTTTACTCAAGCTAACGAACAAGAGCGCTTATGGATGCGTTATGCAGCTTGGCTACAAAAACAAGTAGCAGAGCCAATATTTGATGAAACTTTTGGCTTAGAAAAAATTTATATGCCCTTGCGGGCTTACTATAAAATCCCAATTAAAACTCCAAAGAATAGTTATTCTGATCGTCAACGTCAAGAAGCAAAAAAAGTTGAGCAAGTTGTCGTTGATTTAAAAACTGAACTAGAAGCTTGGCTAAACAAAGCCTCATCTCAAGATGCTATTCGGGTAATTAGTGGCGGCCCTGGTAGTGGTAAATCTTCTTTTGCTAAAATCTTTGCTGCTGAACAAGCTGCAAAAGGAGAAATACAAGTTTTATTTATTCCCTTGCATCGTTTTGAGGTCGAAGATAATTTAGTTAATGCAGTTGGTGAGTTTGTTAAGGCGAATAAATTCTTTGAGCATAACCCCTTAGAAGATAATCAGCCATCACGGTTACTAATTATCTTTGATGGTTTAGATGAACTTGCTATGCAGGGTAAACTGGGTGCAGAAGTAGCGAAAGAATTTATTCAAAAAGTAGAAAGAAAAATAAATAACTCTAATCAACAGAAAACTTACTTACAAGTTTTAATTACTGGACGTGAATTAGTAGTACAAGCCAATACAAATCAATTTGATAAATCTCCACAAGAAATATTACATATCCTGCCTTATTTCCTGCCTGAAGATGAGAAGTCTAATTACGCAGACGAAAATAATTTGCTTGAGGCAGATCAACGGCAATCTTGGTGGCAAAAATATTCGGTAGCCAAGGATAAGCAATATAATGGTTTACCCGCAGCTTTAGACCAAGGAAAGCTGATAGAAATTACTGCTCAACCTCTGTTAAATTATTTAGTGGCTTTGAGTTATGACCGGGGCGAAGTAGAATTTTCAGAAAATAGCAACTTAAATACTATCTATGCAGACTTACTCAAAGCTGTTTATGAACGCCGTTGGGGAGATAGACAAAAGCATCCCATCACTCAAGAGTTCACCATAGCAGATGATGAAGACTTTGCCCTCATTCTAGAAGAAATTGCCCTAGCTTGTTGGCATGGCAATGGTAGAACTACAACAGTGAGGGAAATTGAAAAGAAATGCAGTGGTAACTATCATATCAAGGAACTTTTTATTAAATATCAGCAAGCAGCAGAAGCGGGTGTAACTCGTCTGTTAACAGCATTTTATTTCCGGCAGAGTGGAGTTAGAGAAGAAGAAAAAACGTTTGAATTCACTCACAAGAGTTTTGGTGAATATCTCACAGCAAGGCGCATAGTGCATGAACTGAGTTGGATTCACGAACAGTTAGAAGAACGTCAAAAAGACAAATATCATCGTAAAGGATGGGATGAAACTGAGGCTTTAAAAAACTGGGCAATTCTTTGTGGTACATCCCCAATTGATCAGTATTTGTTCGACTTCATTTGCGACGAAATACGTTTACAAAATCCCTCAGATGTTGAAAATTGGCAACAAACCTTGTGTCACTTAATTGGTTTTATGCTCAATCACGGAATGCCGATGGAACTTTTGCCTGAGATTAAGAACTTTCATCAAGCTAATCAACAAGCACGTAATGCCGAAGAAGCTTTGTTAGTTGTTTTAAATGCTTGTGCTAGGGTGACGCAAAAGATTTCTAAAATTGAATGGCCTACTCCTGAAGCTTTTGGTACTTGGATTTCCCGCTTGCAAGGGCAAAGAGTTGGTTTTGACGCTGATATATTGTGCCTGAATTACATGAGTTTTTTAGATTTACAAGACTGTCTTTTAATTGTGAAAGACTTCTTTAGGGCGAATCTTCAAGGGGCGAATCTTCAACGGGCGAATCTTGAAGGGGCGAATCTTCAAGGGGCGAATCTTCAAGGGGCGATTCTTCAAGGGGCGATTCTTCAACGGGCGAATCTTCAAGGGACGATTCTTGAAGGGGCGAATCTTGTAGGGGCGAATCTTCAACGGGCGAATCTTCAACGGGCGAATCTTGTAGGGGCGAATCTTGTAGGGGCGAATCTTGTAGGGGCGAATCTTGAAGGGGCGAATCTTGAAGGGGCGAATCTTCAACGGGCGAATCTTCAAGGGGTGATTCTTGAAGGGGCGAATCTTCAACGGGCGAATCTTCAACGGGCGAATCTTCAAGGAGCGAATCTTGAATGGGCGAATCTTCAACGGGCGAATCTTGAATGGGCGAATCTTGAATGGGCGAATCTTCAACGGGCGAATCTTCAACGGGCGAATCTTGAATGGGCGAATCTTCAACGGGCGAATCTTCAACGGGCGAATCTTCAACGGGCGAATCTTGAATGGCCTAGAATTTTACCAGCAAACTTTGAAAGAGCAAGCTTCTCAGAATGACCAGTCAGCAAATTTCTCTACCTGTTTTCACCGACTACATTTAAGCATAAAAGCAGGTTGGGTTAAGAGCAGCACAACCCAACCATTCTTGAATTACAAATTATCTTCCTACTAATTTATCTCGCAATTGCTTGATGCGATCGCGCAATTTTGCTGCTTCTTCAAATTCCAGTTTTTTCGATGCTTCTTTCATCTGTGCTTCTAATTTGTCAATCAAATTAGGAATCTCTTCTAAAGGCAATTCATCGATATGTTCTTCGACAATTTTTAAGTCTGTTGCATTCAACCGTCGAGACACTTCTAAGAAAGACAAAATCGCATTACCCGATTTTTTAATAATTGGTTGCGGTGTAATTCCATGCAGCTTATTATATGCCATTTGAATATTGCGCCGTCTGTCTGTTTCTTCAATGGCTTTAATCATGCTGTCTGTCAAATTATCAGCATACAGAATTGCTTGTCCTCTAATGTGTCTTGCTGCTCTACCAATAGTTTGAATCAAAGAACGTTCAGCGCGTAAGAAACCTTCTTTATCGGCATCCATAATTACCACTAGGGAAACTTCTGGTAAATCTAATCCTTCCCGCAGTAGGTTCACTCCCACCAATACATCAAAGCTACCTTGGCGCAAATCTTGTAATATTTCAATCCGTTGAATGGAATTAATTTCTGAGTGTAAATAACGCACTTTCACACTGTGTTCTTGCAGATATTCAGTCAAATCTTCCGCCATACGCTTGGTTAAAGTGGTAATCAATACCCTTTCATGGAGGTCGATTCTATCTTTAATTTCTCCTAATAAATCATCAATTTGTCCATCTGTAGGACGCACGGAAATTTCTGGATCAATTACGCCTGTGGGGCGAATTACTTGCTCAACTATCCGGTTTTCGGAAATTTCTAATTCCCAATTTCCAGGGGTAGCAGAAACAAAAATACACTGGTTGACTTTTTGCCAAAATTCTTCTGCTTTTAAAGGACGATTATCAGCAGCACTAGGAAGCCTAAATCCATGTTCAATTAAAACTTTCTTCCTAGCTTGGTCACCGTTATACATCCCCCGAATTTGCGGAACTGTAACGTGAGATTCATCAATTACTAACAGCCAATCTTTAGGGAAATAATCAATTAAACTTTCTGGTGGTTCCCCTGCTTGTCTTCCTGCTAAATGGCGAGAATAGTTTTCTACGCCGTTGCAATAACCCACTTCCCGCAACATTTCTAAGTCGTAACGTGTGCGTTGGTCGATGCGTTGCGCTTCTAATAATTTACCAGTTTCTTCTAGTTCAACTTTGCGCTGTTTTAATTCGGCGGCGATATCTTCACAAGCGATTTCTAAACGTTCTTCTGGAGTGACAAAGTGACGTGCAGGATAAATATTTACTGCTTCTAAACTGTTGATAATTTCCCCTGTTACTGGGTCAATGTAGCGAATTGCGTCAATCTCATCGCCAAAAAATTCTACCCGAATTATTCTATCTTCGTAAGCCGGGCCGATTTCTAACACATCACCCCGGACACGGAAACGTCCTCGTCCCATTTCCACATCGTTACGACTGTACTGTACAGAGGCTAAATCCCGCAAAATCTCACGCTGATTTACTTCCATCCCAATTTGCAGAGGGATAGCCGCTTTGAGATATTCGGCGGGGATTCCCAAACCGTAGATACAGCTAATAGAAGCGACAACAATCACATCACGACGCTCAAATAGCGATCGCGTGGCTGAATGTCGTAACATATCAATCTCATCGTTAATCGCCGCCGTTTTTTCAATATACGTGTCGGTAACGGGAATATAGGCTTCTGGCTGATAGTAATCGTAATAACTGACGAAATACTCAACGGCGTTCTTAGGAAAGAACTCTCGCAATTCATTACAAAGTTGCGCCGCCAAGGTTTTGTTATGCGCCAATACTAAAGTCGGTCTGCCAATTTTTTCAATCACTGCGGCTATGGAAAATGTCTTACCTGTTCCCGTAGCGCCTAGTAAGGTTTGGTAACGGTTATTACCCTTAATACTATCAACTAACTGGGCGATCGCGTGCGGTTGATCACCTGTCGGACTAAAGGGAGCTTGCAGACAAAATTCCGTCATACATTTGTACTAAAGATACCCTATCTCATGGTAGCGATATTGCTCTGTATTTGCGGGAAAGAGGTTAAAAGTTAGAATCTGGTTTTTTTCATGAGCAAAGTAAGCACTGCTTTGAGTTAATTACTAAATTAGTACATAAGCAAAAATCAAAATATCTCATCTCTTTCCCCTAGTCTCTAGCTCCTAGCCCTCATTTCAACTCAGCAATCTTATTTTACAAATTTTCAGAATTTAAGTTTACTTATATGTCACTTTTGAAGATACTTATATATATGCAAGGTTCTTTAAGGGTAAACTCATACATATAGGAAATAATCTCATTTTTCCTTAAGTATTGTAAAGTTAAGTTAATAACCCAGAGGTGTTTAATTATGACCATCAGCAGTACTGGCAAAGCGGTCAGTCCTCGGCAAAAAAGCGCCAAGCTCAAAGGAGAAACAACAGTGGAAGTGGAAAATAATCAGGGTCAGAGCTTGAATAAAGAGCAAGTGGAGCCAAGTACTGAACTGTCAGCAGAAGTGGAAGCATCAGGTCAAACAGAGGTTCACGGAACACTCGCCGTTGCTGGGATGCGTCCCATTGCCAGTAGTGACTTGCAAGTAGCGGAAACAATCTCAGTTGCTGGATTACGTCCCATCGGCATCAGTCATTTACAAGTAATTGAAACAATGGATGTAATGGGAATTCGTCCCATTACTGCCCATACATTCCATATCGTTGATAGTATTAACCTTTCTGGAATTCGTCCAATTGGTGCTAGTACGCTGGTATTGGCTAGTAGCTACTCAGTGATGGGTAATCGTCCGGTAGCATCAAATACTATTGATGATTCTGATACTCTAATGGGTTTTATGGATTAGACCAGAAAATAATTTCATTAATTTATATAACTCGACTAACCCAGTTGCTTGATGTAACTGGGTTTTTAATTTATTGGTGAGACAACATATCCTAGATTTTGAAAAAATCGGGAATATGTTGCCTCAATGGAATAGATTTGTTGATTTTGTCTCTCTTTTTGCATAGGTAATGAATATATCTTGTGGCAGAAGGCTTTTATAAAAATTTTAAGTTACGTTGTAAATGTAATAACAAACAATTCAAAGTTAACTGAAAAGCTTTGAAACTAAATTCTATAAAATTAGGAGTGCAAAATGAGTACAGAAGATAGAGCAAAAGCCACTGGTAAAAATATTGAAGGTAAAGCTCAAGAAGCTTGGGGTAATATAACTGGTGATCCTCAAGATAAAGCCGAAGGCAAAGCTAAACAAGCCGAAAGCGAAGTTCGTCATGGCATTGAAGATGTCAAAGACAATGTAAAGAAAAATCTTGACTAAATCTGATTTAGCCATAATCTCAGGTGATCACAAATGGATGAAATACTCTTTTGATTACCTGTTAGTGAATGGTTTGATTTGGGAGATGGAGGCTTATTTGCAAGGTGTTTGTAGAGGTATGATCAATCATATCTCTACATTTATTAGGTTAATTTATTAAATTTCATTAGGTTGAAAAATTAAAAATATAACCTCAATATCCCAAATAAAAAAGCTGTTAATCAATAGATTTATATGGGAGGCAAAAGATGATTTTGGTTCAGCAGGGTCGGAAAATCTTGACTACTGTTGTCTTGGTTTTAGTGTTGATGCTTACTACCGCTTGTGGTGGTGGAAATGTGGCTCAACTTGATCGCCCAAGCACACCATCAGCAACTGGTAGTGATGTAGCTTATTCTCAATTAGAGAGAGGTAATTCCCCATCTGGACAAAGTTTTGGCGACTGGGTTGTACAAAACTCTCAAGGATTGGTTCAAGATGCTTATGTCCGCGATAACAACAAACTAGGAGTTGTGATTTCGCGTCAAGTGCGTCCTAATGAAGTGCGACCTTTAGCAAAATCTTTAGCACAAGGTTTCCGCAAAAACTTTCCTAATCAAGATTTAACTGTTCTCGTATACGGGCCTGACAAAAAGTTGATTTTGACGGCTAAGTACGATGTTCAGTCTAACCAAATTCAGTACACCTAATTTCTGAATTGGTATTAACAAGGAGAAGAGAAAAGTGACAAGTAGTGAAGAATACAGACGGCAAATAATGAAAGATTTGGCACAAGGAAATGTCGAATCTTTGGATACCCCAACAGGTGAGCCTGCGACTGAATACGAAACCTTTGACGATTTCGCGCAACGGACAACCCCAGATCAGCGTCGTCAATTGTTCGGTAGGTCTTTTCAACCAAACCAAATTCCTTCCAGTCAAATGGAACCAGAATTGCAAAAAGCGATCGCCCAAATCAAGCCCAACGAACGGGATGATGTCGCCCGCGCCTTTTTCAAACATTTGAAACAACGGGGATTGGATGATAAACATCTAGAACAACAACTAGGTCTTTCCACCCGTCATCCCAATCGCATGAATGCAGATGACGTAAGCAAACTTGCATCCTTCGCTTACCACAACCACCCCGATATTTTCCGCGAAGTTCTAGCAGAACAACCAGGAATTATCAAATTCCTCAGCAATCCTGTAGTTGCAGGGATTATCGGAATTGCAGCCGCTAAGTGGTTGGGTAGCCGTAAATAGGTTTTAAATCCAGAAACCATAACAAAAAGGCGGGTATTATCCGCCTTTTTGTCATTTAGCCAAAAAAGTTTGCCATTAAAGCAAAACCTATCAGGTAAGCAAACTGCTCTATAGATGAGGTTGAGATACTTAAAAATCTTTGTTGCTATAAAAAATTACACAGTAAGGCAACGCATAATAATATCATTATAGTAAAAATTTAACTTCATTCCTGGTTATGAGTATAGTTTTCGACTTTTCAAACATCCTCTAAGTGGGAACAAAATTAAGAGCAGTATCTACTTGTTTGATCAAGGCTTCTAAAGATGAGGAGTTGTCTAGAACTATATCTGCGATCGCTGCTTTTTCTGCAAGGGATAATTGGCTATTGATTCGGGCTTGTGCTTGTTCTGGAGTTAAATGATTGCGCTCAATTAACCTTTGCAATTGCTGTGATTCGGAACAGATTACTACCCAAATTTCTGTAACTAAATTAGTCATTTGGGCTTCAATTAGTAAGGGTATGACTAATACTAATGTGGTGGAGGTGGATTCAGCAATTGCTTTCAGGAAGCGATCGCGCACGTAAGGATGTATGATACTTTCTATCCAATGGCGTTCTGTTTGCTGCTGAAAGATAATTTCTCCCAGCTTTTGACGGTTGAGGCTACCATCTGGTAATAATATTTCGTTACCGTAACGACTGGCGATCGCATCCAAAATTGGCGAACCTGGAGATACTGCGTCTCTAGCATAAATATCTGCATCGAAAACAGGCAAACTATAAGCACTAGCTAAATAATTAGCGACAGTAGTTTTACCAGTCGCAATACCTCCAGTTAAGCCGATGATGCGTTTATTCATTTATCTTACTTAGGCGTAACGTAATTACAAATTACGAATTAATCTTACACATCACCACAATAATTTGTATCAATTAATCGGTTATTTCTGTAAACTAACACTTTGCCATAACCACTATCTTGCACAGCCGCATACAGATGATTTCCGTTTCTAAATCTGTAAACTGTATCTCCATTTTGATTACGTCCAACTGTACCATTATTTAATAACAGATCAGGACGTTTTAGTGTAGTAGGAATATTATATGCTGCATAACGTAGTTTTCCATTATTGAGGCGAGATACTTCAATAAACACATTCCTTGCGCTACAGCTAAATACAGCTTGAGAAGCAAAGGCAGCAGTTGGTAATCCTACTGTAGCTGTTAGTATAGAAACTGCTCCTGTAAGTGTAGCTAAAACTCCCAACAGAGATTTTGCGGGTTGGCGATTTAAGACTTTCATAGTTAATTCCTGTAAGTTTGTATAGCTTGGTCTACAAACTTATATTTCCCTTCAGTTTGTATAATCTTATCTACAAAATCAAATTTTCCTTTTTCGGATTTTAATACATTCACAACTAATAAGTTTTGACTCGCTGTTCCGTCACTAAAGTTAAACTTACCCATTCGCCTTTATCGCTGTAACTACGAATCATCCGTTGGCGTAAGTTTGGTTGAATTAACCAACCCACTTCTAAAATAAAACTCTGGCGTACCTCTACTTTGAGTGGAGAAGTTGCAGAAGTACCGTTGGGTAATAGTAATACTTGTACTTGTTTGGCTGGGTTTTGATCAAAGAGGATAATTGAATTTTGAATTTTAGCACTTGTGGTGATAGTGCGTCCGGCAAAATTCAAGGTTTGAATTAAGCGTCCATTGTCATCTAGCTGCAATTTCAGATTTGTAGAAATAGTATCAGGCGATCGCCAATCAGGATAGATGGTTGTGGCTTCACCTTGCCATTCACCCAGCAAATCATCTACTTGTAAGGGTGGATTCTCTTTTGTTTGTGTACCTGCTAAATGTTCACGAATTAAAGTAATCTGGTCTAACTGACCATTTTTGTTAAATAACTGCACTAGACGCAGGCGGCGATTTTCATGAATTAAACCCAGTTCTGCACCAAATTCCGAAAATGGGCCGAACTGAATTGAACCTTGAGAAAAAGCGCCATTGGCAAAAAACAGGACACTTTTCGCCAGGGAACTGTATTCTAGAACTTTTTCTGTGTCTGCTTGACGAATAATCTGGCGGATTGTCTGATTGTTATTCAATCCTTCCAAAGAAACAACGGTCGGAATATCATTTAAAAGTTGACCTTGGGGTGAAAATCGTGTGAATGAACCTTGCCATTCACCGAGATTAAGTAATAAACGTTCCCATTGAGATGACATAGTAATAATAGTGCCGAGTAGGATTTCAGTTTTGAGGGTTTGTAGTCAGCTCTTTAGTGACTTCCAGATAAAAAAATATCCAAAATGTAGGGTGCGTCAGTGCGAGAAAATTTAGCTGTACCAAGAAATTATTCATACTGACGCACCCTAATAACTGAAATTGAGAACTAAAGTCCTTACTACTAACTTTTTGCAAAGCGGCGGACTGCAAATAAGCTACCCATTAATCCTACGATTGCACCGAAGCTTAAAAGGATGAGAGGTAATAGTAAAATTTGGGTGTGAGTAAGTTGCAATCCATTGGTAATAAATTGAATAAATTCTGGTTGATTGCTGAGTAGCTTACCGATAAACTGTTGAATTACAGAAATAAAACTCCAAGCGATCGCACCACCAAATAAACCAAAAGCTATTCCTTGTAGAATAAATGGTAGATAAATCCAAGCGGAAGTTGCACCCACTAACTGCATAATTTCAATTTCCCGACGGCGCGCCATGACAATTAGACGAATGGTTGTTGTTGTCACAGCGATCGCCGTTAATGTCAAAATAATTGTAATTGTTAAAGTAATCCAATTTAGCCCTCGATGCAACTGGGCAATACGTTTGACGGCTTCATCGATATATTGCACCCTCTCGACCCCTTGTAACTTAGCCAATTGGGTTGCCAAAATCGGTACAGCCTGAGAGTTACGGGCTTTAACTTTAATCTCATCAACCAGAGGATTTTCCCCTAGCTGTTGTGTAGCACCTTCAATATCAGAAATTCCTAGTTCTTTAACTAACTTAGTCCAAGCTTGCTCTTTAGTAATTACTTCCATTCCTACCACATCTGGCATTTGCGCGACAAATGGTTCAAGAGTTTGGGCTGTCCTACCAGCATCGAGATACACTGATACTTCTAACTGGCTACCAAACTGATTCAGGAGCTTTTCCACTTGCCAAGAGGTTTGCAAACTCAAGCCAAACAAAAATAGTAACACTGTCACAGTACTGACAGCAGCCCAATTCATCCAACCACCACGCAGCAAACCCAGGAAGGTTTCTTTCAGCAGATAGTCAAGTTTCGTGAGAAATTTAAACACAACTCACCCTAATAGTCTGCTCCCTTTTATACTCGATCAATTATTCAATTTGTAAGACAACTAAAGTCATATCATCGTTATTTTGTCTGTCAGCACCGATAAATTGCTGGACTCTATCGAATAGGTAATCAACAATTTCCTCTGGCCCATTACAATACCTACAAGCAGTATTAAAAGCAGCAACAAAGTTTTCTTCATCGAAGCGATCGCCGCTAGCAGCCGCCGCATCGGTCAATCCATCTGTATAATAAATAACTGTATCACCAGGCTCTAACTGTGCATGAGCATCTTCATACTGGCTATTAGCATCCAAGCCAATTAACATTCCCAAGGTATCTAAGCGGCTGACAGTTTTTGTAGCTGCGTGCCACCACAAAGGGGGATTATGTGCAGCATTACTGTAAGACAAAATACGCTTGTGGGGATTATATTCTGAGTAAAACAGCGTGATGAAGCGGTGGGAATTTTCCAAATCCGCATACATGACTCGATTCAAGTTTTGCAAAATACCAGCCGGAGAGTTACCGTGTAAAACTTCTCCCCTCAGCATTCCCCGCATCATGGTCATAATTAACCCCGCAGGTACACCCTTACCCATAACATCACCAATCACCAAACCCCAACGACCGGAATCGTGACCAATTTTTGTAAGTGGGTGAATTTGGTTTTCATTGGTGGGAATAAAATCATAGTAATCTCCACCAACCCGATTGGCAGGTCTACAGCGTGCTGCTAGGCTAACACCGGGAATGTAAGGACACTGACGCGGTAGTAGTCGTCTTTGAATCTCCGCACCAATTTCTAGTTCTTGGTCTAGGCGTTCTTTTTTCCTTAGTTCTACTGCTAATTCATCGTTTTCAATGGCGACTGCGGTTTGGTCTGCTACTAACCGCACCAACTTTTGTCTAGTTTCTGTCCAACTATATTCAGGATCGCGGCTTAAAACATATAGCCAACCCCGTTCTGTATGCTTCACCAAAATTGCTGTGCCAAATATTTGCACATCCGGCCCCAGATAGCGGTGCATCTGGTCATCTAACATTCCTGTGGCGGCGGATAGAGGCGCAGTGTTAGGCAAAAGTGTGATTTGACTACTAGCTGTTTCCAGCGCTTTGCGGATGTTTTTACGCTGGCGACTGTCCTGCCAGTGTAGTTGTTCTAATCTGACTTGGCCATTGGGTTTGTAGAGGAAGAGGGCGCTACCATCAGCATCTGTCACTCTTGTTGCCATCAAGGGAATCAGTTCCAAAAACTGATTCAAATTATTGAAACTTCTGAGGGCAAATCCTAAAGAACTCAGCAAATCTTGGATTTTGTTCTGTTCCCGGTGCAGTCGTGACACAAGTTCTTTGAGTGCTACGACTGGTGTGACATCTGTCGTAGCACTATTATTGTTGTCCGTGGGTTGGGAGGGAAATGGAGGCACAGGCACAGGTTATTGCACTGGAAAAGGGTGAATTTTAGGTGAACAATGGATAAATTTTCTGTTTGGCGATCGCTAAACCATATTGGGTTAAACTTTAGCGCTTTTGCAAGAGTAAAAAGACGTAAGACTTAAATTGACGTAAGTATTGATTTGCCCAGAAATTTTCTATTTCCAGAGTGGAATATCAATTAATGTACTTCAATCTACTGATACTACATGAAATTTTATTGAACATTACTATGAACCGTTAAGTGAATGTAGCTTCAGGAAAGTTTCCTGTCACTACCGAAAAGCTCAATGCTGCACCTAATAACTTCGTATGGTCGCTACCAAGAAATCATTAGAGTGAAATTTTAGCAAATAACATCCGTAATGTTATAGAAAATTAATTAAATTGGCAAAAATCAACAATTACACACAGTGGAAACTGGAGAGTAAGCTTGCCCTGAGCGCAGTCGAAGGGGAGTAGGAAGTGGTTATAGGGGGCGGGTGCAGGGGAAAAAGGGAAAGATTTTTGTAAGTTTCGCCCCCTTATTCCCTGCGCCCTGACCTTATAAGCCTCATCTCCTCTAGCCACTCAAAAGGGCTTCCACAAATTCATAGCTGGAAAAGGGACGTAGGTCTTCAATACCTTCGCCTGCACCAATAAAGCGGATGGGTAAACCTAGCTGCTGCACTACAGCTAGAGCCACACCACCTTTGGCTGTACCATCTAGCTTGGTTAAGACTACGCCACTGAGTTGGGCTGCTTGGGAGAAGACTTCGGCTTGTCGCAATCCATTTTGCCCTAGAGTAGCATCTAACACCAAGAGAGACTCTATTTTGGCATCAGGGGCTTTTTTGTCGATAATTCTCCGGATTTTGCTGAGTTCATCCATTAAGTTTTTCTTATTTTGCAGTCGTCCAGCTGTGTCTACTAGTAGTAATTCGGTATTTCGTGACTGGGCTGCGGCGATCGCATCAAAGACTACGGCGGCTGGATCTGTATTCTTGCCAGGATTGGCGATTACTTCTACACCGCTTCTTGTACCCCAAACTTTCACCTGTTCCACCGCCGCCGCCCGGAAGGTATCGGCTGCACCAATCAAACATCGATAACCTGATTGTTGAGCTAAGTGGGAGATTTTACCGATGGTGGTAGTTTTACCAGCACCATTGACTCCGGTAATTAACCAAATATTTAAGCTGTCTTTGTCTGGAGCAAAACTGGCTTTGTGGGATGTCTTGAGGGGTGCATCTAGCATATCCCGCAAGATTTTCTTGAGGTAGGCGATCGCTTCTTCTGGTGGGGTGACTTCTTCCCGCAATTTTTTCTGGAGCGCACTAATAATGTAATCGGTGGCTTCTACACCCACGTCGGCTTGCAGAAGTAAAGCTTCAATTTCCGTTACAGCCTCTTGGTTGAGAGGCCCTTGTCCGACAATTGCCTTTAGTTGGTTCAGGATATTCCGGCGAGTTTTATCTAATCCTTGCCGTAGCTTTTTGAGCCAAGTAATTTCTTCAATAGATATATCTTCTGCCCGTCTACCTTGGGCGGCCAATACTTCTGCTGACCAAACAAATCCTTCATCAAAGGAAATTCCATCAATTTCTGAGGCTGTTTCTGATGTAGTAGCTGCTACTGGCTGTACTACTTCTGGTTCTGGTACTTCAATGGCACTGGCTATTAGCCGTTCTTGTTTGGCTTCTCGTTCTGCGGCTGCTCTTTCTAAGAAAGATAATGTAGTCGGTGATGTTGTTTCCGATTCTACTGGTTCTGGCTCGCTTTCTACATCTTGTTGTGTAGTAGCAATGATTTCCTGTACTTCTTCATTAGCTACTTCTATCTCTGGAGTTGGGATAGTTTCTAAAACTTCAGTTACAGTAGTTCCTACTACTGGTGATTGTATAGTTTCTGCCTCAGCAGTGACCTCTTCTTCTACTTCAGTTGTTTCTACTGGTAATTGGACATCTGCCAATTCAGTTGTAGCTTCTGCTTCTTGGGGTTTTTGTTTTTCCTGAATATTTTTGTAAGCAGCTTTCGCAAACGCCAACAAGTCGGCTGTCGAGTCTGAGACAGTGGGAGAAGGAGTTGACGTTGCGTCTGGCTCTGGTTGTGATTCTGTGACTGGGGGTGTTTCTTGTTGTTGTGTGTCGGAGGAATCGTTATTTTGACGACGGAACCAATTAAAGACCATTGCAGGTAGCGGTGATAGTTGTTATGAGAGTGATGAGTTATAAGTTATGAGTTTAATTTAACTCGTGACTCCTACTTAGGGTGAAAACCTCTCGGTTATCCTCACCTCTAGGGCTACGGTGTACACACAAGTTTGCCCAGAGCGAGTTTCCAGCCAAAAAAAGTGGATTCAAATTGCTCAAGACCGCGAACCAAAGTAGTAATACCAGGAGGTTTTTGA
>NZ_JACJRF010000022.1 GCF_014697105.1 Anabaena subtropica FACHB-260 | reverse complement strand
GATTATGAAGTGTATTCAGAGGTAAGTGAAGCCATGATTTATGGTTCCTTACTTCGTCTCATGGTTAGGCGATTGTCTATTTAATATTTACTTTACGAATCAGCTCTTAAGCAATATTAAAGAATGTATTGAGCGCATAGAGTCTTACACTCTTGATGGTAAAGAAGCATTTTTGCAAATTCCAATAATTCAAGATGCAGTAATTAGGAATTTTGAAGTTATTGGGGAAGCTACTAAGAGATTATCTCCCGAAATAAGAGCAGCTTATCCAGATATACCTTGGCAACAAGTTGCTGGTTTTAGGGATGTACTGATTCACGATTATTTGAAGGTGAATTTAAACCGGGTGTGGGGTGTAATTGAGCAGAATTTACCAGCATTAAAGGCAACTGTTGAGGCGATTTTACAAGAGTTGGGAGAGTGATGAAGTCAAATATAAGCCCAGCAAAGTTACCAGATGAAAGACCAAACCACAAGGTAATAGAAATTTTGGTAATTGGACTATTACCCATTACCAACGTCGCTTTCGATGAAAGTGGTTATCAATCCTGCAATGGTAATTTAATTGTGAAAGTAGCGCCTTGTCCTTCGCCGGGACTGCTGACATGAATTGTCCCGCCATGCAATTCTATAAGATGACGAGCGATCGCTAATCCTAGTCCTAAACCACCTTGTTGATGATGGTAGCCTGCTTGACGGTAACGCTCAAAAACGTAGGGTAGAAATTCTGGGCTAATACCAATACCTGTGTCAGTAACCGTGATGTGAACTTGAGAAACTGTGTGTAATAACTGGACTGTTACTTGTCCCTCTGGAGGGGTGAACTTAATTGCATTTGACAGCAGATTGCCTAAAACTTGTAACAAGCGGTTAACATCACCAAAAATCGGGGGAGTAGAATCATCTATCACAGACTCTAAATGGATATTTTTAGCTTTTGCTGAAGGGTAAGCAGTCTCAATTGCTACACCGATAATTGCAAGCAGATCCACTTGGCATCGTTCTAACTGTAGCTGACCTCTGAGGATACGGGACATATCCAGTAAGTCTTCCAAGAGTTTTGACTGTGATTGAGCGTTGCGTTCAATCGTTTCTAATCCACGATTAAAAGTAGTTTGATCAAACTGGCGAGTCCGCAACAGTTGTGACCAACCGAGAATCGCATTGAGTGGCGATCGCAAATCATGAGATACCATAGCCACAAACTCATCTTTTGTTTGGTTGGCGGCTTCCGCTTCTGCTCGAGCTGCTTTTTCTAGTTGCAAAAGTCGATTCCGTTCTGCTTCTAACTGTTTGCGATCGTCAATATCTGTACTTGTGCCGAACCATTGCACAATCTTTCCTTGCTCATCTCTAATGGGTAAAGCTCTGGTTAAATGCCACCGATAACTACCATCATATTTTTGACAGCGCATTTCTTGTTCGTAAATTTGCCCTGTCTTCATGGCTTGCATCCATGCTTGATTAATTATAGGGATGTCGTCTGGATGGATAACTGTTGTCCAGCCAGACCCCATAGCCTGCTCCAAAGTTAGTCCAGTGTATTCACACCATCGTTGATTGACATATTCGCAGTCACCTTGAGGATTTTTCACCCAAACTAGTTGTGGTATGACATTGGATAAATGGCGATAGCGTTCCTCACTTTGGCGCAAAGCAGATTCAGCGCGTTTGCTTTGGGTGAGGTCAAGGACGAAGCAAGCACTGTAGCCATTATCTTCCTGTCCTTCAATCAGGGCAATTCCTAATAAAATAGGTACACGGGAGCCATCTTTGTGAAAATACTCCTTCTCGAAAGGAGTACACACTCCAGAAGTTTGCAGTTCTTGAATTTTTTTCTGGTCGAGGTGTTCGTATTCTGTTGGTGTAATCTGATCCCAACGCAAGCCACCTGTTTCTAGTTCGGCACGAGTATAGCCGAGCATTTCCAAAAAAGCATCATTTGCTTCGTATATCTGACCGCTAAAGTCACCAAAATAAATACCAACTATATTAGAGTCCACAATGCGGCGGAATTTGGCTTCGCTTTGACGCAACGCATCGGCTGCTAGTCGGGAACGTTCATTGCTAGAGCGCAGTTCTTCCTCGGTTTGCTTGCGGGTGGTGATATCAAAGGCTGTACCCACTATTTGCCGTGGTGAACCGTCAGCATTCCTCAGAAACACAGAATTACGACTAAAAAACCAACACCATTTACCATTAGCGTGTCGCATCCTATACTCATGTTCTATAATGTCCCCATCCTTAGCGGAGTCAAATTGTTGGAATACTTGCGGAAGCTGAACTAAATCGTCAGGGTGCATTAATTTGATGAGAAATTCTTTCCCTAAGGCTTGAATTGTTTCGGGATTATGACCTAATAGCTTACCAACTTTACCGTTGAGATAAACATTACGTTTTTCTCGCAAATCATAAACGTATAAAATCCCTGGGGTTGTTTCGGCTATGCGTTCAATAAATTGTTGACTTTCCCGTAACTGTTCTTCGCTGCGGCACAGTTCTTTACGTAATTGTACTTGTACGATTGCTGAATGGATAGTAGAACGCAAACGCTCTGCTGTGGTTTGTCCTTTTACTAGGTAGTCATAAACACCACTTTTCATAGCTTGAACAGCGATCGCTTCATTACCGTAACCAGTTAACATGACTATAGCTGGCATACTTCCCTGCACCTGCTGTTGCAATTCAGCCAAAAATTCCAGTCCATCTTGGTCTGGTAGTAAAAAGTCTAATAAAATTACATCGGGTTGAAATCGCCGACATAAATCTAGTGCTTCCTCTCCTGATTCTTCTTCCAGAATTGTGTAGCGATGCTCCTGGTCTTGCTGGAGATAGCGACGATAAACTTGGCGGTCTTCAGAACAGTCATCAATAATTAAAATAGTTAGCGGTTGTGCCATGACTAATTGCTAACAGCATCAGGAAGAATCACAATATCTAACCAGTAAGTTAAAAAGGTGTGAATAGTTTTAACTAAGCGTTTGATATCAATCGGTTTAAGGATATAACTGGCTACACAATATCGGTAACATATCTCAATATCTTTGGGATTACAAGAAGTTGTGAAGACAATTACAGGAATATGTTTGAAATTATTATCCTGCTTAATTTGGGCTAAAAATTCTCGTCCATCAGTCCCTGGTAAATTGAGGTCAAGCAAAATAATCGAGGGACAGGGAGCCTTGGCGGTGTTGAGATAAGCTCCAGTGTGGTAGAGAAAATCTAAAGCATCATCCCCATCAATGCAGCGAAAAACAGGATTTAAGACAATTTCTTGCTGCATAACTCGCTGGAAAGCTGCAAAATCTTCGTCACTATCTTCAATTATTAATAAAGGTTGGGAGATGTTACCAATCATGTGGGGAATGGGGAGAAAGAAGCCAATAATCAATCAATATTTCTTAATTTTGCAACCCCATCTACTCATTCTGTCCCCTGTAAAGTGAAATAAAAGGTAGTACCTTCGCCGTAGGTTGATTCTAACCAAATGATACCACTGTGTCGCTCCACAATTTTTTTGGCGATTGTCAGTCCTGCGCCTGTACCACCGCCATATTTGCTGGGGCTGTGTAGTCTTTTGAAGATGCGGAAAATTGCATCAAAGTGTTTTTCCCGAATACCAATGCCATTGTCTCGCACGTAAAATGTTACTGGTAGTGGCGGATTTTCGAAATAGCCAATTTCAATCCATTTATGGGCTTTGTCGTTGTATTTGATGGCGTTGGCAATAAGATTACTGAAGACTTCGCCTATTTGGATGCGATCGCAATACACTACAGGCAGTGGTTGAGCAATTCTAATTTCTACTCCTGTCTCCTCAATTCGCCCACTCAACATATCTAAAATCCGATGCACAATCTCATTGAGATCAGTATCCTGCATTGATAAATCAACCCGTCCCAAGCGAGAAAAATGCAGCAGAGAATCTATTAAATCTTCCATCCGTTGGGTAAGACGAATCAGGGTGAATAACTTTTCCTTACCTGATGTGTCTATGATTTCGCCATAATCTTCCATCAAAAAGTTGGAATAATTATGAATTCCCCGCAGTGGTTCTTTCAAATCGTGGGAAGCAATATAAGCAAAAGCATCTAATTCTTGATTACTGCGTTCTAGTTCAATATTTAGTTGCGCTAGTTCATCTGCTTTGCGCAACACTACACCAATAATCGCACTTCTTAACTCTAGTGCCGCATTCACTTCATAAGGTTTCCAAGGGTGAGACTTCAACAGTACCGTTTCTTTCCATAAATCAAAAGACTTACGGGGTGATAGGCGGACTCCACCATTGGCGATTACTTCTACAGGTTTATGGGGATTACCAGCCCAATTTATAGTTTGTATTACCTCTGGACGAAACCATAAAACATAGTTTTTCTGACTTCTAGAAATAGAAAGTGCTATTAAGCCACTAGCAACATCGCGCAAGTTTTCTGCATCTGGATAAACTGTTGCTAGTGAATCGGTGTAAAAAATATCTTCATGTAGATTTTGACTAATCCATTCCACTAAATTTTGAATATCTGGGTTTGCTGGAGCTTTACCAACAGTAAAATAATTACCATTAGAACAAACTGCTGCTCCTTGTGCATTTACAAGTTCAAGGAGATTCGGCTGATGGTTAATTAAAGCATCAATAAAGTTATTTTCTGCCGACATATACTCTACTAATTTACTATGCACAGATTTCACTTTGATTTTGTCTTCTGTATCTTCACTATCTTCTTTAGCACTCATTTCAATAGATGTCATTTGCCCTAAAAATTCACAAGCACTCCGCACTTCATAGGGGATGTATTTTGGTGATTGATGATGACAAGCAATTAGACCCCATAATTTTTGATTTTTCAAAATCGAAATGGACATGGAAGCAGCTACGCCCATATTCTGCATATATTCAATGTGTAATGGTGAGACACTACGGAGAACTGAACGACTTAAGTCTAAGGGCTGGTTATTTATAGGATTATTAATAGGAATAATTTCTACTGGTTGATATTTAGCATCTGGTATCAACCTCAGCCAGTTTTGGCTGTATAGTTTTCTAGCTTGTTGCGGAATATCAGAGGCTGGGTAGTGTAAACCTAAATAGGATGTAAGATATTCAGGCTTTATTTCCGCAATTACTTTACCGTTCCATTGTTCATCAAATCGATAAACCATAACTCTGTCAAAGCCAGTAATTTTTTGGACTTCTTGAGCCAGAATGCAACTAATTTCTGTAACATTAATTGCACCTTGAAGTTTTAACATTGCTAGCTTTACTAAATGATAAAATCGGAAAAACACATTACTTTTTTCCGAAAAATGAGGCTCTAATTCTAGAATTAATACTTCATTAGAACGATGAGAAATACCATCAAAATGAAGAGTTTTATCGGTTGATTTGATACTAAATTCAATAGGATTAACTATTGGTAAATCTTCGTTAGTTAAACAGTCTTCTAATAAATTAATCTGCTCTGTTTCCAATAAGCAGCTTAAATGTTGATTTAGTAATTGTTCTGGATGTATCCCCAAAACATTAAATGTATTATTACTAACTTGCAGAATAGTTAAATCTACTAACTTTAATGCTAAAAGCACTCCATGAGGTTGAATGAAACCAGGAATATGAATTGGTTCTTTGTTGCAGTTACTGAGGTCTACCTGAAAGGGAATAGTGATATCGTTGATGTTCACTTTTCAGTCCTTAAAATTACAACCAGAGCAAAGGCTGACTTTAATACACGTATGATGTATAAACACTCCTAATGTATTGTCTATCAGAAATACTTTATAGCCTCAGCATAACAATTAGTGCAGATATAATTACTTCTGACTCTGACTTGTATACATGAGTAGGCTTAAATTCAATTCAAAATGCTAAATTTACGCGTAAAACTTTGTTTATGGGAGTATAAATAAAAGTGTACTTTTATTACATCAAATAAAGTATTAATTTTGATATGAGACGTAGCAACGCTAAGTATTATACCAGTCTAATACCCAACCAAGAATTTCCTATTGTGTTCCAGTTCCAAAGCTAATTTGCTCAGATTGATAGGCTGGTGGCTCGACGTGAATGACAATTCTGACCGGACGGAAGCTTTCCTCTAGTAGGCTTTCTACTTCTTCAGTAATGCGATGAGCAGTTTCCACATCTGGCGCATCGACTATTAAGTGCATTTCAATGAAGACTTGCCGACCGATAACACCCCGTGAAGAGATATCATGACAATTAATTACCCCAGGTACAGTAGATACGATCGCCTGTATAGCTTCAGGTGCGATCGCCATTTGATCCACCAACCAAGGTAAATTCTCTTTTAAAACTGACCAACCACTCCAAAATACCAACAACGCCACCGGAAAAGCTAACACGACATCTAACCATTGATAACCAAGCCAAACTCCAATCAAACCACCGATGACAGAGATTGTTACCCACACATCACTCATAGTATGTGTAGCATCAGCGATTAAAATTTGACTACCTACCCGCTTACCCTCATTGCGCTCATAGAAAGCCACAAAAATATTCACTCCCAAGACAAGTAGCAACAACCACAACTCAGGCGGTGATACTCTTACAGGTGCGCCACCTTTCAGAATGCGCTCAATCGCACCTTGGAGAATTTCAAAACAGGCTATTCCTAAAAATGCGGCGATTCCCAACGCACCCACAGCTTCAAACTTCTGATGTCCATAGGGATGCTCGCGATCGGGATATGGAGAAGAAAAGTTACTGGCGAATAATCCTAAAATATTGTTTGCACTATCTGTCACACTATGCAAGGCATCGGCTAACAAGCTGAGAGATCCTGTTAAGTACCCTACAAATGCTTTTAATCCCATAACAAACAAATTGAGCAGTAGAGTAATCAACAAAACTTTTCGTACTACTGCACGGTTATCGTAAACCATAGATATTTTTAAACATTACGTTCCCTGAATTATCAGTGTACTTGCAATGTGGAAATCTAAACATCAACCAAATGTATCAAAGTCTTATGTGACAAGGATTATATCTCCTTATTACTATAATTAATTATATATTTTGTTGAGATATTTTATAATTTAAAAGTCTTAGAACGTAGATAAATATTAAGAATAGCGTCCAATAATAAAGCATATTTTTATCATTAAGGAGACGAAATATTTTTGTTTAAGATTTATTTTGTAGCATTCAACATACTTTGATATACCCTCACTTACTTAGTTTGATTTGATTGTGCCGACTTACTTATAACCCAGTCCCTCCCTCGGAAGTTACTAAAATCGCTATTGCTGCGCTAACCTAGTACAGCCCGGCGTAAATCAACCACCCATTCCAAATCAATGAAATGCTTACTCTGCAATAATTTTGACTTTTTACTTCCGCCTTGCGGTACTCATCATCTGGGACGGAAGTAATGCGATAGAAGGTTACTTTACAAAAAAATGCCAATTTGGCTGAATCGGATGCAAAAAACTAGTATTCTGTATTTTAGGTAACTGTTTTGCGTTAAAGTTTTTGTATGTAAAATTGCTATCTGGAGTTAAGGAATGGTTAAAGATTTTCAATATTCTAACCACAAAACTCAAAAATTGAAAAATCGCAGTGGTTATTTTGATCACTTGTTTTGCATATTAAACATTCCAGAGCAGACAAAATCACACGCTATTGAGTGAGCCAGAATTTTCTTGGGCAATAGGTAAATATTTTTTTGATTAGTAGGCTTTATCATTATTACAAGTATTAGTTGGTTAAATAAATAATCGTAAATGCTTCTAAACTCTTATGGTTGATTTGTTAATTTAACTCAACTATCAGGATTGAAAGGCAAAATTGATGGAGCTAAGAGCGCTATTTCGATAGCAAATGAAATGACAAACAGCAAAATTTTCATTTAATACAGCTTCCATGAAAATACCATTCAACTCTCTGTTTCCAAAACAAGAGAAACAGTCATCACTGCCTTCTAAAACAGGCTACTGTCTTGCTATTTCTGCGAATTGTGAGCAAGATATGTTGATAAATTTATCTACTTCAGTAACTTCTGTAAATAGAGTCAATGGAAATGCAAGTGCATCTGTAAAATTTATCTCCAAAAAGACTGACAATTTACAAGATCGTAAACTAGAAGATAAGTTAAAAAATAACCAAACTGTTCAATTATCTACATCGTTGCAAACTTTCCTTGAGCAGTCACCGTCGTTTCCTTTTTATCAAATGATTTTGGGTGGAATAGCCTTCTGTATAACTATTGCAACTTGGGCAAATTTTGCTCATATTGACGAAGTAGGTAAAGCCACAGGAAGATTAGTTCCTCAGGGAGATGCTTATAAAATACATCCGGTTATTTCTGGGAAAATGGCTTATATCCGGGTTCGAGAAGGTGAGTTTGTCAAAGCTGGACAGGTAATAGCACAACTGGACAAAGAAATTGTTCTAAATGAAGTTGAGAAGCTGACACGAGAACGTACAACTTACCAAACACAATTGTTTAAAACCCAAACCTTGATAGAAAAAAGTCGTTGGGAATTGAAACAACATTTAGAGAGGAATAATGCAGAGATTGAGGCTCAAAATTCGACTAAAACCCCTAGTCAAAAGGTAGCGATCGCTCAAGGTCAGAAAAGCGATAGTATTAGTCAATCACAGCTACTGCAATTACAAGCAGATACCTTAGCCCAAAGCGATCGCTTACTCAGGTTTCAATCCCTAATAGAGCAAGAGTTACAAACTGAGAAAACAATTCAAAAACTACAAACAGAAAAAACTCAGTTGCAGGCCAAAGTACAACAAGTTGAAAAACAACTCCAAGAAGCAAAAGCTAGATTAAGACAACTTACCCTGATTTCTCCCATAGATGGAGTAGTGTTATCACTCAACGTCGGTAACAGTGGGGAAGTGATTCAACCAGGACAAACAATTGCTGAAATAGCGCCACAAAATACACCGTTAATTTTGGAGGCTATTTTGCCAATTAAAGAAGCAGGTTTTGTCGAAGTAGGGAATACAGCACAAATCAAATTCAACACATATCCCTATGAAGATTATGGGATTGTCTCCGGTCGAGTAATATCTGTTGCACCTCGTAGCAAACTTGATGAGCGACTGGGTACAGCTTATCAAGTAAAAATTGCCCCAGAACGTAATTATGTAAAAGCCAACGATCAAAATACCAAATTTAAAGCTGGCCAGACAGCCAAGACTGAGATTGTCATCCGTCGCCGAAGCATTGCAGATATTTTGCTTGACCAAATAAAACAACTGCCCATTGGTAGTAAAAGTGTATAAATAAGCAGTTCTTGATTACATAAAATTTAGCACACTCTAGCCCCTAATCACGAAAACGAGAACCGCCATAGCCACTGAAACAACTTATATTGAAAAACATCATGAACTACCACATTAATTCTTCTCAATCCAGTCTTCACAATTCAATTACTACTGAACAATTAAATCAAGTAATTGAAGCGATTACTGACGGGAGATATTCTTGGGCTTGTGTATTAATTTTGCGTTTTGTTGGTTACAATCCACTTCACTTTATTCCTCAGCGAACCTATAGTCGTTTACTTAAAGAAAATAGGCAAGTGCCAAGTGGAGCCATGTCTTTAAACAGTAACACTTCAGCCAATAATAATACTTCTGTAACTAATTCTAGCGGTAATAATAAAGTCTTTTCTCAGGCGGTGATTGAGAAAAAACTTGATACAAAACAGGGGATAAATATGTCAGTATGCTTAGAATCAAAAATTGCAGAACTTTATAGGCGGCATAAATAATTATAGTGGGGATAAGGCAGCAGAGCAGGGAGCAAGAGAAAAAAGCTCAAGCTTCTGGCTTAGAACTTATTCCCATTTCTCACGCTACCGAATGTGTTTTTTGAGAAATATTGTGTTTTGATTTATTTTTTCAATTGGCGATCGCCATTTACATTATTTCTTCGTTAGTGGTAGTATATTTTATAGGAAAGAGAGGCAAGAGGCTAGGGCAATGTGCCTCATACCGATAAAAAATGCAGTCTCATCCTATTCTATTGCCATCAAATTTCTCCCTCCTTTTCATACTTTTGATAATATTAACTACTCTTTTGGTAGATTTTAGATTAAATAGCAGCAATTATTATTTATATTGTTCATGTATATTTATTTAAATATATTTCTCTTGCACCAGTTCTTGTTATTTTGACAAGATAATTTGCCTTTTCTATATGGGCAATTTTTAACTATATTTTCCCTGATTTTCTTTTCCATCCTCTGCCATAAAGATTTGTAGGGTATAGTTTTCCCTACTGGATTTTCAATATGTCCTCAAGAAAAATTTCTAATTCTCATCCGAATAGTTTAAAAAAACAGCATGAGCAACATCAAAATATATCATGTAGTGTTGCTCATGCAATTCCTGGACGGATTCGTTTTCGTATTCCTCGATTAGCAAAAGATACCGAGTATGCTAATAAAGTTAAACAAGTTATAGAATTATACGTTGAAGGTGCAAAAGTTCGAGTTAACCCTACCGCTTCATCTATTGTTATCAACTATCAAAATGGCTCAATCTCAGATGAGCAGATGCGTTCACGTCTAATTAAATTGATTCAGACTGCTCCTAATATAAATTTACCAAAACAAGTAATAGTAAAATCAGCTTTGGAGAAAATTTTTAATGGACTGATTAATTTAATTAACAGTGTACGTAATCTTAACCAAGCGCGTAACATAATTAAATATCAACGGGTCAGGGTAAACACTTGGGAGCGATTACTTTCTACCGGAGAAAGTATGATTAAAGGTTTCAAATCGGTGATCATGTTTATTTTCCCTCATAAGGAATTACCATCAGCATTAGAATCTACATAGTTGCAAAACAGAATAACTCTTGTTCAAAGAAGCACCCTAATTGAAATTTCAATTAGGGTGTATTACATTTATTTTGTGACGAAATATAAGATTTCTCTTTGATTAATGAAATGTATTGAGGGTGGGTATTACCCCATCTACTTAAGAAATATCTAAACTTATTTTGTAAATTGCGGGTAATTTCCACCAGGGAAGCTGAGGGTATTCATGATGTTCCTTGTGGTAGCCGAAGTGGTAACAAGCAATAAAAGACCAAAAAAGAGGTAATGCAATACTCCGCGCACAATGGGAGTTAGTATATCCACCTTCTACTTTTTTATGAGGTAAGAACGTGCCAAAATAGAATAATTGTACAGAACTTAAAATAGAAGGTATTATCCAAAATATAATTAAATTATTCTCAGGTATATTAAATAAGTTTTTGAGTAGATGGAAAATCATGACTAATCCAAACAATTGTGTCCATCGCCAGTAAGACTTCATAAAATGGAAATACCAAAGAAAGAAGTTTTGTGGATGAGCATTGCAATAATCGGGGTCTAATTCACTCCCAGGATGGCGATGGTGTAACCAATGCTTTTTCAATAACTCTTTATAAGGAAATAGTCCGTACAATAGTAAAGCTAATTTACCTATAAAATTATTTATGTTGGCATTTTTGGGATAAACCACACCGTGCATAGCATCATGAGCAGTAATAAATAGACCTGTATATAGGAATGTCTGCCAAAGCATGGCTATTCCTAGCAAAAATACATGAATTATAGACGTGTCTAATGACAGCAAAATAATTAAACTAACTGCCCATAAACATAAAATAAAACCGCCGATAATTATACCCTTATTAAGGCTCTTTTCATCCCTTATTATTGATGTTAGTAATACCAATTTTTTTGAATGCAGAGATGATGGTTGACATTGAACCATGCTTTTACACCGTTATAGTTTCTAATGATTGACAAGTGAAATTTTGCAAGTATTCAAGGTAACGATCTTGCTTTTAACTTTATTTCGGTTTCAGCTATCAATCGAGTTATTACCTATTTTTTGGCAAAATTAACAGTTGCCAAAATTTTTTGTTTATCTTGCATTTCCTAGTATTACACAATATTAACAATTTGTTACACTTTTATTATAAAAAAATTTTGTATTATTATTCTCTGGTGAGATTTATATATTAAATCTGCTCCGCAAGCAAGATATTGAGTGCTGAAGTCTTATTAACAACTAGAAATTAATAACTATGACTCTCCCCGCCAGCCGTACAAAATCTATGCTAATTTATAAACAATAGTTGTGACACTGGAGGAAATTCCGTAAATATTTTTTCCTTCTGACTCTTAAACTATTTGTCGATAAATTAGTCTTAAAGAAAACTTAAACTGTTTAGGGTTTCATTGCCTTACCAATATACCAGACAGAAGTATCTTCATTTATTTGGATATCGAATAATGCTGTATTCCTGCTTTCTGCTTGAGAAGTTAAGCCTTTAAAGATGATATTTTTGAGCGTGGTAAAATTAGTACCGCCAGTTAAGTCAAATCCTTTAATTACGATATCTTCAAACCCAGCATTCTGCATAATATTAATTATCTCATCAGGTTTGATAAATTTATTCCATTCGTGCAGTCCTTGTGGCAATTGTTTAAAAATATATTCTAACAACCAAATCATGATCAATTTAGATTTAAAAGTTCTATTGATTGTATCGAATACAAATAAACCTTTTGTCTTTAAAACTCTATAAACTTCGTAAATAACTTTATGCCAATCGTTGACGTGTTCTAAAACATCGCAACACAATACAATATCAAATTGTTGACTTTCAAAAGGTAGTGATTCTGCTACTCCCTGATGATAATCAATTTTTAGTTGATTTTGTTTAGCGTGTTCTTGAGCAACTTTAATAGAATTTAGAGATAAATCGAGACCAGAGACCCTAAAACCTCGCTGTGCAAGGAATTCACACGCTAATCCACCACCACAACCAACATCTAACACTTTAGCATTTTTTCCATTAATAATGTAATTTGATAAGTACTCAAATCTAGCTTGATTCAAGTGCTGAGATAAATTTAAACTTTCGCCTTTTTGCCACCATTTATCTGCATTTAAATCATAATATTCTAGGTCATTTGTTTTCATTTAATTATTCTCAGATAAATATATTTAACAATTTATATTCATATTTTCTTAATTTATCTGGGAATATTCTTCGTTCTGAAGATATAGCTTGAATGTCTAGTTAGAGTATCTTTTGAATGAACAAATAACTTTAATGTCAGCTTGAGCGCGCCAATTTGCAGAGAGTTCCGTAGAAATGGCAGTGGCCTAGCTCATCGCCTGCATGAACGTTAAGAATTAAAAACGCGAGCAGATAGTTGGTTTCAAGTTAGGCTTCATTTTCTGTAGCATAGAGATTGGTTAATCTCAAGATTACTGAAATCTTTATGGCATACCTGTGGTTTAAGTCATTTCACATTCTTGGTTTTGTAGCCTGGTTCGCAGGTTTATTTTATTTGCCACGCCTGTTCATTTATCACATTGAAGCTGAAGAACGGCAAGAGCCTGTAAAAACTGCACTAAAGCAAGAGTATAGCCGTATAGAAAAGTTACTCTACAAGTTGATCATGATGCCAGCCATGATATTTACAATTGCAATGGCGATTGGAATTATTTCCACTCAACCAGATATTCTCAAGCAGGATTGGCTCCATGTAAAGCTTTTCTTGGTGTTTTTGTTAATATGTTTTCATTTCTACTGTGGGCGATTTATTCGTCAGTTAGAGACAGACACCTACTCTATCAACAGTCTACAAATGCGAAGAATCAATGAGATACCCACTATCTTACTTGCTTTAGTTGTGTTGTTAGCAATTTTTAAAAACAGCTTGCCAACAACTGTCACAGCTTTGGGAACAGCGATCGCTATCTTCATTTTTGCAGTAGTTATTCAACTCTATGCACGTAAACGCCGCTTGCAAAACCAAGGAGAACTGAGTATTTCTCTAGACGAAAAAGCCAATATCGCTTAAAAAACAATAATTGCCCACATACTTACACCCAAGCCAATAGCGACTAGGTGTTGCCAAAGCATAACTCTCAATGGTTGTCTGGCAATTTTTTGTGTCAATACTATCGTCAACAGCACGGAAAAAATCAGGATGGTACCTTGTAAAAAGGCAATTACTGCCGGGTGTGCTACTAATATTGGTAATTGCTCTCCATTTAGACCGAAAGTAGCAAAGGTCACGGGTAGGATTTTTCCACCTTCACCTAAACCTAAATGCAGGTAATGAGCAAAATTTCCGCCTAAAACTAATGGTAAATAACCATAAGCAAGTTCAATAAATCGTCTAGGTTTGCGGCGAATATTGAAGAGTTTAATTAAACCGTGGGCGGACGAAATAACAGCAAATGGAATTAACAGAGCTAAAATAGATATTCCCAAATGTAACCAAAATTGAGTTAAATCAAGTGACAAACCCAGCCAATTTAGCAACTCTGGTAAACGATGGAGATAGATTCCCCCCAAAAGTAACAACAACAAAGCTACTTCATAATTGTGGGGTACATGAGTCGTCCACAGTTCAATTCCGGGGGGACGCAAGTTAAACTCCACAGAACGATGGGGACAAGCTTTAAGACACGTCATGCACAATACGCAATCTCGGTTATCTTCCAACTGGGCTGGGTGAGAATATAAAGGACAGCCATTTGTCTCCATTCCTTCGCCTTTTTCGGGGCCGCCTTTATAACATTGATAGGTTGTACAAGTAGCAGAACAGATACCTTGCTGCGCTCTTAATTCAGTCATGGAGAGTTTAGCAAATAAACCATTCATTCCCCCGATGGGACAAAGATAGCGACACCAAAACCGCCGTTCAAAAATGGCAGAAAAAATCATTGCTCCAGAGGTAATTAGTAACAGCAAACAGGCGGAAAGATAGGCTGTATTTTCTAAGTTCCAGAGTTCTTCCCAGAGAAAAATGACGGTAAATAACCCAAATAAGAACCATCCGCCCCATTTTTCGGCTTTTTCTCGCGGCCAGCGTTGGAGTTGGCGAGGAAATAACCACAGGGATAATTTCTGGGTAATTTCGCCGTAAATCATGAACGGACAGACAGAACACCACACACGCCCCAAGAATGGGAAAATAAAGAGGATGATCGGCCACCACCAAGCCCAAAATAAATTTAAGGCAAAATTGCGATCGCGTGTTTGCGGCCCTACGAACAATACACCTACAATAAATGCAAACACAACGACGGTAAAACCATAATTAATGCGGTCAGGCCACCAGGGACTCCGCAAAAATCGCCGTAACCCCGGATAAATATTCAGAAGATTGACACGAAATTGCTTTTTCTTCGGTTCAGCCGCCCAAAATATCTCCTCTGTTAATTCGCTGCGTTCTCCGGCTTGAACAATTGCCCGTTCTACAAGGTTTTTCAACTCCTTGAGATTACCGGGAAAATCATAGGATTGTAGACGGCGTAAAGCTTCTGGGGTGATGCGAGGTTTAGCAACTCCACGCGATCGCACGTACAAACTAGTGTAATATTCCACCTGGGCTTTAATGTCGGCTTTTCTGACCCGTAGAGGCGGTACTTTGATCATATGACAGACACAGCGTTCAATTCTGGAGTCGGTTTTTTCCGACACAATTAAAATTCGGGCTTTGCTGGTGCGGGGTTCCGCCGTTGGTTCTCCTGGCCGAGTCACAGGAGTATATATATTTGTTTGCAATAACTGTGCTACAGGCTGTAATAACTCTGGTGGTAACTCTTGGATATTATTGAGAACTAAACTACCTTCCCCCAACCACTCCAACAGCCCTGGTTTACCACCAGCACGACCAAATAAATCAGCGCCGCTAGTTTGCAAAATCCCACAATTGATTTTAATAATGGGTTCGCGTCGCTTGGAGGAACTGAAGTGAATCAGAGCCGCAATATTATCTTTTTCTAAGCCTGGTTCGCCAAAAATTTCTACAGATTTACGGTCAGTATTAGCTTCTCGAATTTGCTCCCGCAGACGCACAGCGTAGCGACTTGTCCCGACAATTCCCCGTTGCGCTTTGGTGACTAAATAGGGACGCAAAGCCACAGAACGTTCTTGTTCATAAGTTAACGCAGATGTCACCTGGGCTAATTCCTGCGCCAGTTGTCGGGAAAAAGCCTGAGTGATTTCTGGGTATTGGCTAATTAAGTCCTGAAATTTAGCCGCAGGTATAGCCCAGACATGAGATTCTGTCAGCGTAATAACTTTAAATCGGGTTAACTCATCTAAAAGTAATTCTTGCAGATTGATGACTGCTCCTGGGAGAAACCCTTGCGCCAAAGCAGAACTATTTTGATTAGTCGTTTCGCTTTCTAGCTGTCCGTCTTGGACAATGTAAAGTGCTTCTGGGTGGGTGGCTTCTGGAACTAGAGTATTTCCTGGGGGTATGACTTGTGCTTCTAGAACTTGGGCGATCGCATCCAACGCCGCAGGTGAGAGAATACCTAAAGTTGTTCGCTCTTGTAGCCATATAACTGTATCTGGAGATGTCATCCTGGTTTCTCCGTGTCGGCTGCTTGCTGTATAACTGGAATTATCCCTGAAAACAGCTGCGTGATGAGTTTTTCTGACTTACCTAATCTTTGGGTTCCTCTGGTGCTTTTGGGCTTAATTGTGCTGGCGGCGGTGTTTTTTAGTCGTAGTCGTTAATTCTCAAAAAATTTGGACTAAAACCTTGAATTTCTTTGGAACGATCATGGGCTTTTTGTTCGGCTTTAAATTCTATTAATCTTTTAACTCCCGGATGGGGATTTTTACGCTGTTCTTCTCGCATTTTATGACTCCACTCTAGCCAGTCGGTTATATATTGACTGGCTTTTTCTTTTTCGTGATGGTAATAGAGAATAGTGGCATATACTTGTTCTATAGTCAGACTAGGGAACATCTGGGCAATTTCTTCAGGTGTACGGGCGCGATAAATATATTCATATAAAATGGTTTCGATGCCAATACGAGAACCTTTTAAACGAATATCGTCAGAACCGAGAAAGTTAAAGTAGTCTTCTAGTTGCATGGGTTTAGTTCTCCTGTTTAATTAAAAAGCCCCGTTGGGGCGGGGTGTAGGGCGTAGGGTGTGGGGGAATATACAGCCTCAACAACCAGTGGGTCGGAGGACAAAAAATAACCGGAAAAATACCTCACTCATTACTCATTACTCATTACTCCTTACTCATTACTCCTTTTACTTAGCCAACTGCTTACCAAAGAGGGTACGGTACATCAGGCGATAAATATCGGTGTTATCGACTGTGCCATGTAAGAGTTGAGCATTTAAACCATGAGCCTTAGCAACGATCGCTCCTGTATTATCGCCGAAAGTAGACCAACCGACTGCAAAGGGAAAGCGTTTACCTTGTTTGTCTGGTGCAGAAATAAACGGTAAAGTACCAGTTCCATCTCTACCATCCCAAGGTGAGCCATTTTTGCTTTTTTCTGGGACTGGTTTATCAAAGGGAAAGTCTTTCTCTGTTACTCCCACCACTTCCAAACCGCCAGCATCACTATCGGCGGCGGTGACTAACAAAGTATTGGGATTCTTTTGAATAAAATCCATCGCTACCCCAACCGCATCATCAGCGCGTTTCACTGCTTCTATACAACCTGCTGCATGATTATAATTACAAAAATTATCGCTACCCTCTTCTTCCAACACAATCAAGAAGCCATTACGCCTCTCAGAGAACAGGCGTAAAGTCACTTGTAACTGTTCGGCGACTGTCGGCGCACTCTTGACATACAACGGTAAACCCTGTTTTTTTAAATTTTCTTCTGTGTCGTCGTTGTAAGTATCATCTGCGGCAAAAATTCCTAACACTTTTTTGGTATTTGTAGGTAATTTCAGCAACTCATCGCGGGTGTAAACAACGGTGTAACCCTTCTTCTTTGCCAACTCGATGACATTAATCCCATCCGTGCGTTGACTTTGTTGTGCTGTGGCGTGTCTCCCGGCTTTACCCTTGGGGAGATACCAAAGTTCACCACCGCCTAAGATGACATCTGCACCAGACTCGACGATTTGTTTAGTAATGTCTGCAAAGTTGCGGCGACTAGGTGACTTAGCGACAAACGCACTCGTACCCGGTTCGTGAATCATCCCCGAATTGATGATAGCAGTTGCTTTACCTGCGGCGATCGCTTCTTCTACAATTGTCTGGGGTTTACCCGACAGCGCCACCAATGGTTTCCCCGCTTCATCCAACCCAAAAGAATCAGCATTTACCTTCACCCCCGTGGCGTGAGTCACCGCACCACCGTTAGATGTCGCCGTGAGTTGGTCTTTCATGTGTCCCAGGTAGACGGCTAAATTAGACATCCTATCCCAATTGAGCCTGGCATCCGGCCCTTTGTAGAGCATCCGCGCTGCGCCCCAATGGGCTGCACTAGTACCATCAGGATGAATAAATATCACATTACCTGAGCGAGAAGTGGTAGCTGATAACTGCTGTGGTGTAAACATTAAAGTTAAGGCCACACCCAGAATCATTAAACCAATAACTTTTCTCGGAAATAGTTGTAACATAACTTTACATTGAGAATTTATTTATCCACGCTGAACTAGCAAATTTATATGCAGACACTCGATAAAAAGTCAAATAGAAAAGCTTGGGCGAGTGGAGTAATTGAACCTGCGAAAGAATTTCCCCTTACCCAATTGCCAATCATCTCCGGCAAAATCCCCGAAGGATTACGTGGTACTCTCTACCGTAACGGGCCTGCAAGGCTAGAACGTGGTGGTGTCTCGGTGGGACACTGGTTTGATGGCGATGGGGCAATTTTAGCTGTCCACTTTACTGATGCAGGTGCTAGTGCAGTTTATCGTTATGTGCAGACCACTGGCTATCAACAAGAAACGGCTGCCGGAAAATTTCTGTACGGTAATTATGGCATGACTGCACCGGGGCTAATCTGGAATCAATGGCGCAGACCAATTAAAAATGCTGCGAATACCTCAGTGCTGGCATTACCTGATAAACTCCTGGCACTGTGGGAAGGTGGTAAACCCCATGCTTTAGATTTACAAACATTAGAAACTTGGGGACAAGATGATTTAGGAGGCTTAACCAAGGGATTACCCTATTCGGCACACTGTAAGCAAAATCCCCAAACAAAGGAGATTTTTAACTTTGGTATTAGCTTGGGGTTAAAAGCTAAGTTGAATGTCTACAAAAGCGACTCTACGGGGAAAATTATCCAAAAAGCTGCATACCCCATAGATGGTTTGCCTTTAATACATGATTTTGTCTTAGCTGGACAATATCTGATATTTTTCATTTCTCCAGTGCGCCTGCAAATGCTTCCTGTCTTATTGGGAACCAAAAGTTATAGTGATTCTATGAAGTGGCTACCGGAATTAGGTACGCAAGTTTTAGTTATTGACTGCGAAACCTTATCTTTAGTGAGTCGGGGGGAAACAGAACCTTGGTATCAGTGGCATTTTGCTAACGGTTATGTAGATGATAGTGGTGTAGTCATTGTGGATATTGCCCGTTACGAAGATTTTCAAACTAACCAATATCTTAAAGAAGTAGCCACAGGTGAAACTCACACTCCAGCTAAGAGTACACTTTCACGGGTTAGCTTAAATCCCCAAACTGGTAAAGTTACAGCTATTGAGCAAATATTAGACCGACATTGTGAATTTCCCAACGTCCCCACGCCAAACGTCGGACAAGCTTCTCGATACACCTATCTGTCCGGGTTTCGTCAAGGAACAGATATTAGCCAAGAATTACTAAATATCATTGTCCGCTTCGACCACAAAAATCAAACCCTCACCGAAGCCTACCCAGGCGAAAACCGCTATCCTTCTGAACCCATCTCTGTAGACAATTGGGTGTTAACAGTGGTGTATGACGGCAATGTTCATAGTAGTGAAGTTTGGATATATGATAGCGATCGCCTAGACCAAGAACCTGTATGTAAACTAGGATTACCAAGGGTAATTCCCCACAGCTTCCACGGCACTTGGCAAAGTTCATAAAAGCGATCGCTCCTTCATGCCATTACCTTGTTTATACTCGAATAGAATAGAGAAGAAAACAAAGCATATTTAACATCACGCTAACTAAGCGCAATTGCCCATGACCACTTCTAAACGCCGCTATCACATTACTACCTTCGGTTGCCAAATGAACAAAGCCGACTCAGAGCGCATGGCTGGCATCCTAGAAGACATGGGCTTTGATTTTGCTGAAGATCCCAACAATGCAGATGTGATTCTCTACAATACCTGCACTATTCGGGATAATGCCGAGCAGAAAGTCTATTCTTACCTCGGCAGACAAGCCAAGCGCAAACATGAACAGCCAGACTTAACCTTAGTTGTTGCTGGTTGTGTAGCCCAACAAGAAGGCGAAGCACTATTACGGCGAGTGCCAGAATTAGATTTAGTCATGGGGCCACAACACGCCAACCGCCTCAAAGATTTATTAGAGTCAGTCTTTGCCGGTAATCAAGTAGTCGCCACCGAAGCCGTCCACATTATGGAAGATATCACCCAGGCGCGACGGGATAGCACCGTCACAGCTTGGGTAAATGTGATTTATGGCTGCAATGAACGCTGTACTTATTGCGTAGTTCCTAACGTGCGCGGCGTGGAACAGTCCCGCACCCCAGAAGCTATCCGCGCCGACATGGAACAACTAGGACAGCAAGGTTATAAAGAAATCACCTTGCTCGGTCAAAATATTGACGCTTACGGACGAGATTTACCCGGAGCCACACCAGAAGGGCGACACCTACACACCCTTACAGACCTACTGTATTACGTCCATGATGTGCCGGGAATTGAGCGCATCCGATTTGCTACTAGCCATCCCCGTTATTTTACTGAGAGGCTAATTAAGGCTTGTGCAGAATTGCCGAAAGTTTGCGAACATTTTCACATTCCCTTCCAATCTGGAGACAACGAACTTTTAAAAGCAATGGCGCGGGGTTATACTCATGAGAAATATCGCCGGATTATCGACACAATTCGCCGATATATGCCAGATGCGTCAATTAGTGCCGATGCTATCGTTGGTTTCCCTGGGGAGACAGAAGCACAGTTTGAAAATACCTTGAAACTGGTTGAAGATATTGGTTTTGACCTGTTGAACACCGCCGCCTATTCTCCCCGCCCAGGTACACCAGCAGCTTTGTGGGAAAATCAGTTAAGTGAAGAAGTCAAAAGCGATCGCTTACAAAGATTAAACCATTTAGTGAACATAAAAGCAGCCGAGCGATCGCAACGCTACATGGGACGGGTTGAGGAAGTCTTGGTAGAAGACCAAAACTCTAAAGATAAAACTCAAGTCATGGGGCGCACCAGGGGTAATCGTCTCACCTTCTTCACCGGAGATATTAACGAATTAAAAGGGCAATTAGTCAAGGTAAAAATTACTGAAGTTCGTGCCTTTAGTTTAACTGGTGAACCGATAGAAGTCCGGCAAGTTGTGTCCGTCTAGAATAACTCCAGATGTTAATAGAAAAGCTGAGTTCGTAGTAAGGGCTTTAGCCCTTCACAGCACAATACGGTTCAGTTAACGAAAAAGGTAGTTTGGGTTAAGCGCAGCGCAACCCAACAAATTCTTGATGATTTCTTGATGTCCTAATCTATCTAGCTACTGCTGGAAAACCCGGTAAAAGAGCGATAAATCGCTCACTACAAACAATAAAAATTGACTTTCAACACTGTTACCTGTCCCCTCTAACCTGTCCCCTACTATATCTATGTAGCTTATATTACTCAATATTTGTCTTTTTGGTAACTTTAATCAATTTTTTATATGTTCAATTTAAACAGAAATAAATGTGACAATTTTGATACAAATTTGTTAAGAATAGTTACAGCACTCGTAACACAAGGAAATACTTCTTATGGTTGAAGCACTTGAGAACAACTCACCACATAAAGTCGTGATTGTTGGCGGTGGTTTTGGTGGATTGTATGCTGCAAAGGCATTAGCTAAAGCTAAAGTAGACGTGACTCTCATCGACAAACGGAACTTTCACCTATTTCAGCCACTACTTTACCAAGTTGCAACCGGGACGCTATCACCAGCAGATATTTCCTCCCCTTTACGTGCGGTGTTGAGTAAGAGCAAAAATACAACAGTTCTGCTGGGCGAAGTCAATGATATTGACCCAAAAGCACAACAAGTAGTGATGGGTGACGAGAAAATACCCTACGACACATTAATTGTGGCTACAGGTGCAAAGCATTCCTACTTTGGTAAAGATAATTGGGAAGAATTTGCGCCTGGATTGAAAACAGTAGAAGATGCGATTGAAATGCGTCGCCGTATCTTTACAGCCTTTGAAGCAGCAGAGAAAGAAAAAGACCCCGAAAAACGTCGGGATTGGTTGACTTTTGTGGTTGTAGGTGGCGGCCCTACTGGTGTAGAGTTAGCAGGTGCGATCGCTGAATTAGCTTACCATACCCTCAAGGAAGATTTCCGCAAAATTGATACCACAGAAGCGCAAGTTATTCTTCTGGAAGGTTTAGATAGAGTTCTCCCACCTTTTGCACCAGAATTATCCCAGGAAGCAGAAGCATCTTTGACACAGTTGGGTGTAGTTGTTCAAACTAAAACCTTGGTAACAAATATTGAAAATGATATTGTCACCCTGAAACAAGGCGATACAGTCAAAGAAATTGCCTCAAAAACTGTATTATGGGCAGCAGGTGTGAAAGCATCGGCAATAGGCAAGGTTTTAGCAGAACGCACAGGTGTAGAATGCGATCGCGCCGGACGGGTTATTGTAGAATCAGACCTTAGTATTAAAGGACATGACAATATTTTCGTCGTGGGCGACTTAGCTAACTTCTCCCACCAAAACGGTAAACCCCTCCCTGGTGTCGCACCAGTCGCCAAACAAGAGGGTGAATACGTCGCCGCACTCGTCCAAAAACGCCTACAAGGTGCTACTTTACCAGCATTTAGCTACACAGATCACGGTAGCCTAGCTATGATTGGGCAAAATGCAGCCGTTGTAGATTTAGGTTTTCTCAAGCTAAAAGGCTTTTTTGCATGGCTATTCTGGCTAGTAATTCACATCTACTTCCTCATCGAGTTTGACAACAAACTACTAGTAATGATTCAGTGGGCTTGGAATTACATCACTCGCAAACGTGGCGCGAGATTGATTACTGGCGAAGAATCCTTAGCATTCGCCAACGTTGACAACAATCAGACGACAAGTAATTACACACCAACAAACAATATACAACCAGTTAATGTTTAAATTGCTCGGTAGATAAGTTTGTAGTAAGGACTTTAGTCCTGAATTTTTAAACCTAGCAACATAAAATTTGTGGAATAGGTATTTTGCTTCACCCAGGTAAAATACCTATTTTTTTTAATAGGAAATACAAATGACTAGATAGTAAATTTGATTAATTTTATGAATTTGTCAAGTGTTCAAAATAAACTGCAACAAATATTAGGATTCTGTTACATATATTTATTAAGAACAGTTACAAAATTTTTAACGCAGGGAAACATTTATTATGGTAGCTTCACTTGAGAATCATCAACCACATCAGGTTGTAATCGTTGGTGGTGGCTTTGGTGGACTGTATGCAGCAAAGGCATTGAAGACAGCGAATGTAGACGTTACTCTTATTGATAAACGTAACTTTCATTTATTTCAGCCACTTTTATATCAAGTTGCTACAGGTGCGCTATCAGCTACCGATATTTCCGCACCATTGCGGTCTGTACTTAGCACCAGCAAAAATACAAAAGTGTTGCTGGGAGAAGTTAATGATATTGATCCAAAAACCCAGCAAGTTATTCTGGGTGATAAAGTAGTACCTTATGATACATTAATTGTTGCCACTGGTGCGAAGCATTCTTATTTTGGTAAAGATAACTGGAAAGAATTTGCGCCTGGATTGAAGACAGTGGAAGATGCAATTGAAATGCGTCGCCGAATCTTTACAGCCTTTGAAGCAGCAGAACAAGAAACAGACATCGAAAAACGCAGGGCTTTGTTGACTTTCGTGATTGTGGGTGCTGGCCCCACAGGTGTAGAATTAGCAGGTGCGATCGCTGAATTAGCATACAAAACACTACAAGAAGACTTCCGCAACATCGACACCTCAGAAACTAGAATTTTACTACTACAAGGGGGCGATCGCATCCTTCCCGCCCTAGCGCCAGAACTATCACAAGAAGCAGAAGCCTCTCTAGAAAGGTTGGGTGTGATTGTCCACACCAAAACCCGCGTCACAAATATTGAAAACGACATCGTTACCCTCAAACAAAACGACCAATTCAAAGAAATTGCCGCCAAGACTGTATTATGGGCAGCAGGTGTTCAAGGTTCACCAATGGGTAAAGTTTTAGCAGAACGCACAGGTGTAGAGTGCGATCGCTCAGGACGAGTTATTGTAGAACCAGACCTCAGTATTAAAGGACATCAAAATATTTTCGTCGTGGGAGACTTAGCCAACTTCTCTCACCAAAACGGTCAACCCCTCCCCGGTGTCGCACCAGTCGCCAAACAAGAAGGCGAATACGTCGCTGCATTAATTCAAAAACGCCTGCAAGGTAAAACTCTACGACCATTTAAATATACTGATTATGGCAACCTAGCCATGATTGGACAAAATTCAGCCGTTGTAGACTTAGGCTTAATCAAATTGAAAGGCTACTTTGCCTGGTTATTCTGGCTATTAATTCACATCTACTTCCTCATTGAGTTTGACCACAAAATATTAGTCATGATTCAATGGGCATGGAATTATCTCACCCGCAAACGTAGTGCTAGATTGATTACAGGTAAAGAATCTTTAGCACTTACCAAATCTGAAGATAGTCATACAAGTACTTACACACCGACAAATAATAGACAGACGGTAAACGTCTAGTTGTTTAATTCATAGTTAGTTTCTCAGGGTGTACGACCGTACACCCTTACTTATTATTAGGTGATCAAGTGCGATGGTTCGTAACTCATGAGCAGTATTCCTATTTTGAAACCTCAGGAGGTTGTCTATTTTGTGTCATCATCACAGAGAATGGGATGTAGGGACTCAAAAATAAAATAATGACAGCGATGTCTAACGACAAACCGACAAGCGTTTACGCTTCTACTCTTGCATCTATTGTTGGTGAAGAAAATACAGTTAATCTGGACAACAATCTTGAACTTAGTCAAACCATAACTGGTGAAAACCTCCCCAGTTGTATTGTCTATCCCCAAAATCAAGAACAACTAGCCGCAGTTATCGCTACAGCATACCGTAACAACTGGCGTATTCTGCCCTGTGGTAGCAAGAGTAAACTGAGTTGGGGTGGTTTAGCGAAAGATGTTGATGTGGTCGTGAGTACAGAACGCATCAACAAATTAATTGAACACGCAGTCGGTGATTTGACTGTCACCGTCGAAGCTGGGATGAAGTTTTCCCACCTCCAGAATATTTTGGCAGATGCAAGGCAATTTCTCGCCCTTGACCCCTCTACACCAGAAGCAACTATTGGCGGTATCGTCGCTACATCTGATACCAATTCCCTCCGACAACGTTATGGTAGTGTGCGCGACCAGCTTTTAGGGATTACCTTTATCCGTGCTGATGGTCAAATTGCCAAAGCTGGGGGAAGGGTGGTAAAAAATGTGGCTGGTTACGACTTGATGAAGTTATTTACTGGCTCTTATGGGACATTAGGAATTATTAGCCAAGCAACTTTTCGCGTGTATCCAATTCAGGAAGCATCGGGAACCGTAGTATTGACTGGTGCAGCAGAGGCGATATCTCAAGTAGCCACAACGTTGCGGGGTTCTGCATTAACACCGACTCAAGCTGATTTAATCTCTACTGGATTGGTATCTAGTCTAGAATTAGGTAAGGGGATCGGTTTAATTACTCGGTTTCAAAGTATTAGTGAGAGTGTGAAGGAACAATCAAATCGTTTATTAGAAGTAGGGGAAAAGTTAGGTTTAGTGGGAACTGTTTTTTCTGGTGTAGATGAAAACAATCTATGGCAGAGATTACAACAACAAATACATTCTCCTGTCCCAGAATCAACAATTACCTGCAAAATAGGAGTATTACCTAGTGCGGGTGTGGAGATTTTAGATCAAATACAAGTTGGTTTGATTCACATTGGTAGCGGTTTGGGTGTGTTACAAGTTGAGGATAAAAGTCAAGTTTTGCAAATGCGATCGCTCTGTCAATCTCACAAAGGTTTTTTAACTGTTCTCCAAGCGCCTATACCAGTTAAACAGCAAATGGATGTATGGGGATACACTGGCAATGATTTACCCTTAATGCGTCGAATTAAAGAACAGTTTGATAGTAAAAATATCTTAAATCCGGGTCGGTTTGTGGGTGGAATTTAAGCAACTCACCAGAGATATACAGGGAAAGAAAATAAATATGCAAGTTTCAGAAGATTCTCTTAATAATACTGCTAGTTTAAAGAATTTAAAAGGATTTGATTCTAGCCATCCACCTGATGCAAAGTTAATTGATAGTTGTGTCCATTGTGGTTTTTGTCTTTCCACTTGTCCTAGTTATCGAGTCATAGGGAAGGAGATGGATTCCCCCAGAGGACGTATTTATTTAATGGATGCCATCAATGAGGGTGAAATTGCTCTGAATACAGCTACAGTAGAACATTTCGACTCTTGTTTGGGATGTCTTGCTTGTGTGTCAACTTGTCCTTCTGGTGTGCAGTATGATAAGTTGATTTCTGCTACTCGCCATCAAATAGAACGCAATTATCCGCGCAGTTTTTCTGATAAGTTAGTTCGTCAATTAATATTTTCTCTATTTCCCAACCCAGATATTTTACGCATCTTATTAATCCCCCTATTCTTTTATCAGAAGTCGGGAATTTCTCAAGTTGTTCGCGCTACAGGATTACTCAAAAAGATATCCCCAAGATTGGCAGCAATGGAATCAATTCTGCCGCAGATTACTATCAAAAGTTTTCAAGATAATCTCCCTACTATTATTCCAGCCCAGGGGAAAAAACGCTACCGAGTGGGTATGATTTTAGGATGTGTGCAAAGGTTATTTTTCTCCCCAGTTAATGAAGCGACGGTACGAGTATTAACAGCCAATGGTTGCGAAGTTGTGATTCCTAAATCTCAAGGTTGTTGTGCAGCACTCCCCGAACACCAAGGACAAACAGAACAAGCGAAGGCTTTAGCTAGACAGATGATTGATAGCTTTGCTGATACTGATGTTGATTATGTCATTATCAACGCGGCTGGTTGTGGTCATACTTTAAAAGAATATGGTCATATCTTAGTAGATGACGCAGAATATCGGGAAAAAGCCCAAAATTTTGCTGCTAAAGTTAAAGATGCTCAAGAATTTTTGGCGACTGTGGGGTTGACAGCCAAACTTTCACCACTCACAGATAAACCTTTGAATTTGGTTTATCAAGATGCTTGTCATTTATTACATGGACAAAAAATTAGTGTCCAACCTCGTCAACTTTTACAGCAAATTCCTGGGGTGAAATTGAAAGAACCTTTGGATGCGGCTTTGTGTTGTGGTAGTGCTGGTGTTTATAATATGCTGCAACCAGAAGTGGCGGAAGAATTAGGTAAGCAAAAGGTGAATAATTTATTGAATACTGGCGCTGAATTGATTGCTTCTCCTAATCCTGGTTGTGCTTTGCAAATTACTAAGCATTTAGAATTGCAAGGTAAGAAAGTTGGTGTAATGCACCCAATGGAGTTGTTAGATTATGCAATTAGGGGTGTGAAGTTGACGGGTGCAGGGGTTGAATAAATAATTACTCTTTCCTTGGTTTGATAGTCACCATTTATTCCTGTGTGGAAAACCGACACTTATCAGCCACTATCAACCCTCTATCAAAACTATGGGATAGTGGTTGTTAAGTTAGGCGTTTTGGGAAATACTTTGGTTGTAAAAGAAGCGTTTGTGGAGAATTAGAGCGACAACGTTAGCTACCAAACAGGTAATTGCTAAACCTAGCAAAATATAGGTAGGGGACATCACCACGCCAATCATGAACCATGTATAGACGTGTAAAATCATCAAGCTTGCAAAAATACTGGCTAGGCTCACCATTTGCCAAATTCGATGGGTTGGGCGACCTAGTATAGTCAGGATGATTGTGAACAATGTAGTAAGTATATTTGCTGGTACAAGAAAGGCGCAAATACCAAGACAGTTGTTACGGGAGAACTCAGCTAAAGTATGAAAATCGAGCATTCATTTTTTGGGGATAACGTTAGCATCTAAAGAACAAAATATATTTTTAGATATGTCAACTTAAATTAGGATATATCTAAAGTACTTGCTTCTACGTTTATTTAACATAAATTAAATTAAATTCTTGACTATCATGCCAACATCTGCATTTAACGGTAAAGACGCAGCCGCCATCCAAGCCGCAACAGCAGAAGTTGCTGTAGGTGATGGCGTTTCGGCCAGCGTAGTTGATCGCTCTCATTGGGGACGTATCCGTGTTGGGGATGATGACCGTCTGCGTTTTTTACACAATCAAAGTACAAATGATTTCCAGAGCCTGAAACCGGGACAAGGCTGTGATACTGTCATGGTGACATCTACTGCCCGCACCATAGATTTGGTAAGTAGCTATGTTCTCGATGATGCAGTTTTACTGTTAGTTTCGCCTAGTCGCCGGGAAGCTTTGTTGCAATGGTTAGATCGCTACATCTTCTTTGCTGATAAGGTGCAATTAACTGATGTGACTGATGAAACTGCAACTTTCAGTATTATTGGGACTGGTAGTGATGCTGTAGTGGAAAAGTTGGCAGCAGGTGCAATTATTGGTCAACCCTACGGAAATCATATCACAGTTGATGGTGGTGTCATCGTTGCAGTAGGTAGCGGCTTGGCATCCCCTGGATATACTGTGATTTTGCCAGTGTCGCAAAAACAGCGAGTATGGCAGCAAATTATAGACTCAGGGGCATTAGAATTAAGCGATCGCGCTTGGGATACACTCAGAATATTACAAGGAAGACCAGCCCCAGATGCAGAATTAACGGATGATTACAATCCTTTGGAAGTGGGTTTATGGCAAACTATTTCTTTTAATAAAGGTTGCTATATCGGTCAAGAAACTATCGCCAGATTAAATACTTATAAAGGTGTCAAACAATATCTTTGGGGTATTCGTCTTCATGCTCCGGCAGAAGTCGGCAATACTATTACTATTGGTGATGAAAAAGTGGGCAAACTCACCAGTTATACACAAACCCCTGACGGTTATTTTGGGCTTGGTTATATCCGCAGCAAAGCTGGCGGTGTGGGTTTAAAAGTGCAGGTAGGAAACACTGAAGGCGAAGTCGTACCTATTCCCTTTGTTTCTCATGAATACCCTTAAAAAATAGAAAATGTACTGCACATTAATGTGCAGTACAGTGAATGATTATGCAATCAGGAAACTCCAACATTTAAGCTTATGCGGCTGCACCTTCTGTAGCACCACCAACGTTTTTCCAAGCAATCAGTCCACCTGGAATCCCGGCTACATCAGCAAAACCAGACTCATGCAATATTTGTACTGCGTGGGTTGCTTGGTCGTCACTAGCCCCATAAACATAGATATGACGTTCTTTGTGCAGAGCAGTTTTAGCTTTTTGGGCTAAATCTTCCAAGGGGATTTGGATTGCGCCTGTGATGTGGCCATAATTGTATGTGTGGCGATCGCGCACATCAACAATTGTAAAACCAGGTTGACCCCATTCTAAACGTAACTTCAAATCGTGTGCATCAGCTACTAAATTGCTACTCATAAGCATTTCTCGCTTACAACCTCATCAGCAATTTATCAAAAATATTTTAGTAATTCGGTTTTCTTCACAATTAATAAAAATTTCTATGGGTGATGATTCAATTATTTTGAATTTTGCCTTGCGGTACTAGCCTCTCTCTCCTAGAAACCCTGTATTAACCATCGCCATAACTGTAAATAAAGGTACTTCATAAAAGTACATTTGCTGGAATTGTTCCTCGCGGATGGCTGCTAAAAATTCTGCCACAGCAGCATCGGCTTTGCTTTCAGAAACACTACCAGGATTCCAAGTGATTTCTAAAGAACGGTCTTGTCTTCTCACTGTAAATCCCCAATATTTCAAAGCCTTAATCCCCAAAAATAAGCTTTGGTCACTAATCCGCAGTTTTTCTAAAAGTTGTGTGCGGGTGGCTAATTGATTTGTCCGACTGAGATATTTAGCAATACCTACTAGGGTAAGCCAAATTTCTTGTGGTGCTTGGTGTTGAGGTTTATTCCAAGCCAGGGCTAATTGTTGTTGATTGTACAGGGATTTTTGCCACCAAGCGCGTAAATCATTCCAATTGCTGGGGCATTCTGTAAGAATGAGGGTGTGAGTTGTGGGGTGTGGAGTGTGGGGTGTGGGGAGATTGCGCCAGTCGAGAATCTGGGTTGTGTGTTGGGTTTTGAGTTCTGCATCTTCACTGGGACGGACAGAAATTAGTCTGATTTCATAGCGTTTTTTGAAGGTGTTGTAGTCCAATTCAGCTATGCAATCACATCTACCTACGGGTAATTCATCTTTGTAGTGTCCCCACCAAATACCGGGAAAGGGGTTTTTGCTGGAGTTGTCGCGGATATCAAATTCGGTTTTAATATACTGTACTTTTTTACCTTGCGAATCTTGTTGATTGCGATGCCAAGCATTTTCAAACCAACAGTTTTGAATCAAGAGTTTGGGAACTGGATTTCCCATACCACAAGGTTCTAATAATTTTAATTCTAAAAATAATTCTTTACCTAAATCGGCAACTGTGACTGTTATGTCTGCTTGTACTGTTGGGATGAGATTGATACTACCCAAAGTTTGTTTCAGTTGTTGATTAATTGCTTGGGTAAATAAGGGAATATTTTCTGCTAATAAACTCAACCCAGCCGCAAAAGGATGACCACCAAAACGATGTAACAGGTGTGCTTGGTGTTTTACCAATTGATATAAATCAACAGAGTTCACCGAACGGGCGGAACCACGGGCTAGGGGAGCAGGGGAGCAGGGGAGCAGAGGAGAGAACTTACTCAAAGACTCTTCCCCTTTCCCCCTGCTCCCTGCCCCAATTCCTCGTTCTTCTTCATCCCCCACTCCTTCAGTGCTTAACAAAATTGTGGGGCGACCTGTTTCTTGGGCGATTTGTCCGGCGACTAAGCCTAATACGCCTACAGGCCATTGGGGGTCTTCAAGGACGATGACGCTGGTGGTGGATAAGTCTAAATGCGCGAGTTTTTGGGTGACTTGTGCTTGTACATCTTTTTGTAAGGATTTGCGACGGGTGTTTGCAAGTTCTGTGACTTCAGCTAATTGGTGACAACGATTGATGTCACGACTGGTTAGGAGTTCTACACAGAAGCCAGCATCGCCTTGAATGCGACTGACGGCGTTAATACGTGGCCCCAAACCAAAGGAAATATCTGTGGGGCGATCGCCACTCCTCTGACATAATTCTAATAATCGCCCTACCCCTGGTCTTCGTCTGGCGGCTGGTGGTTGTTGAAAGTCGGCTTGTAATCTTTGGATACCCAACTGTGCTAAATAACGACAATCACCACTAAGTTGTACTAAGTCGGCAATTAATCCTACTGCAACTAAATCTAATAAATCTTCTAAAGGGTTTTTGGGTATATCAGGGAAGGTCTGATACAAGGCTTCTATCAACTTATAAGCTACTCCCACCCCAGATAAATGAAATAGTGGATGTTCTTTAGGTAAATAGCGGGGGTTAATAATTGCCGTGACTGGTGGACGTTCGGTTGGTAAAGTGTGATGGTCTGTAACTATGACATCTATACCTAATTTCTGGGCATAGATAATTTCCTCAATATTTGTACTGCCTGTATCGCAGGTGACGATTAATGTAAAACCTTGTTTTGCTAAGTTATCAATACCGGACTCATTTAATCCGTGAGATTCCTTCAATCGGTTGGGAATATAATAATCTAACTGCTGATGTTGCTGAAAAAATTGACCCAAACCATCCCACAAAACAGCAGTAGAAGTAATACCATCAGCGTCAAAGTCTCCCCAAATAGCAATTTTTTCACCAGTAACACGTGCTTGTTTTAATCTTGTTACTGCTAACTGTATCTCTTGCCCAAATTCAAATGGGTCAGATGGTTGATAGGTTTGATAGTTAATAAAGGCTGCTAGTTGTGATTCTTCTTTGATTCCCCGTTGCCACAATAATTGTGCTGCATATATTCCTTTTGATTTAGGAACATATTGTTTCACTGCTTGGATAAACCATTCTGGTGGTTGTTCAGTTGCTGTTAAAATCCACTGCATTATATTAATTCAAAAATAGCAATCCTATTTGATTTCTGAACGTTGAGAGGCTCAGATCCTCGACTTCTTGAAGAAGGCGGGGATCTTTTGGTTTACATGATAAACAGATTAAATCTGGTTTTGTTCATCATTAATTTTAATTTCATTAATTAAGGGATTAATAATTACTTCATTAGCTCCTCCATCAGCTTTACGCGCCCGAATGGCAGGACGAGAACGCCTATAACCTGCTCTTTCAGCTTTTTGGTGTTCGTAGTCAATTAATCTGCCATAATATGGATGTTTGCTTAAATTCATTGACAAGAAAATGTGTTGACGGATATTGCCAAAACCTTTGCGGTTGAAAAATTTGACTGCTGGCGTATTGGTGGGGTCAGTATCTACTAACATAAATCGCGCTCCATCTTCAATCATGCGCGCTACAACTTTATCAACTAATTTGTCAGCAACTCCCTGACGTTGAAATTGAGGATTTACGGCCAGCCATAAAATATAACCATAAGTCCAAGATGCTTTGGTAATAATAGTTCCTAAAATAAATCCTGCTAGTTCTCCGTCTGTTTCAGCAACTAAACAGTATTCTGGGTCTGTGTTATAGAGTCCAATTACTTCCCATTCATCCCATGTACGGTATAGGTAAGGATATAAATCACTAGTAAATAATTGTTCTCCTAAATGATAAACGGGGGCAATATCATCTATGCCTAATTCGCGCACGTAAATAACGTCAGTTTCATCAAATGAGGTCATATTTTTTAAAAAGTAGAGTCTTTTATCCCTATGCAAGGTGATAATTTTGATTACTAATTTCTATAGTGATACTTCTTGAATAGTATCGAAATTTGAAAAAGAATTACTTACGGCTGTTTCTGTTAGTTCTTTGGGCTTGGATAAGTCACGTTCACATCTTTTAGCAAATTGGCAATAATTACAGGCTTTACTATTTTCTGATACTTGGGGAAATAACTCTCCATTTTGATAGTTTCTTAGCCAATTAGTTAACTGATTTAATAATTGATGAAGTTTTTTATCTGTTTGGGAGTGCAGACTATTACTGTAAGTAAATTGAATGTTTTGTGGTTTGCCATCAGATTGTACGAACCAGTAAGTCATTGAAATATTTTCGGGCAGGTATTCGCTAGTTTCAGCTAATACGTACATATACAAACGAGTTTGCCAATTTTGAGCTAATTTACGTTTATCTGGTGGTTTAGGATATGTTTTCCAGTCTAGAATTTGGGCTTGCTGATTATCAGCAATTAATAAATCATAGATAACTGTGAGCAAATAATCTTCAACTTGTAGGGTACGATAGTGTTCACTTTCTCGGAAAGTTTGCCCATCGGTTGTAGGTATGAGAATTTCTGGTGCTGCACTAGCAAAAGCAGACATCCAGTTTTGCAGTTGGGTATCAGCTTCTAAAAAACTATTAATTGGCAAGCCCATTTCTTGTTGCTGCATTAACAAGTGGAAGCGGCTACCCAAAGTTTGTTTCTCCGTGTGGTCTGGGTCTGAAGGAGAATTGAGTTGTTCTAAGTACGTGTGTTGAAATTTACGCGGACAGGTTTCGAGTAAATTCAGATGTCCTTGAGACAGTCGTAATAGTTGAGTATGAGTTGTCAGCATTCTCCTATTTTAGAAGCGATCGCCTGACTTTAACAATCCCAAATTTACTGACTAATTGACTTATAGATAGCGTCAAGCTGCAATTTTATCTTTGTGGGTATAGTAGTAAAGTGAATATAAAAACTTCTCTTGTTAGCTAAGGTTTTTAAAACCTTAACATAGATATCATCACTTAATTGCTGTGGATTATTTGAGATTAATAAATTTATTTTGATATTTGTTAGCTCTGGTGGCAAGCTATCTTCTACTAGAATATTCTCATCTATACGAATTTCTGCCCCTTTATTTGAGAGCTTAATTAAAGCTCCTCTAAATAGGGTATTAGTAATATGCTTTTCTTGTAAAATTGTATAATAGAGAGGAATTTCTTCGGGAACCATAAAGAATGATTCCTCCTGTTTTGGTAGATAAATATTGTAAAATCCACCAACTCCATAAACTTCATAAACTGTAATTGGTTGTTTAAATCCTTTCGGTTGTATCTGCTTTTGTCCTTCAATTTTTACACTCCCTCCAGCATCATTCAAAGTCTGGTTGGAGATGAGAATTTGCCCTCCCTTGGTATAAGATTCGATACGATAAGTTAGGTTTACTTGACTGCCAACAATTCCATATTTAGTTCGTTGCTCTGAGCCAATATTTCCCACTACAACTTCACCAGTATTAATGCCAATCCCCATTTCTAATGAGGGCAAACCTAACTCCTTCATTTTTATATTGACTGTACCCATTGCTAACTGCATTGCACAAGCGCAAGCCACGGCTCTGAGTGCATCGCCATCTCTAGGGAAAGGAGCGCCAAATAATACTAGGATTCCATCTCCCATAAATTCATCTATGGTTCCCTGATATTTGTTGATAACATCTGCCATATACTCCAGATATAAGTTGAGAATTGTAATTACTTCTTCTGGCGGTAATTGTTCTGATAAAGCAGTAAATCCTCTTAAATCAGAAGTTAGAATTGTGATTTTGCGCCGTTCACCGCCAAGCTTCAATCCTTCAGGACTATCTAACAAATTGGCAACGATGTTATCACTCAGATAACGTCCAAAAACTTTGCGAATCAGTCTGTTTCTTTTTTCTAAGTCAGTGTTAGCTTGTACCAAATCGGTAGTACGTTCTTTGACGCGCTGTTCTAATTCCTTGGTAGTTTGTCGTAGTCTACCAATTACGAGAGTCAATCCAGAAAGTCCTAAAAAGGACATTCCTCCCAGCATGATGAAGGTTCCTTGGAGGTTATTGCTTACCTTGCCAACTAAACTATCTAAAGTCTGGTTAATCTCCCACACACCACCCACATTTCCTACTTCCCAATCCGTTTTAGGGCTATCCGGGTGAGTGTTGTGACAAGCAACACAACTAGCCTTCATAATGCTGGCTTTCCCGTATCGCAACACGGTATGTCCATCATTCTTTTCAAAACGGAAAAAGTTGCGATTGGGATTTTTTCTTAAAAAACTTAGTGCATCTTGCTCAAATTTATCTTGCGCCCCTCCTTTATCCTTTCGCCAAGGAAAGGGGTAATCACTATACAATCGAACCGAGACTTCCTTATTTTGTTCGCTGATACGGTCTCCTAGTTCAATGGCAAATGTTGAGGGTAAGGGAATTCCCCCTTTTTCGGTGAGATAAGCATGGGTGACAGTAATTCCGTTGACTGTCTTAGCTCGCTCGACAGCGCTATCACTGTACAAGTTAATTCCTTGATTCAAAGATTCAATATACAAGGCTGCATTTTGAATTGCTTGTGATTCAATTAAATTTGACGAAAGGCGAGACATATTTGCCAAGGCTATCCCTACTCCCAGGCAAAACATGAGTGTTAGCACAAGAATAATTCGCTTCAGAAGAAAGCGCAGGAGCCAGTTCCAAGTATTAGTAATTAACTGGTGCATAACATTCACAATGGAAAAACTTGTGGCAAAAGTAACATATTTTTTTAAATTAACTCTGCTTATGTAAGCAAGCTTTAGGGTGTTCAGGAATGATTTCATTCCTCAATTAACCCATTTAGTATAAATACTGTAATAATTTGTCAAAGGAATTGGTATCCCATTAAGCATCACCTATGATAGTAATTACTTAATTTGTATTCTCATTGAGTCAATAGTCAAAGTCAATAGTTTTTAACTTGCTGTCTTGTTATGTCTGGCTTTCTTCCCTGCGGGACGCTACGCGAAAATGTTGAATAGACGTAGGTAGGGTGGGCAATTCTCACCGTATCATGGTTTTGGTGGGCAATGCCCACCCTACAGATACTTAAATTTTTAAGCGCAGGCTACGCCGACAATAATCAAATAGGATTCTATATTAGTTGTTAGCTGTTATTTATTAGACATGGATTTAGAACAAGCCATAGTATTTACTGATACTTTATTTTTTGACAAATTTGGCGAGCATTTGAGTGATTTGCAACAAGCTATGTTGCGGGAATCTTGGTCTTGGCAACGTCAAAGTTATGATAAAATCGCGGAAACATATAGCTATTCTCCGATTTATTTAAAGCATGATGTCGGGCCTAAGTTGTGGAAACGGCTTTCAGAAGTCTTAGGGGAGAAAGTTAATAAAACAAATTTTCGGGCAGCTATTGAACGTCAATTTAATTTAGAAAATCGCGTTTCCCAACCAGAAAAAACTGTGTTGGAAGTGGTTGTTCAAACTCCAGAAATAACCATACATAATGATGAAGTAACTGCTACAAAAAGGCAGGATTGGGGAGAGGCAATTGATGTTAGTTTTTTCTATGGCAGGCAACAAGAATTAACCGAATTGCAGCAATGGATTGTTGAAGAAAAATGTCGGCTCATTGGATTATTGGGCATGGGAGGGATGGGGAAGACCTCAATTTCTGTCAAGCTAGGGCAACATTTACAGAATGATTTTGAGTGTGTGATTTGGCGATCGCTCCGCAATGCACCCCCCATACAAGAGACTTTGACGGAGTTATTGACGTTTCTCTCGCTCAAGCAGGAACAGGACATTCCAGAAACCGTAGAGGGGAAAATTTCCCGGTTAATGTATTATCTGCGATCGCATCGCTGTTTATTAGTACTGGATAATTTTGAGACAATTCTCCAAGGTGGTACGCCACATCCATCAACCAACCTGGGCGAAGTTACTCGTCGTAGCACTGGGGCTTACTGTGTGGGGTATGAGGGATATGGTGAATTACTCAAACAAATAGGCGAGACTATCCATCAAAGTTGTTTGGTGCTGACAAGTCGAGAAAAGCCTCCAGAAATGGGAATATTGGAAGGAGCCAGCCTACCTGTGCGCTCTCTCCTACTGCGGGGATTAGAGCAAACCCAAGGACAGGAACTATTAAACTTAAAAGGTAATTTTCAAGGTTCAGCAGCCGAATGGAGTCAGCTAATTGACTATTACTCTGGTAATCCTTTGGCTTTAAAAATTGTGGCAGCAACAATTCAAAACTTATTTGATGGTAGTATATCTGATTTTTTACAACATAGTACTATTGTTTTTGGCAATATTTATAATTTAATTGAACAGCAATTTATCCGTCTATCAGAGTTAGAAAAAACAGTTATATATTGGTTGGCAATTTATCGGGAAGCTGCGACATTTCGGGAATTACTAGCTGATATTTTTCCTGCCATATCTGTCCCCAAACTCATTGAAATTCTCGAATCTTTAGAGCAGCGATCGCTCATTGAAAAAAGTGCTGCCCAGTTCTCACTCCTACCTGTGGTGATGGAGTATGTCACCGAGCAATTGCTAGAACAAATTTGTCAAGAACTCTGCTCAGATTTAACGCCAGTTTCGCCCCCCAAACACCACCTATTCCAAACCCATGCTTTGTTAAAAGCCCAGTCCAAAGACTATATCCGCGAAACTCAAATACGTTTTTTACTGCAACCAGCGATCGCCCGTCTACTCAACCAATTACCAGGGCAAATTACCATTGAAGACTTTTTAATTGGTCTTTTGACAAAACTGCGAGGTAAAACATCACTGGAAACTGGATATGCTGGGGGCAATGTTCTCAATTTACTCTGTCAAAGACAAACGTGTTTGCAAAATTATGACTTTTCCCATCTGACAATTTGGCAAGCTTACTTACAACGAGTAAATCTGCACAATATCAATTTTGCTCATGCTGATTTAGGACATTCCATATTTGCAGAAACATTAGGTATTGTTTTCGGTATAGCATTTAGCCCAGATGGAACCCTGTTAGCCACGGGAGACGCTGAGGGTGTATTACGTCTTTGGCAAGTAGCAACCGGACAACCACTACTCAATTTTACAGGTCATATTGGCTGGGTTTGGTCAGTTGCTTTCAGTCCAGATGGTCAAACCTTAGCTAGTTGTAGCAGTGACAAAACCATCCGTCTGTGGTCTGTAAATACGGGTGAGTGTCAGAAAATTTTACAAGGTCACACCAGTTCCATCTGGTCTGTGGCGTTTAGTGCGGATGGTCAGACCCTTGCTAGTGGTAGTGATGAAGCCAACGTGAGACTTTGGGATATTAGCACTGGGGAATGTCGCCAAATTCTCTCAGGACAAACAGGATCAATCCTTTCAGTTGCCTTTAGTGCCGATGGTCAAACCTTAGCAAGTGGTCGTGACGATGGGACAATCCAACTTTGGGATATGAATACAGGAGAGTGTCATCATGTCTGCTACGGTCACACAGACCGGGTGTGGTCTGTAGCCTTTAGTGGCGATCATACCCTAGCTAGTGGTAGTGCCGATCGCACTATCCGCTTGTGGGATATCCATAATGGTAACTGCCTAAATATCTTAGATGAACATAGCGATCGCGTGCGTTCTGTCTCCTTCAGTCCCGATGCTCAAACCCTTGTCAGTGGCAGTGATGACCAAACAGTAAAGCTTTGGTCTGTGAGGACTGGGCAATGTCTCAACACATTACGAGGACATAGCAATTCAGTTTTCTCCGTTACCTACAATGCAGACGGTCAAACCCTAGCAAGTGGTAGTACAGACCAAACCGTCAGATTTTGGCATTCTCATACAGGCCGATGTCTCAAAACCTTAAAGGGATACACCAACTCAGTGTTTTTCGTAGTCTTCAGTCCTCAAGGTGACACCTTAGCTAGTGGTAGTACAGACCAAACAGTGAGACTTTGGGATCTCAAAACAAGTAGTTGCAGCAAAACCTTTATTGGACACAGTGGTTGGGTAACGTCCGTTGCTTTTCATCCCCAAGGCCATCTGTTAGCCAGCAGTAGTGTTGATCAATCTGTACGCTTGTGGTCAGTCAGTACAGGAAAATGTCTCAAAACCTTGCTAGGTCATCGTAATTGGGTAGAATCTGTCACCTTTAGCCCAGATGGGGAAATTCTCGCCAGTAGCGGAGATGACCAAACTATCCGCTTGTGGTCAGTCAGTACAGGAGAATGTCTAAATATCTTCCACGGTCATACCAGTTGGATTTGGGCTGTCGCCTTCAGTCTAGATGGGAAAATTCTGGCTAGTAGCAGCGAAGACCAAACAATTCGTTTGTGGTCGATTAGTACAGGAGAATGTCTCAACATCTTCCACGGTCATACTAGTAAAGTCCAGTCCGTTGCTTTTAGTCCAGATGGTGAGATTCTCAGCAGTGGTAGTAGTGACCAAACCATCCGTTTATGGTCAGTCAGCACAGGAGAATGCCTAAAAACCTTACAAGGACACGACAACAGTGTATGGTCTGTTGCCTTTAGTCCAGATGGCGAGATGCTAGTAAGTAACAGCTTAGATCAAACCGTGAAACTCTGGAACATCAACACAGGCACTTGCCGCAAAACTTTACCCGTCCTCACTCATACAGTCCGGTCATCAATCGCCTTGAGCCAGCAGAATACAGAGCAAGTAAAAGGTTATATATTTGCCAGTGGTAGTCACAATGGCACAATTAAAATTTGGGATGCTCAAACCGGACAATGTGTGAAAACCTTGCATCCCGATAAACCCTACAAAGGTACGAACATTACCAACGTCACTGGGATCACAATTGCCCAGAGGTTAGCGCTGCTGGCATTGGGAGCAGTTGAAACTTAATGAAAAAAGGGGGAACTAGGGCGTGTTTTAAAAGTTGATAAAATGGTTGAAAATACTAAAAATTAGTGAATTCAGCATTGGTAAAAAAACGAAATTAATTAATGAAATAAAGTAAAAACAAAAAACCCAGTTTTTTCTAGAAAACTGGGGAGATGAATCGAATTGTTGTAAAACTCTACAGCCAATCTCGATAGGCGGAAATTTCATTCACACTGATTTCTAACGGCCCACCTTTACCAAAAGGGGGGTAAACGCGGATTTTGGCATTTTTGGTAAACCTTTCTAGGCGGTTCCCTAATTGGGGAATATTGCTGACTATATGCCAGTAAGAGACAATATCTGGACAGTCAACTATGAGCGTGATGATGGTGTCTTTTTTGGTAAGATACCACTGGCAATTATTTAGCAATGCTTGGGTAATGCGATCGCACGCCTGATAAAAGCATCTGCCAATAGATTGTTCTAGTTCCAGATGCAGCATTCCATCCTCTTTGGTCACCATCTTTGGTGGTAAATCATCAGGTGGAAGCAGATTCAACTTAGACATAATTTTGTACCTCTTGGTTGTAGCGCTGCAAACTTTCCTGATTTCTTTGCAGAGAAAAAGATGAGGGTTTGAGCGCTAATGTACCTAGATCCAATTCGTCTTGAAATTTCTTGATTTTGTCCCGACAAGTAGCAACATCACCAATGATGGAATTTTCAATCAAGTAGTCTTCATCAAAACAAATATTGGTGCGGTCAAATGGCTGATGACCGCTAGAACTATTCTGCATTACTTGGGACGAATTAGCCTGCATTTTTTGGCTAAAATACCTAATGAAAGGTAAAGCCTCATTCACTGCTTCATGGTATGTTTTGCCCACATAAAAGAAGCGTGCTAAAACAAATTTTTCCCCACCACTAGAATTTAAGGCTCGATAGGTGTCCACCGTTTTTTTTAATCTCTCCAGAGCAAACGGTGGGCCTCCCATCAAAGCAAAGGAATTGTTCGCCGCAAATTCGATACCTGCATCATCACCAGTGGCTAGATAAACGGGAATTTCTCTTTGTAAAGGTTTAGGGTAAACTGTCAGGCGATCGCATTGATAATATTCTCCGTTAAATGATACATCAGTTTCATATAAAAGCTTTTGAATCAATGCCAACGCCTCTAGCATCATGGCGCGAGATTCGCCCATTGGTGTAGCAAAATGCTTGTTATGTTGGGGAAATGGCCCCCCTTTCGCCACACCAAATAATAATCGTCCATTGCACAAATTATCTAAAGTAGCAATATCTTCCGCCACCCTAATCGGGTTATGGAATGGTAATAACACCGCCGCCGTACCTAATTTGATAGTTGAGGTGACACCAGCTAAATGTGCCATCAACAGCAATATTGACGAGCTGAGATTTACTTCATTAAAATGATGCTCCGTTACCCAGGCTTCTTCAAAACCCAACTTTTCCGCCTGTCGCACTAGCGCCACTTGTTCAAAAATAGCGCGTCGTGAGTCTTGGTGATGATTTTCGTAATTGCAGAACAGTCCAGTTTTCATTATTTGCTAGCGATTCCTACTCTACTTTGCTACCATCTGCAACTCCAGCCATAGGCGTGGGTCGTTATCTTTCAACTTCGACTTAGGATCTCGCAATAATCGTTTAGCATTCATACAGACTACTTGCACTAGACCCATATTTTCAGCCACTTCTCGGAGTATGTCTTTTTGAGCTTGCACATAAGGAAGCATTTCACTAGAACAATAAATTCCTATATATTGCAAGCGTCTAGCAGGTCGTCCCCAGAAACAGGTGATGACTTTCACATGACACCCGTCTAATAATTCCCCAACTTTTGGGTAGTAGTGACTGACGACTCTTGTGAATTCTTTAGCTAGGATATCTTCCGCAATCATTGCAACTGATATTTTTGTAGCGTACATCACGCTAACTAATATAACATATTTTTGTCATTTAATATTGACAATTGAGTCAATTTATTCATACTAAAAGCAGAATTAATGTATAAAAATAAGAAATGATTCTGTATTTTTACCACTGATATTTTTCATGGATTTATATTGATATAAATTTAATTTAATGATTCTGTATGTAGCTTATATTTACACTAAAAATTCCAGTAAATTTAGTATTTTGTATTGCCCGCTATCTAATGTTTCTTGTGGACAATAACTACTCTATTATATGTATTTGAAAAGTCAAGCATGAATTCTATATAATCATCTAAAAATTTAGAACCCTGACTTATTTAAGAAGTCAAGGTTCTTGTAACTCAGAAAGTAAAATTATTTCCTATTATTTTACCTAGACTTACGCTCTGCAACTAATACTTCAGCTACAATTTCTGGCAAATGACTCAAATCGGCAAATCCTTCCGAACCACGAATAGGGGAAACAAAAGTGTAATTAGGGTCACATTCTGCTGTGTCGTAAACTTGGATATACCATCTATCGGGAAATCCTTCTACGCCTAACTCCACAATGTACCAATTCTGACCTGTGAGGCGAGAATTAAAGATAGTAAACCAATCTCTGTAATCATCTACAATATTCCAATCTGCCAAGAGAAACTCTAACGCTATGTGTCCAGCATCAGTTGCAGTTAGTAGCATTATTACCCCTCATTTGCACCTTCAGATTGTTGAAAATCAGGATACAATCCCAAACTCTTTGCTAATTCACGAGCTAAAAAAAATAAAAACTGCGCCCCATCTTGATTACCTTGATGTGCAAATGCAGTTGCTACTTGTACAATAGTTTCCACAAAACCAGCATCAATTAATTCTGCTTTAGCTTCTAAAATTTCTGGCTCTTGACCATTAGGACATTGTAATAACTCATCAATGAGATTAAAGTATGAAGTTTGGCGTTCTTGTGTTGCTTCAGTCATGGTGAATTTGTTTTTTTTTTACAAAATTGTGGAGTTGTTATTTGTTTATCAAGACAAATCTTGTTCCAAGGAGACACACTACGCAAATGCTACTGACTACTGACAAAATATTTATTGTTCAATACTTTGTTGCCAAAGCCTTTCTAACATTTCAATTTGTTCTCTTAAAACAGCAGCACGATAAACAAGATACCTGTCATAAACAATAATGCTTAACCCAATAAACACAGGGGTTAGCAAAAAGAACCATTGCAAAAAAACAGCAAGCTTATAATGTTCAGCAGTCAGCAGTTGATTCACGATATTTCGATCAGAAAATTGGGTGCTAACTTGAGGTTGCTCTAACTTTTGAGTTGTAATTATGGTAGACAGAGTTGTATTTGCTGGATTAATCTTATTTACTTCCAAAGCTAATTTCTGTGTTTTAACGAACTCTATATGCTTAACCCAAACTACACTGAATACTACTAGCCCTGGAGATAACACCGCTAAAGTAACTAGACAAACTGTGAGAACATTGAAGAGTTTGAATTTCATCTTTGCTCTCCTAGTTGGGCAAAGAAATTAGGAAATGGGACATGAGGAGTAGGGTGACAAACTTTCATACTCTCGTTCTCAGTTAAGCTTTATGGTCTAGCTAGATAGCTAACACCCAGAAAAAAATGTGTCATAATTTAGAAATTAGAATAATAAAAAAACAAGATATATTTTGGCTAAAAAATATACTGGCAATAAATCACCTAAGTTATTAATTATCAAAATTATTTACTGATTACTGTTCATTGATAACTGTTTAATGATTAAGAAGTCCCCCCTTGTTCTTTGGTTTAACCCATTGAATTTCGGGGGGTAGAGGGGAATCTCTGCGTAAATCCTATTAGTTTTATATCAGCCGACCTTCTTACTCACAGTTTAGTTGAGTCGGATCAAGATTATTAAATTTATTATATTTGTACTCAAATCGTCAAACCCAGACTCCATAAAGATTACAAAAATTATTTGGGGTAGGGGTACTAGTATTTTTGAGATGGGGTACTAGCATTAATTGACCAGGGTTCTGGCATTTCTCAAATCAAGCTCAAAGCTAACTAGGCTGCTGATAAAAGCAAGTTTGTGTTTGAGTGATTTATGCTGGAAACTTGTACTCAAACAAAATATATTTATTGGCGAGTATATACAAAGAATCTCTAAAAAACCATTAAATATTGGTGAATAAGTTTAGGTTTTCAGACTGATTGGGAAACAGTAGCTAGAAAGGAGAGAAGATGAATTCTTATATCTTCGTCAGGAACAATACTTGTCGCGTCTGGCTATAAAATGTTGAAAACAAGGTTAAAAAGTTTGTTTAGACACAAAGTAATTTATGCAATTATTTGTTAATGGACGATAGCCACAAAAACAGAGTTCCAATACAAAGAAATAGTTAACACTTTTTAATGTGAAATGTATTCGCAGTGACAAAAGGTATTGAAAAATAAAATCTCTTAGTAAATGTTACTAATTTGCTTTCTTTGTTCATCAATTATGTGCTTTAGTAAGAGTATATACCTATAGTTTCACGCAAATTTATTAGTAAATTAAATACATCCAAGCTAATTGTTATAAGCTGATTGATATAAGTAAACATTTGACTATAGATTGAAAATTTTAGGAGTAAATTAATGCGTATTGCTAATGATGTAACAGAACTTATTGGAAGCACTCCTTTAGTGAAGCTCAATAAAATTCCGCAAGCAGAAGGAGTAGTTGCCAGGATCGTTGTCAAACTAGAAGGAATGAATCCAGCCTCTTCTGTAAAAGACCGAATTGGGGTGAGTATGATCACCTCAGCAGAAGTTGAGGGTTTAATTACACCAGGAAAAACTACTTTAGTAGAAGCCACTTCTGGTAATACGGGAATTGCTTTGGCAATGGTAGCCGCAGCCCGTGGCTACCGCTTAGTTTTGACTATGCCAGAAACTATGAGCCAAGAAAGACGGGCTATGCTCAGAGCTTATGGCGCAACTTTAGAGTTGACACCAGGTACAGAAGGTATGCGGGGAGCCATTCGCAAAGCGGAAGAAATTGTGGCGAGTACCCCTGATGCTTATATGCTACAACAGTTTTGCAATCCAGCCAACCCCAAAATTCACCGAGAAACTACCGCCGAGGAAATTTGGCATGATACCGATGGCGAAGTCGATATGGTGATTGCTGGGGTGGGTACTGGAGGAACGATTACTGGTATTGCAGAGGTACTAAAGCAACGCAAACCCAGTTTTCAGGCGATCGCAGTTGAACCCAGCAATAGCCCCATCCTCTCTGGTGGACAAGCCGGGCCGCACAAAATCCAAGGTATTGGTGCAGGCTTTGTCCCCGATGTCCTGCGTCTGGAATTGGTCGATGAAGTCATCAGAGTCAGTGACGACCAAGCCATGACCTATGGACGGCGTTTAGCTAGAGAAGAAGGTTTATTATCTGGTATCTCCTCTGGCGCTGCTTTGTGTGCAGCTTTGCAAGTAGGGAAACGTCCAGAAAATGCTGGTAAGTTAATTGTGATGATTCAACCTTCCTTCGGTGAACGTTATTTAAGTACGCCTTTGTTTCAAGAGTTGACGAATGAAACTGCTGGTGTGCGGTAGTTACCCAAAATACTTGCTAGAGACGTAGCAATGCTACGTCTCTAAGTCAATTCGGTCAATGTTTAATGATTACACCCTTATCTGTGGTGTTCTTGTTGACCGTGATGGTTGCAACCACCTTGATGATCGTGGTGATGGTCATGACTATGACCATTACCGTGGGCGCAGCCTTGTAAATTCTGGCTCATGAGGTTTTCGCTCATTTCGCGGAAGGATTCGTCTACAGGTTTTAAACCAATCCAAGTTTCGAGGGTTTCCACATCAAAACCGACCTCACGGCGATCGCCTACTTGCAGCAAAGGGCGACGGATTAATAGAGGTTCTCTCAGCATTAAAAATAAGGCGGTTTGTTCGTCCAGTTGTTCGGGAACCACTTCCCCAGACTTGATTTGTGGCGCGGAACGATTAAACCATTCGGTGATGGGGCGATCGCCAAAAAACGAACGCAGACGTTCCACTGTCCAAGGTTCTGTTAATAGGTTGTAAGTGACTACTTCATGACCAGCCGCAGTTAATAAAACCTTCTGGCGAGTACCACCTTTACAACCAGGTTTTTCATAGAAAATTACTCTAGCCATTGAATTATCTCCTAGTAATTGGGGAGTGGGAGGAGATGAGGGAGTGGGAGAGAAATCTTGGTTTTCTTCTTGCTCCCTGCTCCCTACCTTCTACCCCCTGTTTCCTTAAAACTTCTTGGCTCTATGGGTGACTGAATCAAACTCAAATCTTTGTTTGGGGTCAGTTTCACCATAAATATTGAAGGTGACAGTTGGTTCATCACCTATTGATTGGACACTGTGAATTGCATCGGGAGTGAAGCTCATAATGTCCCCAGGGGATAGCGTAATTTCTCCCGTTGGTTCAATTTTGTCTTGAAAATCTGGGGTTTTTGTGCGTCGCCAAACAGTATTTTTTTCTTGTCCTTTTAATACCGCCACAACTCCCCAGGTTCCATGATTGTGAATAGTGGATAGGGTTCCTGGTGCAAACGTGACTGTTTGCACAGTCAACGGAAAACCTAATTCATCATATAGGAGTAGAACAGAGGTTCCTGTTGTTGGGGAAGGCTCTAAATACTGACTTCGCACCCAGTATGAATTAACAATCAAGCGTCTGACGAGCATTCGGATTTCTGGTAAACGAGTAGATTCATCGCTTACCTGATTGAGAACATCTTCTATCTCAGTTAAAAACCGATAAAGACGATAATTCTCTTGTAATAAATCCCAACTTCTCGCAGTTTTACACACTTGATATTGACCGTCTCTCATCAGGAGCCAATCCCTACCTTGCATGATATTTGAGTTCTAAAGTTAAGAAATTTTGGGATACACAAACACGGGAGCAGTTATGCTAGGAAGAGGCTCACGGGGAAAATTAGGAACAACAATCGTGGAGGGAAACAGGTCGTTATTAGTAGAAGATGTAGATAGAACTTGAGGAGAAGATGCGCTGAAAAAAGAGAAAATATTCATGGCTGGTGATGTGTGATTATTGACTGTTAACGATGGACTAATCAATCATCTTCTTCTGCTGGACGCGTTAAAACATCCAGTAGGATTCCTGCGCCGAAATCATGCTTGTCATCAATTGATTTGACTCTCATGCTGATTTCCTTAGCTGGCTCGATTTCCCCTAATTTAGCTAATACTAATCCAGCAGCTGCATAGGCATTCAAGTACAGCCTGATTTGGGATTCTTCTCTCCGATTGATTAACAATGGTTTAAGCTGCTCCCATTCATCAGGAAATTTCTCTGATTTTTTAATTTTATCTAATAATTCATAAGTTGTTTGCAATGCCAGCAAATAATTATTTTTATAGTAAAAAAACCTATAGGCTGCTACTAAGACATCAGTATTGTCTCCAGCTTTAGCTAAAGCTTCTTGAATATATTTCTCTGATTCTGAAGTACTTTCCCAATTTTGTGCAGCTAAAATTAATAACTTTTTGATATCTTCTGGAACTTGAAACCAAGAAAATTTTTGAGTGTTGGTGTGCAAAATAACCTCCGAGGAAATTGGTAATGGGTAATTAGAAAAACTATTACCGATTACCGATTACCCTGTATTTAAAGAATGTTGAGAATGTAAACCAAGGTGAACAGAACAATCCAGATAATATCTACGAAGTGCCAGTAAATTTCTGCCATTTCGATGCCGGTGTGCTTAGTTGCGGAATAATGACCAGAACGACGCGATCGCCACAACACACCTAAAATCAATAACAGCCCGATAAATACGTGCAGTCCGTGGAAGCCAGTCATGATATAGAAGCAGTTAGCGAACACATTGGTAGTCAGACCGTACCCCAAATTTTGGTACTCATAAACCTGACCAGCCAAAAAAGCTGCCCCCATAATCGCGGTGACAAGATACCAAAACCGCATTCCCCAAACATTACCCTTCTTAATCGCCATATCACCGAAGTGAATGACAAAACTACTAGACACCAGAATAGCGGTGTTAATCGCCGGGACAAACAACTCTACATCAGTCCCCTCAGGCGGCCACACCTCTGTAGTTCCCTTAAAAAACAGATAAGTAGCAAAAAAGCCACCAAACATCAAAGATTCAGAAAAGAGGAAAGTCAACAACCCCCAAACCCGTAAATCTGGATGCGCCTCATGATCCTCATGCGCCGTCACAACAGTCATATTTACTTCTCCATCAATTTCTCAGTTCTTGACCGGAAGATGTAGGGGGAAAGGGAGCAGGGGAAAATTCTGAAAATAACCCTCTTTCTTCCCCTGCTTCCCCTGCTTCCCCTGCTCCTCCCTCCTTACAAGGGGGTTAGGTTTATACACTTACTTCCGGTGCGGCTTCCAAACTATGACCATAGTCGTAAGGCCCATGAGTCACCACAGGCAAAACCTCCCAATTTTCTACCAAAGGAGGCGAACTAGTAGTCCATTCCAGACTCAAAGCATCCCAAGGATTATCACCAGCCACTTCACCCTTGCTCCAACTCCAAATAACATTGATCGCAAAAGGAACCACGGATAATCCCAAAATAAACGCCCCGATAGTACAAAGCTGATTCAAATCAACAAATTGGGGATCATACATCGCTACCCGTCGAGGCATACCTTGTAACCCCAACTTGTGCATAGGTAAGAAAGTCAAGTTAGTCCCAACTAAGGTCAGGGCAAAATGTATCCTTCCCCAACCTTCACTCAACTTCCGCCCTGTCATTTTGGGGAACCAGTGATAAATCCCGGCATAAATCCCAAACACAGAACCACCAAACAATACATAGTGGAAGTGTGCCACCACATAATAGGTATCGTGGACGTGAACATCAAAAGGCGCTGTACCCATCGTTACGCCACTCAAGCCACCCATGACAAACATGGATAACAGACCAACAGCGAACAGCATAGCGCTAGTAAAGCGAATCTTACCACCCCACAAAGTCGCCACCCAACCGAAAATTTTCACTCCCGTCGGCACAGCCACAATCAAAGTGGAGATAGTGAAGAACATCCGCATCCAGCCTGGTGTACCACTGGTAAACATATGGTGAACCCAGACGAACAAACCGACAACACAGATGGCTACACTAGAATAGGCGATCGCCTTATAACCAAAAATTGGTTTCCGTGCATGGACGGGAATCACTTCCGACATAATGCCGAAGATGGGCAGAATCATTAAATATACTGCCGGGTGAGAGTAGAACCAGAACAAATGTTGGTAAATAACGACGTTACCGCCTGCATCTGGTTTGAAGAAGGAAGTACCAAAATTGAGGTCAAACAATAGCAAGACTAAACCGGCTGCTAACACTGGTGTAGAGAGTAGTGCTAGTACAGAAGTTGCTAAGATTGCCCAACAAAATAGAGGTAGTTGATCCCATTTCATACTGGGAACCTTCATCATTAGGATGGTGACGACGAAGTTCACCGAACCCAAAATTGAAGAAGTCCCTACCAAAACAATCGCCAATATCCATAGAGTTTGCGCTGTTGGTGCAGTCACCAAACTCAAAGGAGGGTAAGCAGTCCAACCAGACTGGGAACCACCAAAGATGAAACTGAGTAACAAAAGTAATCCGGCTGGTGGGTTCAACCAAAAGGCGATCGCATTCAGTTTGGGAAACGCCATATCCCGCGCCCCAATCATCAAGGGTATGAGATAATTACCAAACCCACCGATGGCACTGGGAACAATCCAGAGGAAAATCATGATTGTTCCGTGATTAGTCATGAAAGCGTTATACAGATTCGGATCAATGAAGTCTGCATCAGGTGTTGCTAACTCGGTACGGATAGCGATCGCCATCAACCCACCGATCAGATAAAACACAAACGCTGTCACTAGGTATTGGATACCAATTACCTTGTGGTCTACGTTGAAAGTAAAGTAATCCTTCCATTTCCAAGCTGGAAGATTTAAGCCATGTCCAATTGCCAAATTTTTCGGCTGATTGTCATCCGGCGGAATGTGTGGTGGAAATTCAACTCGTGTCATAAGCTATTTTGCAAGGTTTTGTGAAGAGTCCAAAGTCCACAGTGATCAATAACTATTGACTATTGACCAATGACTCTAAAGTGGCTGCACTAATCCCCAAATGTTGAGTGTGGGGTGCGAGAAACTCTGATGTTGATAAATTAGCCGGGTTAACTGCAACAACCTGATGTAGATTTTGCTGTTGAGCAACCTGATTTTCTGTTAGCCAGCTATCAAACTCTTCTGGTGTGTGGACAATAACCTGTGTCCGCATCGAACCATGATAACCACCGCACAGTTCGGCACACACTACCGGATATGTCCCTAGTTTGGTCGCCACGAATCTTAATTCCGTAGGGATACCAGGGATTGCGTCTTGCTTGAGCCGGAATTGGGGAACCCAGAAGGAGTGAATGACATCCTGTGCTGAGAGATTGAGTTGCACATCAGCACCAACGGGAACGTGCAATTCCCCGGCGGAAACACCGTTACTCGGATAGTCGAATACCCAAGCAAATTGCATCCCAGTGACATTTACAACTAAGTCTGCGGTCTTACCTTGATTAGTAGGATTTGCACCAATACCAATCCCCGGAGCGATCGCAGATGTTGTGGTATCTTCAAGAGTGGCAGCCATTGCAGTTCCAGAAGAGTGAGCCAGATGAGACGAAGCATGGGGATGACTTCCAGGCTCCAATCCTCCCATTTGGTTATAGACATCTACACTGTAAATACCCAAGCAAATGACAATTATTGATGGAATTGCCGTCCAAAAAATTTCTAGGGGAACGTTACCTTCCACTGGTACGCCATCGGTATCATCACCCCGACGACGACGATACTTGAACAAGAAAATCAAAATTGTGCCTTCTACTACCAAAAACAGCGCCACGGCAATGGTAAACATAATATTAAAAAATCCGTCTACCAAAGGCGCTTGTTGTGATGCTTCAATAGGCAGTAAATTGTGATTTTGACCAATCCAAAGACTGGCGACTCCAACCACTATCCCAGCAATTAGAGTCCATAGTGAAACAGGAATTTGTTGCATACTACCTACTCATTTACTTATTGATATGGGGAATTATGAGTGCTAAGTGCTGTTCGCTGAAAGCTTTTTCGTAGGGTGTGATGAGTATTGAGTGAAATTTCCAACTCGGAACTCATTACGCTGCTCAACGCCCCACTACTGCTAATAGCACTGATTTTTTACTAGTCACCAATCCCCAGCCCCTTTTATTTCACTTATTAACTTTCTAACTTACGCCCATAAAAATTGGGGGAATTATTCCAGATATCTTCATATCTTTCCCCCAAAAACTTAACAATATATTTTTAGCCATCTGACAAAGTAGCTTTTGCTTCTCTTAAAGCTAGTTACGCCAAAAAGACACCATTATTTCTAATAGCAAGTATGTTTTGTCTAAAATTTAACGATTAGTGATTTACGCATTTGTTGACCGTGGACTTTTTACCCATTCTCGGTATTATTCGGTACAACAAAAAAACAAAAATCAATATATCATTCATCAAAATCATAAAAACTATTTTCTTTTCCAGTTTTTGACTTTTGATTTTTGACTTTTGATTTGTGACTTCCAGTTTCCCCTCTTTTTACCTTGCAAATAACCATGTCTTTTGGTGAAAACCTTAATTATCTAAAGTGGCGTGGCTGTAGCAATTCTTAGGACAAATCCGCGCACAAGCTTGACATCCAATACAGTTTTCTGGATGAGCAACTACCATTACTTTACGCTCGATTTCATCATCTTCTTCATCGTCCACAAATTCACCTTCTTCATTAAGTGCTTTCAAATCCAACACAGGATAACCACATACTTTAATACATCTGCCACAACCGATACATTTGTCTTTGTCAATTGATTGGGCAAATTTAGGTGTCCAAGTGTTGCCTCCAAAGGTCAATCCTGTGAGTACGGCCATGTATCTTCTCCTGGCGATTATGCCAATAAATTTCCTTGCGCTTTGATCATTATCTTAACTTAAGATTATCTACTTCTTTTGTTATTAATCGATTAATTTATAAGAATCAAAATTCCATGACTTTATACAATTTACTAGCTAGATTGATGTTTCATAAATAAATGACAAATTTTATTATTAATAATAAATTAGCAAAAATACTTATGGGATGTCATTTGTGTGTTTTACTCATAAACAACAGTATCATCAACATTTTCAAGAAGTTAGTGATATGTTAATGACTCAATGTGTAATTTTTGTAGCAGATTATTAATTTGCATTAAACATGGAATTATTAATAATGTTAATTAATTACGATTCTTATAAATGTAAATGTTCACCAAAAATAATTTGGTTAAGGATTTAAGGTCAAATAAAACTCTTTGTGAACAAAGCATTTTTTAAATTCTTAAGAACTATTTGTAGGCTCACTATGAACAAATTTATAAAACTAGCTATGAAATGTTTATTGAATGAAGAAGTAATTTTAGGCTCTAGTTCAAAGTCTGACATAGCTTCCAAATGGATGCAAAATCTCAAGATGGATGTGAGTAGTTATTTCAGCAAGAATTAAGTATTCTTGCTGAATAGCTAATTGAGTAGTTAGTTATTAATCAATAGGACACATCCAGGGGGAGACTTGAGCCAAACATCTCAACGATTAGGGTGGGAAGAAAGTTATATGCCTTATACAATTCCTAACAACAGTTGCGTTGGATGTGACAACTGCCGTCCCCAATGTCCTACGGGTGCGATCAAACTAGAAGATGATGAATATTGGATAGATCCTTTTCTTTGTAATAATTGTGAGGGCTATTATCCTGAACCCCAGTGTGTAATAGCTTGTCCAACCAAGTCTCCTATACCGTGGCAAGCGAAGAAGGGGAGATGTAAAGTAGAACCGCGAGATGCTACCAGCCCAGACTTATTTTCTAATGGGAAGAATAACCCATTTGCATCGGCGATCGCAATTTGGGAAGCCTGCAACGTACTAGCGCAACGTACATCCCTGAATTGGGAAACAGACGAAGCAGGCTATCTCTGCTACAGCCGACTAGTCAATCAAGGACGAGGTAGAATTGCTTTTCACATCCAAGACCCGTTCCAAGTCAATGAAAAGGCTAAAGATTTGGTAGCCATTGAGGCTTTTGATATTAGAGCCGCTTGTATCCATTTAATTCTAGCTGCCCACGCTACAGTCTTAGATAAACCTTGGGAGCAAGAGTTTGCTATCGACGAACGACAGCTAGAAAAATATTTAGGCTTAGAGAAACGCAAAGACCTGAGTAAAGCTGCCAAACTAGCCTTAATGAAAAATCTGGTGCAACAAGCCTGCTCACTTATGATATCTATGGACTGGCCCCAGCAAGGACAAGTTAAGGGGTTTTCAGTCACCAATAGCCGCTTGTGGCACTTAGTAAGTATTCAGCACCACTTTCAAGAAGATGATTTGGGTTGTAAATATCTCATTGGGCTAACTTTTAAAGTCAAAGCCGGGATATGGAGTCAGTATTTCTTAAACAAACAAGGATGCAAAGAAAGACGCGCATTCTATCAATATGGTAGCCTACCGAAGACCGTGTTAACTACAGTCATGAGTATCTGGCAGCAACATGAAGGAGCCGTCAGACTAATGCTGTGGTTATTATTTAAAACCAAAATGGGTAAGGAACAACGCATCACCGTTCCTACCTTACTACGCATTGCTTATGGTCAAGAAAAAGTTTCTCTTGCCGCTAGACATCGAGAAGAACGCAAACGTCTACTGCGAACATTTGAAAACGATTTAGAAATGCTCAATAATCTAGGCGTTAAACCTATTTTCGACCCCATTACCTATCCTCTAGCAATTCAACCCTTATGGGCTAAATTGATAGATATTCCCGAAGATCCCGATGAAGCATTAGAGTTTTGGATTAATGATGCTGGTGGTGAAACCCGCCTCACAGATAGCGGCCCTCGTGGCAAATGGAATCTATTGATGAATGCGCGGATTTTATCCTTTGAATTGCCGCCAGAATGGGAAAGACAAATCGCTGAATCCGAGAAAAAACAACGGCGAACAGCGAAGACTAGACAAAAATTGAAACCCGCAGGTGATTTAGTCGGTGAGCAAATTTTGCAAGCTCGAAAAACATTAAATCTCTCCCAACGTGAATTGGCAAAGCTTACAGGTAAAAGCCAAAGTTGGATTCGAGATATCGAAAATGGTCGATTAAAAGCGAAGTTAGAAGACCAAGCACTATTACGAAAAGTGTTACACATCGCTTAATAGTAGGCAGTTAGGGACTTCCAGATAAAAAAATACCCAAAATGTAGGGTGCGTCAGTGCCAAAAAACCTAGCTGTACCAAGAAAATCTTCATACTGACGCACCCTACCTACTAACCGCCAATTTGGAATAATTTATTTTTTGGTGTTCCCCAAGGATGAATCCTATAGGGGACTTCCAGATAAAAAAATACCCAAAATGTAAGGTGCGTCAGTGCCAAAAAACCTAGCTGTACCAAGAAAATCTTCATACTGACGCACCCTACCTACTAACCGCCAATTTGGAATAATTTATTTTTTGGTGTTCCCTAGTCAAATTTTCTATATCAAAATATATATGTCATAGGTAGTAGGTAATAAAACTATTATTTTGGAGATATCGAAAAAACTTTACTAGCAACCTCTCCAGAGACTAAATAGCGGCTATGATTTGCTAAGTAACTGTGATAAAAAAACCATTTTTCTCTATGTGTCTTCTCTCTGTTCCCTGTGGTTCAATATTTCTTACCAATAAGGCACAAAATATTTTCCAGTCAGTCAATCACCGGAAAAACCCACAACCACAGATAAAAACGTCTTTCCCTCACTCCCTTTTCCAAACTTGTGTTGTGAAAGTTGTTAGCGATCGCATTTTTTATCTAGCATGGGCATGGGATTAAGTCATCCTGAAGGTGAAGTAGGACAAAATTTTCACCTCACATTACTCTCAAATATTTATGAGAGTAAAAAAACACTGCAATTATTGAAAGGCTAGACTATGGCAACCGAAGATCTAACTAGAGAAAGCGAACAAATCGACTTAAAACAGCTATTAAATACCTTAAATGCTGTAAAAAAGGGAGATTTCTCGGCTCGGATGCCCATAGACCAAGCAGGTATAGCCGGAAAAGTTGCAGATACGCTTAACGATATTATTGACCAAAATGAACGCATGGCAGCAGAGTTAAAGCGAATTAGCAATGTTGTCGGGAAAGAAGGCAAAATTACTGAACGTGCTTCTCTGGAAAATGTTCGCGGTTCATGGTCAGATTGTGTTACTTCTGTCAATACTCTCATTACAGATTTAGTCCAGCCGACGGCAGAAACTACGCGGGTAATTCGGGCTGTAGCCAATGGTGACTTATCTCAAACGATCGCTACAGAAATTGAAGGCAGACCCCTCAAAGGAGAATTTTTCCAAACAGCCAACATTGTGAATACGATGGTGACAAGGCTGAGTTCCTTTGCTGGTGAGGTGACGCGAGTTGCCAGAGAAGTGGGAACCGAGGGAAAACTAGGCGTGCAGGCTGAAGTCCAAGGAGTTGCAGGGACTTGGAAAGACTTAACCGATAACGTCAACCTAATGGCGGGGAACCTCACCGGACAAGTGCGGAACATTGCCGAAGTTGCTACAGCGATCGCTAACGGCGACTTATCCAAAAAAATCACCGTTGATGTAAAAGGTGAAATCCTGGAACTGAAAAACACCGTTAACACAATGGTGGATCAACTCAACTCCTTTGCCTCAGAAGTTACCAGAGTTGCGCGGGAAGTAGGAACGGAAGGGAAGTTAGGCGTACAAGCGGAAGTGCGAGGAGTCGCGGGTACTTGGAAGGACTTAACCGATAATGTCAACTTGATGGCAGGGAATTTGACAGCCCAAGTACGTAATATTGCGGAAGTGACAACAGCCGTAGCCACTGGCGACTTATCGAAAAAAATCACTGTTGATGTCAAAGGTGAGATTCTGGAACTGAAAAACACCGTCAATATCATGGTGGATCAACTCAACTCCTTTGCATCAGAAGTTACAAGGGTAGCCCGTGAGGTGGGTGCAGAAGGGAAATTAGGCGGTCAAGCAGAAGTCAGAGGCGTAGCGGGGACGTGGAAAGACTTGACCGACAGCGTGAACTTCATGGCGGGTAGCTTAACAGCCCAAGTACGCAATATTGCGGAAGTGACAACAGCCGTAGCCACTGGTGACTTGTCGAAAAAAATTACTGTTGATGTCAAAGGTGAGATTCTGGAACTGAAAAACACCATCAATACAATGGTGGATCAACTCAGTTCCTTTGCCTCAGAAGTCACACGGGTGGCGCGGGAGGTGGGAACCGAAGGAAAACTGGGAGTACAAGCAGAAGTTAAAGGCGTTGCTGGTACATGGAAGGACTTGACTGGTGCGGTGAATATGATGGCAGGGAACCTCACCGACCAAGTCAGAAATATTGCCGAGGTGGCAACAGCGATCGCCAACGGTGATTTATCCAAAAAAATTACGGTACAAGTCAATGGAGAAATATTGGAGTTGAAAAACACCATCAATATCATGGTGGATCAACTCAACTCCTTTGCATCGGAAGTAACTAGGGTGGCGCGGGAAGTAGGTAGTGAAGGAAAGTTAGGCGTACAAGCTGATGTCAAGGGTGTGGCGGGGACATGGAAGGACTTGACCGACAGCGTCAACTTCATGGCGGGTAGCTTAACAGCACAGGTGCGGAACATTGCGGCGGTGACAACGGCGGTGGCTAATGGCGACCTGTCGAAGAAAATATCGGTTGATGTCAAGGGGGAAATATTAGAGTTGAAAAACACCGTCAATACAATGGTGGATCAACTCAACTCTTTTGCCTCAGAAGTCACGCGGGTAGCGCGGGAGGTGGGAACCGAAGGAAAATTAGGGGTACAAGCAGAAGTCAAAGGCGTGGCGGGGACGTGGAAAGACTTGACCGACAGTGTGAACTTCATGGCGGGTAGTTTAACAGCACAGGTGCGGAACATTGCCGAGGTGACAACGGCTGTGGCTAATGGCGACTTGTCGAAGAAAATCACCGTTGATGTCAAGGGGGAAATATTGGAGTTGAAAAACACCATCAATACAATGGTAGATCAACTCAACTCCTTCGCCTCAGAAGTCACGCGGGTAGCGCGGGAGGTGGGAACCGAGGGAAAACTGGGGGTGCAAGCTTATGTCCGGGGTGTGGGCGGTACGTGGAAAGATTTGACTGATAACGTCAACTCCATGGCCGGAAACCTCACAGCCCAGGTGCGGAATATTGCAGAAGTGACAAAGGCGGTAGCAAATGGCGACCTGTCGAAAAAAATCACCGTCGATGTGAAAGGGGAAATTCTCGACTTGAAGAACACCATCAATACAATGGTGGATCAACTCAGTTCCTTCGCCTCGGAAGTCACACGGGTAGCGCGGGAGGTGGGAACCGAGGGGAAATTAGGCGGTCAAGCTGTGGTGCAAGGCGTGGCGGGGACGTGGAAGGATTTGACTGATAATGTCAACTCGATGGCGGGGAACTTGACAGCCCAGGTGCGGGGAATTGCCAGAGTTGTGACGGCGGTGGCGAATGGTGACTTGAAGCGCAAACTGATGTTAGATGCCAAAGGTGAAATCGAAACCTTGGCAGAAACCATCAACGAAATGATTGATACCCTAGCCACCTTTGCCAATCAGGTGACAACAGTAGCGCGGGAAGTAGGGATTGAAGGAAAATTAGGCGGTCAAGCCAGGGTTCCGGGTGCGGCTGGGACTTGGAAAGATTTGACCGACAACGTGAACGAACTAGCGGCTACACTGACCACCCAATTAAGAGCGATCGCCGAAGTAGCAACAGCAGTCACCAAGGGCGATTTAACCCGTTCCATCTCTGTAGAAGCCCTGGGTGAAGTGGCAATCCTCAAAGACAACATCAACCAGATGATTGCCAATCTCCGGGAAACAACCCAGAAAAATACCGAGCAAGACTGGTTGAAGACCAACCTTGCCAAATTTACCCGAATGCTGCAAGGTCAGCGCGACTTAGAAACCGTATCTAAATTAATTCTCTCAGAACTAGCACCCTTAGTAGGCGCACAACACGGCGTATTCTACTTAATGGAAGCCGCAGAACATCAAAACTACCTCCAACTACTTAGCAGCTACGCTTACCGCGAACGCAAACATCTAGCTAACCGCTTCCAATTAGGTGAAGGTTTGGTTGGACAATGCGCCTTAGAAAAAGAACGGATTTTGTTAACGGAAGTACCGAGTGATTATGTCAAAATTACCTCTGGTTTAGGAGAAGCCACTCCCTTAAATGCAGTGGTGTTACCTGTTCTCTTTGAAGGTCAAGTCACAGCCGTAATTGAATTAGCCTCCTTCCGCCGCTTTAGCGAGATTCATTTAACATTCTTCGACCAACTCACCGAAAGTATTGCGATCGTCCTCAACACCATCGCCGCCTCGATGCGTACTGAAGAATTACTCAAGCAATCCCAATCTCTAGCGGAGGAACTACAAACCCAGCAAGATGAACTGCGGGAAACCAACAAGCGTCTAGAACAACAAGCCCAATCACTCAAAGCTTCCGAAGATTTATTACGGGGACAGCAAGATGAGTTACAGCAAACCAACGCCGAACTAGAAGAAAAGGCAGAATTGTTAGCCCTACAGAAAAAAGAAGTAGAGCGGAAAAATCGAGAAATTGAGCAAGCAAGAAGGTCTTTAGAAGAGAAAGCCGAACAACTAGCTCTTTCATCCCGATATAAATCTGAGTTTTTGGCTAATATGTCCCACGAACTGCGGACACCCCTCAATAGCTTGTTGATTTTGGCGAAATTGTTGACAGATAACGTCAATGGCAACCTGACGGCGAAGCAAGTCGAATATAGTCAAACAATTTACTCAGCCGGCAATGAACTATTGGCATTAATCAACGACATTTTGGATCTTGCCAAAATCGAATCGGGTACTATGTCAATTCATACAACCCCAATGGCGTTGGATGAATTGGCTGAACAAATTGAACGCAGTTTTGGACAAGTGGCGCAAAATAAAGGACTGGCTTTTGCAGTTGACTTAGCACCTGAGTTACCAACTAACGTTAATACTGACATCAAGCGCCTACAACAGGTGCTGAAAAATCTCCTCTCCAACGCTTTTAAATTTACAGAACGAGGAGAAGTCCGCCTACAGATTGAGGTAGCCAAGCAAGGATGGAGTCCCAGCCAAAAAACCTTAACCCGCGCTGAGAGTGTGATTGCATTTGCCGTTAGTGATACAGGTATTGGCATCGCTCCCAACAAACAAAAGATTATCTTTGAAGCATTCCAGCAAGCCGACGGCACAACCAGCCGCAAATATGGCGGTACAGGACTAGGCTTGTCTATTAGCCGAGAAATCGCTCACCTCTTGGGTGGCGAAATTAAACTTATAAGCAATCCCGATCAAGGTAGCACATTCACCTTCTACCTACCCCAATACTCCCACTCCCAACTCCCAACTCCCAACTCCCCTTCGACTGCGGTCAGGACAAGCCCACTCATAATTGACGATCGCGCCCTTATTACCGATACATCAGAAGATAATAACGTCCTGCTGATTATTGAAGATGACGTTAATTTTGCCCGCATCTTAGTAGACATGGCACGGCAACATGGGTTTCAGGTACTCACAGCCCAAACTGGTACAGCCGGTCTAAAACTGGCTAAGGACTTCCTGCCAATGGCGATTTTACTAGATATCCGCCTACCAGAAATGGACGGTTGGACAGTCCTAGACCGCCTCAAACATGACCCGACAACCCGCCATATTCCCATACACATCATGACCGTTGAGGAAGGACGGCAACGGGGTTTACAATTAGGTGCGATCGCTTATCTACAAAAACCAGTCACCAGTGAAGCCATATCCGCAGCCCTAGACAAAATTCGCGGTTTCGTGGAACGGCGAGTGAAGAATTTACTAGTAGTCGAAGATGATGAACTACAACGCCAAAGCATTGTGGAACTCATTGGTAATAGCGATGTGGCAACCGTGTCAGTAGGTACTGGTGCAGCTGCCCTCACAGCCATTCGCAACCAGCAGTTTGATTGCCTAGTCCTCGATTTAGGTTTACCCGATATGACAGGCTTTGAACTAATCGAGCAGATTAAGCAAGAAACCAACGGCGCGACTTTACCAATCATTGTTTATACCGGCAGAGAAATCAGTAAAACCCAAGAAACAGAACTCAGACGCATCGCTGAGACAATTATCCTCAAAGATGTGCGATCGCCCGAACGTCTCCTTGATGAAACTGCATTGTTCCTCCACCGCGTCCAGGCAAACTTACCCGCACCCAAACGCGAAATCTTAGAACAACTCCATTCTCAAGATTATTCCTTGGTTGGTAAAAAAGTGCTGATTGTCGATGATGATGTCCGCAACATTTTCGCCCTCACCAGTATGCTAGAAAGCTACCAAATGCTGGTCATCTACGCCGAAAACGGTAGGGAAGGGATTAGTTTGTTAGAAAATACACAAGATATTGATGTGGTATTAATGGATGTGATGATGCCAGAAATGGATGGTTACGAAACCATGCGACTAATTCGCCAAAAAGAACCATTTAAGTCCTTGCCGATTATCGCCCTCACAGCTAAAGCCATGCAAGGCGATCGCGATCAGTGCATTGCCGCCGGCGCATCTGACTACATCGCTAAACCTGTAGATACAGAACAACTCCTGTCTCTCTTACGAGTTTGGCTATATAAGTAAGTTGCACAATCAATCAACATCCATAGAACATCCAACATGACCATCTTTGCTCGGTTTTTTCAGGGTCAAATTTTTGCTTGGTCGTTACTTAACATCTTTTTACTAGCTGCTTGTTCTTCCCCACAGGCTCAATCTCCCACAACTGCCACTGCTGCCGACACCTTACGCCTACTTTATTGGCAAGCACCAACTATTCTCAATCCTCACTTAGCCCAAGGAACCAAGGATTTTGAAGCCAGTCGGATCGTTTATGAACCTCTGGCCAGCCACGATAAAGACGGTAAATTAGTTCTGTTTCTAGCCACAGAAATCCCCACCCAAGAAAATGGTGGTATTGCTAAAGATGGTAAATCAGTTACCTGGAAGCTGAAACAAGGAGTGAAATGGTCTGATGGTCAACCTTTTACGGCTGCGGATGTGGTATTTACTTACCAATTTCTCTCAAATTCGACTGTTGGAGCTACCACATCTGCTGATTATAAAGGTATTTCCAGCGTCGAAGCCATTGATGACCACACCGTTAAAATTAATTTCCAGAGTCCTAACCCGGCTTGGTCACTACCTTTCGTTGGCTTAAACGGGATGATTCTCCCCCGTCACATTTTTGCTAAATTTAACGGTAGCAACGCTAGGGAGGCTCCAGCTAATTTAATACCTGTGGGTACAGGCCCTTACCGAGTCGTGGAATTTAAACCCGGCGACATCATTATCTATGAAGCTAATTCTTCCTTCCGCGAAGCTAATAAACCATTCTTTAAGCGAGTAGAACTTAAAGGTGGCGGTGATGCAACCTCAGCCGCTAGAGCCGTGCTGCAAACTGGAGATGTAGACTACGCTTGGAACCTGCAAGTGGAAGCTCCTGTTTTGAAGCAACTAGAAGCAGCAGGGAAAGGGAGATTAGATATTAGTTTCGGTTCTTTTTTAGAACGGATTGTTATTAATCATACCGACCCTAACAAACAAACCAAAGACGGTGAACGCTCTAGCTTGGAATTTCCCCATCCTTTTTTCCAAGACATCAGAGTGCGTCAAGCATTTAACTACGCAATTGATCGGGACACAATTAATCAACAACTATACGGGTCTAGTGGTCGTCCTGCGGCTAATATTTTAGTAGCACCAAATATTTATAATTCGCCCAATACTAAATACGAATTTAATCTTAAAAAAGCTGCTGATTTATTAGATGAAGCTGGATGGAAAGACACTAATGGCAATGGCATCCGAGATAAAAATGGCGTAGAAATGAACGTTTTATTTCAGACATCTGTCAATCCATTGCGACAAAAAACTCAGGAAATTATTAAACAAGGACTGACATCTATTGGTGTGGGGATAGAACTCAAAAGTATTGATGGTAGCATCTTTTTCTCTGGAGATCCATCTAATCCAGATGCACTTAACCGCTTTCAGGCTGATTTACAAATGTTTAGTACGGGTAATGCCAACATAGACCCTGGTGCTTATATGAAGGGATTCACCTGTGAGGAAATTACCCAGAAAAGCAATAATTGGTCAAAGCCTAATTATTCACGTTACTGCAATCCTGAATATGACAAACTTTGGCAACAGTCCAACGCCGAATTAAATCCGGAAAAACGCCGACAATTATTTATTCAAATGAATGATTTGCTAATTAAAGATGTAGCAATAATTCCTTTTATTGCTCGTGCTGATGTCAATGGTGTGAGCAATAGATTAATTGGTGTGAATTTGACTCCTTGGGATACCGATACTTGGAATATCAAAGATTGGCAGGGAAAACCCTAACTATCGCAGAAAATTGATGCAGTGAGCAGCAAGGTAAGAGCTTTCTCCTTTTCCCCCTGCTCCCTGCTCCCTGCTCCCTTACCTCTTTCCCTACTGCACCTGTTGAGTGGGGAAAGCACCAGTTTGTACAGCTACATTGACACTTCGCCCGTTACGTAGTATGTCTAGCTGCATTTGTCCGCCGACTTGAGTATTTTCCACAGCTCGCTGCACATTACTAGCATCTGTAACCGCTTGACCATTCAGCCTTTGAATGACATCACCAGCACGTAATCCGGCTCTGGCGGCTGGAGAATTGGGCATAACTCTCACAACTAAAACACCCCTATCTGCATCTACATTCAAACCGCTATTGGGGTCAGAATTAATGTTTTGCTTGATTTGCGGTGTTAACCCTACCATTTGAATACCCAGGTAAGGATGCTGTACTGTGCCTGTAGCTATTAGTTGATCAGAAATACGTTGTACTGTTTTGATCGGTATGGCAAAACCTAGTCCTTGTGCGCCCTGAATAATAGCTGTATTCATACCAATGACTTCACCACGGTAATTCAGCAAGGGACCACCGGAGTTACCAGGATTGATTGCTGCGTCAGTTTGAATATATTCAACGCGTTTATCGGGTGCGCCAATTTGATTACTGCTGCGTCCAGTAGCACTAATGATACCTGTGGTAACTGTATTATCTAAACCTAAAGGATTACCAATGGCGATCGCCCATTGTCCAGGTTGTAGTTGATCAGAATTACCTACTGCTACTGTCGGTAAATTATTTGCCTGAATCTTGACAACGGCTACATCTGTTAAATTGTCTGTACCCATTACCTTACCTTGAAAACTGCGCCCATCTTTCAGGATGACTCGCACAGTATCTGCACCATTGACAACGTGAGCGTTTGTGAGAATGCTCCCATTGGCACTAGTGATAAAGCCGGAACCAGTACCCCGTTGTACCCTCTCCTGTTGTTGAGGTAGTTGTGAACCAAAGAAGCGACGGAAAAATGGGTCGTTAAATTCGGCAGGTAATCGAGAGGTGACAGTCCGAGAAGCTTCAATCCGCACCACAGCAGGCCCCACTCTTTCTACTACCTGAGTCACAAAGTTGGGATCTGCATTATTGGGCAATGGTGGCGCTGCATCTACTCGACTCATCGCCAAGTTAGAGGCTTTCTGTGCCAACTGTTGCTGGTTTCCAGCTAAATAGCCGCCAGCTAAAGTCATACCAGATCCCAGCAACACTAACGATAGAGATGCAGCCGCTTTTTTCCAAGGTGCATAATTATGTTTTTGAGGATTTAACGGTTGAGATTCATCGTGTACTTGGTTTTGCATGGCCGTTAGCAAGAAAATCTATACTTATTACTACTTTAGATAGCATTTATGACAGTTTTGTTGCGTTGCTATTGCTTTTTTGTGAAAAGTTAAATAAATTCCCTTTCTTTTATGTGAGCGGTAGGGAGTTAGGAGATAAATCAAGTCAGAAGATAGTAAATAATTTTACCCGCATCTTACGCTCCTGAGTAGATGCCTGGAGATTCTTAAATTTTATATTTTGTAGCGCTTACGCTTCCTGTAGGATATTTTGAATTGTGAATTGATTCATCCCCAATCCCTTCTATATTCTATACAAAATTAGGAGTAAGTTCTTTCATTATGTGCCGTCTACTTGCTTACCTTGGTTCACCTGTTTCTTTAGAACATCTCTTGTATAAGCCAGAACACTCATTGATAGTGCAAAGTTATCAACCCCGCGAAATGACCTCTGGGGTAGTAAATGCAGATGGCTTTGGTATTGGTTGGTATCATAATCAAAAAGATACTGAACCTTTTACCTATAAAAATACTCTCCCTATTTGGAATGATATTAATTTACCAAACCTTAGTCGTTATGTTGAATCTCAGTGTGTTTTAGCTTATGTTCGCAGTGCTACATCAGGACAAGCTCTAGATTTTGCTAATTGTCAACCTTTTCACTACCGAAATTCGTTATTTATTCATAATGGACGGATTGAGAATTTTCGGAAAACATTACATCGAAAAATCCGCAGTACTTTAACCCCTGATTTTTACGAATATATTAATGGTAGTACGGATTCTGAACACATCTTTGCGTTGCTACTTTCCCAAATTCAAAGTAATAAACATCGCCCCTTAGAAGCGGTTTTACGTAATACTCTACTCATACTCTGGGACATGGCAAAACGCCATCAAATTGATGCTTCTGCAAACGTAGTCTTTAGTGATGGTCATCGCCTGATAGCTTCCCGCTTTGCTTCATCTTCATCACCTCCATCGCTGTATTGGCTAAAAGATGATTTAAAGTTTCCTAATTCTGTCATCATTGCTTCTGAACCATTATTTACTGCCAATTGGACTGCTTGTCCCGAAAATAGCATTATCAGTGTGGGAGAAAATTGTGATATCAAAATTGAAAGTATCTAGTGTGAAAGAGTCTATTGCTTTTGCTTTGGGGGAATGTCGCACTAAAACCCTGAATTTATTTGTGGGTATGGATGCAGATACATTCTGTAGTCAACCTCATCCTGACTTTAGTCCTGTGGGTTGGCATTTGGGACACATCGCCTATATAGAATCTTTTTGGATATTAGAACATATTGCAGGTTTACCATGTTTATTTCCTCAATATCGCCGGCTATTTGCAGCAGATGGTTTACCCAAATCGCAACGAGTCCAATTACCACACATAGAAGAAATTATTTATTATTTGGATACAGTGAGAGCAAAAGTTCTAGAATATCTAGAAGTAGCTGATATCCAAGAGCAAGAACGACTTTGGCGGTTTTTAATTCAGCATGAAAGCCAACACTGCGAAATTATTAGTATGGTGTTGGCATTGGTCAAGGGTCAAGAGTCAATAATCAACAGTCAACAGTCAACAGTCGATAGTCAAGAGTTAAATTTCGTTGGGGAAATGGTGCAAATTTCCTCTGGTGAATTTGAGTTGGGGAGCGATTCAATAAATGCTTTAGATAATGAGCGTCCCGCACATAGAGTTTATTTAGATACTTACTGGATTGACCGCTATCCTGTGACTTGTGGTGAATATCGGGTATTTATGGAGGCTGGAGGGTATGAAAATCCTCAGTGGTGGTCAGCAGCAGGTTGGGAATGGTTACAAAGTGAGCAGGTAATCCAACCACTGTACTGGAATAGCGATGAGCTAAACCCTATCAAGGATAATCACCCAGTGTATGGTGTGAATTACTACGAAGCAGAAGCTTATGCGCGGTTTGTCGGTAAGCGCCTACCGACAGAACCTGAATGGGAAAAAGCCGCCAGTTGGGATATCAAAGCTAACTGTCGCCGCACCTATCCTTGGGGTGAAGATACACCAACACCTCAATGCTGTAATTGCGATGGGCTACTTGACAAAACTACCCCAGTTAATGCTTACTCGATTGGGCAAAGTGCTTATGGTTTATACGATACTTTGGGAAATGTCTGGGAATGGACAGCATCTTGGTTTGATGGCTATAACGGGTTTCAATTTTATCCATACAAAGGTTATTCACAAGTTTATTTTGACCAGAAACATCGTGTTTTAAAAGGTGGTAGTTGGGTAACTCGTCCGTGGGTACTGCGCTCTAGTTTTCGCAACTGGTATAGTCCCCAAGTTCGTCAAGTTTTTGCTGGCTTTCGTTGTGCTAGGGATGAAGGAATGGGGGAGATGAGGGAGTAGGGGGAGAAATTCTTATTTATCATTCAGCATTCTCTAAGACAAAAACCTTAAATATAGCTTTAAAGCTTGATTATTACGGCTTAAGCGTGATGTCATTTAGTATGGCTATGTGTTTCACTGGCTAGCGTAAGGATTTGCCTTTAGCGGGAATCTCTTACATCCAGCATACGGAGGTTAAATGTCAGTACTTAAAGCGGTTAACAAAATTGAAGAACGTCTGCAAATACAGAGTTTGCAAGCACCAACACCCATAGTTGCATCTAAGGTTGGGGGTGATGTGGTGAAAGGGTTAACTCAAACACCAAAAGCCTTACCCCCTTGTTACTTTTACGATGACAGGGGTTCTGAGTTATTTGAGCGTATCTGTGAGTTACCAGAATATTATCTGACACGCACAGAGACTGCTATTTTACAAAAATATGCTGCTGAAATTGCTCAAATTACTGGTGCTTGTGAATTAGTGGAACTTGGTAGTGGTAATTCTGCCAAAACTCGTATTTTACTAGACGCTTATCAGCAACTAGATTCACCCCTGCATTATTTACCGATTGATGTGTGTGCAGGAATTTTGGAAAGTAGCGCCAAGCAGTTACTCCAAGAGTATCCTTCCCTAGAAGTTTATGCACTAGCGGGGACTTATGAATCTGCACTTGCACAACTCACTGCTAAAAAATTAGCTAGTAGGATGATGTGTTTTATCGGTAGTACGTTAGGTAATCTGAACCTGCAAGAGTGTGATGTCTTTTTGTCTCAAATTAGTACAAGTTTAGAAGTGGGTGAATATTTCCTGCTGGGGATAGATTTGCAAAAGCCAAAAGAAATTTTGGAACCAGCATATAACGATAGCCAAGGAGTAACCGCAGCGTTTAACCTAAATATGTTGGAGCATTTAAATCGGCGGTTTGAGGGTAATTTTGATCTGACACAGTTTGCACACCGAGCATTTTATAATGAAACTGAACAGCAAATCGAGATGCACTTAAAAAGTGAGCGATCGCAAACAGTGCAATTAAAATCTCTCAACCTCACTATTAATTTTGCCCCCGGTGAAACCATTCTCACCGAAATTTCTCGCAAATTTAACCTCGAAACCATCCAGAAACAACTCACAGCCAAAGGTTTAGTACCCATCCAAACATGGACTGATACAAATCAGTGGTTTGGTTTACTGCTTTGTCAACTCCAAGCATAAATCATTAAATAGGGAGATTAGAGTCATATCTTTCCTAATCTCCCTACTTAGGGCTTGTCAACTATCTTCTAGCATTCCCTTTAGATGAAACTTTTGTTTGTAGTGAGAGATTTATCACTCTCTTACCAATTTTCTTACTACTTACCCAATAGGATGATTACCGGGATTAACTGCATGAATAAACTCACTACCTGATTGGGGTCTACCGCGTTTATAACTCGCTTCTTCTGGTTTTCCCCATCCCAACTGTAAAACTATTTCTAAAAAGTTAGAATTTTCCCATTTACATAAACTAGCCCATTCTGTTCTTTGGACTATTCTTGCTACATCAGCTATGGAAATTAGCTGATGTTGTTTACTATTATTAAAACTCAAATATAAATCCATCCCGGCTGAGACTTCATACCAGAATTCTAAAATGGAATCTTTAGCAGCTTGTAATATTGCTAAGTCACTGCTTAAAGCTATTAATTGAGTATCAACTTCTGGATAACGTAAAGTTTTACCTTTTACTGATACTTCCTTCCAAATAATACCAGAAATTTGATATTCTCTTTGATGGTCATGAATGGCATTTTTAAAATCTTGATAGGCAGTAAATTTTTGTAGACCATCTGTTTGAATAAACTGGTCAATTAACGGATTACCTGAGACTGTTACTTCTAATTTCAGACGTTCTCCTTTAAGGCAAGCTTGACGTTCAGCAGCCAAAATTTGGATTAGTTCCTCAGTAGTATAAACCTTTGACATTAGAACACATTTAATTTGTCAATCTTCATTAGTCATTAGTCATTCAATGGTCATTAGTTATGATTTTGGACTATTGATTGTTGACTATCGACTATTGATATTTCGACATTATCTCTTGGTATTATGGGGAATGTAGTAACAGATATCACTAAAATCAGGGCAGACCAAATTGGTCTACCCCCAAGATTACTTGGCTAATTCACTGCTAAATTCATTGAACGATCGCCGCTTTAATTGTACTGTTTCTGTACGGGGCAATAAATCAAACACTTCGCGCAGCTTATCATCGATTTCTTCAAAGGGGACTGAACCTTGCTTATTTAAAATTACCTCACCAGACTGATTAAAAACTACAACTTGAGGAACACCTCCAGAATAGTAATATCCTGGTTCAGTTGGTTCATAAGTCTTTTTGGATGTGATGGTATCCACACTAATGGGGATAATTTCTGTGACTTTACCGTAAAATTCCTGTATCCGTGAAATGACGATGGCATATTGTTTGCAATCACGGCTGTCATCCAAATAAAATGCTAAAACTGTTGGTCTTTTGTCTGCTAATGATTGAGCTAGGGTAAATTTGGATGGGACTAATGATCCATTACCAGCATAAACCACAAACATATTGCCATCGTATATGTCATCGTTAACACCTGCAAATGCGGGCTGTATCCCAACAATCAACAAGAAAGTAACCAATAACAGGCATTTAGAAACCAACCTCCGCCAGTCAGCAATTTGTCTATGTAAAAAAGAAAACTTTATACTACTCATCAACCGGAACCCTGCAAGTTACTATTTGTCTTAAGCTTGTGCTGAATTAGGCAACCTAGTCTGGATATATAATTACGCCCGTATACTATTTTTTAAGATAACGCTTACAGGGATCTATGGATGTGGGAAATAAAATCAAACTTATAGATAGAGTGCGTTTAGGTTTTGCGGTGTTGGTGGCGAAAAGCGTGACGTTTTTAGTGCGATCGCTCCGTCTCGGTGCTGCTAGTGTATTACCAGGGTCTATTGCTCGGCGGATTGAACCTCGGTTGTTACAATTATTGAGTCAGCAGGTGAAAAATGGGGTGATTATCATTGCTGGTACTAATGGTAAAACCACAACATCGCTACTGTTACACACAATTTTAGAAAACAAGGGCTACCGCGTCGCCCATAACTCTACGGGTGCAAATTTGGAAAATGGTTTGATGACGGCTTTGCTGGACAACACCAGCTTGGTGGGGACGCTAGATGTTGATTATGCAATTCTGGAAGTAGATGAGAATATTGTTCCTAAGGTCTTACAACCACTCCAGCCACGAATTATCCTCTGTCTAAACTTGTTCCGTGACCAACTTGATAGGTACGGCGAAGTAGACACCATCAGTAAGCGGTGGACGAAGGTCATCTCCACCCTTCCACCAGAAACGGTAGTCATTCCCAACGCCGATGACCCGACTTTATCCTATCTCGGTCAACAGCTACCCCAAAAGGTTCTATTCTTTGGGTTGAATGAACCAAAAAATTATTTAGAAGCCATTCCTCACGCTGTTGATTCTATCTACTGTCCTCGATGTGGACATTCTTTAGATTACCAAGGTGTGTATTTATCCCATTTGGGAGATTTCACTTGTCCTAGTTGTGGTTTTACTAAGAGTGAACCGACATTAACAAGTAGTGAATGGTCACAAATTCTTGTTGGTTTATACAATAAATACAACACCTTAGCCGCAGCAACCGCCGCCATAGAATTAGGTGTTGATGAAGCCACAATTAGAGATACCATTAATAATTTTCAAGCTGCTTTTGGTCGTGCGGAAGATTTAGTTATTGATGGTAAACGAGTGAGGATTTTATTATCTAAAAATCCCGTGGGAACGAATGAAACAATTCGCGTCGTCACTCAAAGCACAGACAAAACCACTTTATTAGTATTAAACGATCGCACACCCGATGGTACAGATGTATCTTGGATTTGGGATGTAGATACAGAAAAATTAGTCGAACGGGGAGGAACTTTAGTAGTCAGTGGCGATCGCGTCTATGATCTGGCGCTACGTCTACGCTATAGTGAAAAATCGGCGCACAGTAATCTCAATTTAATTGTCGAAGAAGATTTACGTCAAGCGATCGCCACAGCTTTAGAACACACCCCCACAACTGAAACTCTCCACATCCTCCCCACTTATTCAGCCATGCTAGAAGTGCGGGAAGTCCTCACAGGTCGAAAAATTCTGTGAATTTGTTGATTGTTAGTTGTGACCAAGCCCCGTTACGAAATACCAATTAAAAAAATGACATTAGAATTAACTATCGGTTGGCTCTATCCTACATTAATGAGTACCTATGGCGATCGCGGTAATGTGATTACTATAGAACGTCGCGCCCAATGGCGGGGATATGGCGTGAAAGTATTACCCTTAGACCAAAATGCTACAGCAGATGATATTAAATCTGTAGATGTGATAGTTGGTGGTGGCGCGCAAGACAGACAGCAAGAGATTGTTATGCGCGATTTGCAAGGCGCGAAAGCTGACGCGATGCGCGAAAAAATTGACAATGGGACACCAGGCGTTTTCACCTGTGGTTCACCCCAACTATTAGGACACTATTACGAACCAGGTTTAGGACAACGTATTGAAGGGTTAGGAATACTTGATTTAGTTTCCATCCATCCTGGCGAAAATACGAAGCGTTGTATTGGTAACTTAGTAATTGAAGTTACAGCCACTCGCCTAGCTAAAGATTTAAGAGAAATGACAGGTAGTACACCCTATTTGGTAGGCTTTGAAAATCACGGCGGCCGGACTAAATTAGGTAAGGTAGAGGCTTTAGGAAAAGTCGTCTATGGTTTAGGCAATAATGGTGAAGATGGTACAGAAGGAGCATTTTACCAGAATGCGATCGCTACCTACTCCCACGGGCCATTATTACCCAAAAACCCCTTTGTTGCTGACTGGTTAATCCAAACAGCACTACGATTAAAATATCAGCAGCCAATTACTTTACAACCTTTAGAGGACACCTTGGCTATGCAAGCAAGGGAAGCAATGTTTAAAAAGTTGCAAATTAACGTGCCAAAATCTGTTGTAGTAGCTAAATGATGAGAATAGAGACGTTAAATTCCCACGTCTCTACTCTCCCCGCAAAATTAACGAATGAACAAATATCTAAAACCAATGGCTAACAAAAAAATGCCATAAAGCTTTTTCATAGTTTCACTAGTAATAAATGGCTGATTGGCAAACATCGCTCCAAATAAGTTACCAACTAACAAACCTACTGCAATAATCACAGCATATTTAAAATTAATATTGCCACTACGATGGTAAACTGCTGCACCTAAAAGTCCAATCGGTAAAATTTGAGCAGCAATGGAAGTTCCAGTCGCAAATTTTTGATCAAGTCCCATTAATAAAACCATTGCTGGAACCATAATTGCACCGCCACCAATACCAAACATTCCCCCAGCAACCCCAGCAGCTAATCCAATTAGTAACAGTTGAACAAGTAAATTAGACATAGAAAATTCTGAGTTTTTTGTTAATTACAAACTAATTTCAGGTGAAAAAATGGCCTTAGATAGCAAACCATGTACCCCTTTATTTGGGCTATTCACAACTTGAGTGATGCGAAAATTCACAGCTAAACTACACAAAACATAGGCATCTTCTGGAGATAAATTAACAAAACGTTCCAGAAAATCAATCATATTTTTCAGAGCCTGTTCTAATGCTGCATCTAAAGTTGGTGCAAACCCCATTGTGATAATATCAGTTGATGTTTCTGCAATGGGTGTGGCAAAATGCAAATCTTTGCGGAGTGTTAACTGAATGCGACCATTCATCGAAGTTTCAATGGCGGTGACGTTAACTTCCCCATCTCCTTGAGCCGAATGTCCATCACCAAGGGAAAATAATCCACCAGGGACGAAAATAGGTAAAAATATGCGGGAACCTGCTTGGAGTTCACGGTTATCAATATTACCGCCATAGTAGCCAGGGGGAATAGATGAGCGAGAATCATCTGGGGTGGCAACACCAAGAATACCAAAAAAAGGTTTGAGGGGAATTTTAATCCCGCTATTCGCAGGAAATTCAGCAGTGTTGTTGACTAAATCTAAGGGGAGAAATCTTAAAACTGGTTGAGTAAATTGATTTGGTAAGGCTCCCCAACCTGAACGAATAGCGTTAAATCCAACTGGTAAACTAGGTGCGATCGCTTCTAATTTTACTTCTAAAACATCCCCCGGTTCAGCATCTTTGACGTAAATTGGCCCAGTGAGCAAATGTGGCCCAGCCGCAATTTTGCGCTCTAGTGGTAAATTTTGGCAGATATCCAGAAATTCTGGTGTGAGAAACTCTGCTGGGGCTTTATCGTGGATGTAATAACCAGTGTAAGTTTCTATATCAACAGTGTCGCCTGAATCAACTTTTAGTGCTGGTTCCAATAGATGGGAGAAACCACCTAAATGCACCGTTGATTTAGTGGCTTTTAAGATGTGGTGAGTCATCGCCGCTATGCTAGTTATTCAGTATTATTGCCTAGAATAGCGAGTTTGTGATTTTTTCACGTCTATCATAACTAAAACCCCCACTTAAATAAAGTGAGGGTTGTTTGTAGTCAGGACTTTAGTCCTTATTCTCTCAGGACTAAAGTCCCGACTACGAACCTATCAAAAATTTTGATACAAAATACTTATGATTCTAATATCTAGAGCTAGTCCCAGAACCTACTTGATTAGGGTCGCGGTAAGCTTTGGGTTCTTGGCGATTCCGAAACAAACCAGCTAAACCAGCTAAACCAAGTAAACCTAGCCAACCCCAACTAGAACCTTCCCGTCCCCTCACGTCATCAGTTCCTTGGTATGTTGTAGTATCTGTAGTCCCTGGTACTGTAGTTCTTGTGGTTCCAGTTCCGGGTACTGTAGTTCTTGTGGTTCCAGTTCCGGGTACTGTGGTTCCGGTTCCAGGTACTGTGGTGCCTGTGGTTCCGGTTCCGGGTACTGTAGTGTCAGTACCTGTGGTTCCAGTTCCAGTTCCGGGTACTGTAGTTCCAGTTCCGGGTACTGTAGTTCCAGTTCCGGGTACTGTAGTTCCAGTTCCGGTTCCGGGTACTGTAGTGTCAGTGCCTGTGGTTCCAGTAGTATCTGTACCTGTAGTACCGGTTTGAGCAGAAACAGGCATAGATAAAGGTACAGCCGCAACACTTGCAGCGAATACACCAGCCAAAACAGATTTGGATAAAAAATCAAGAGGTTTCATGCTTTTACTTCCTTGTATACTTGAAATTGTGTGGTTTGTTGATTTTTAAAAGCAGCTATTAGTGATTATTTTTCATCACTGTGATGCGATTTCTTCCTAAAGTAGACTTATTCTTATAAGGACATAAGTCAGAACAATTAGAAGATATAAATAATTTTCTTCATCAACAAATATTTAAGTAGATTCATTAGCCTTGTGGAAAATAAACAATGCAAACTCAATGTAATCTTTTCAGCCTAAATTGTGACTAACTATTAAATCTAGAACCTCTTTCTGTAGAGATAAGTTGAAATTGGTTAATAAACAGCAAAATCCCAGGTGTAAAAATATTGGTGGGATATCCTAACCCATAATTGACAAGGATTTGTGACTTCTTAATGCAACAATTATAGTCTCTATAACGAATTAAGCCCTGAGACAGTTACATGATTAAATTGGCAATTTAGATACATTATTGAATCAAAATTATTGCCTCTTGAACTTTAGTAGATAAAGCTTTTTGCAGCCCTTGCTCGACTTTATTAATTAGTTTGTCAAAAGCCTCTTGATTAGCCGTTAGTTGTTCTTGAATCACTTTGTCTAACTCAGGCTTAACTTGTTTGCATATATCATCAATTTTCTGGTCACTTAAAAAACTAGAGCGCATCCAACCAGGGACATTGACATTTGTTTTAATTACATCTTTTACACTCTCGCGTTTTAGCTCCATTCCTGCGGCAATGACCGATGCCCCATAGACTAAGGCAATAGGCCATGTCAAATGTCCAGTCAGTATGAGAGTAATGATACTGGCGACAGTACCGCCACCAATCAATACATTGACAATAAATGCTACCGTTTCGCCCAGAATAGCATCACCAATGCGTAATTCTGGGTTGACTAAAGCTGGCTCGATACTATCTTCAAATCTCAAACTGCTCCTGGGTATCTGGAATTTTCGGCAGATTGGGTCTGTTTCTGCGGCTAAATCAGGCTGGATTTTATGATTAAACCAACTGATACATTGATTATTAACTATCTGTTGCGCGATATCGCCTTGTAGCCATTGTTCTGCTCGCGCTTTCATTGATGTTTCTAAATCGGCTAAAGTCCGTATTTGGTTTTTTTGCCAGTCTTTTACCCCTGGTCTGACTGCGTTTTCAATTAACCCATCCGCTAATGGTTTAGTCAATGATTCTATTAACTCTGGAATATGTTTACCAATCAATTCTTTGAGCTTGTTTGATTCCAGTAGTTTATTTACTTCTCGTTTAAAAGCATTAGCGCGTAAATCCCACCGTCCGACACGAGCTAAACCGAGTGCAATACACCTTTCCGGCTCTGGGTCTGGACGCAGTAGAGTTTCTGGTTCAGGGAATAATTCCTGACACAGTTGGTGGGTAAATTTCATCCGGGATGCACCACCAGTCATTAGTACTAGTTTCGGGATAGCACCTTGCTTGTTTAGCTGTTGTTTAGCTTCGCTTAAAGCTATGTGAAATGATTGCATCCAACTTTTCTGCTCAAGCTCTGGTAGAGGTTGGTTTAATATTTCCTCCATCATCAATTTGTTGACTTGGGGAATAAAATAAATCTGTTCGTTGATAGATTCAAAACCACGAGCAAAGGATTGAGGGTCACTATAAAGCTGTTCATTGGAAAAATAATCTTCCTTGGCTTTGCGACAGGCTAATTCACAACGTGCTTGATGATGGGGATATTCCTGAAATACTTTTTCGAGTAATGACTTTTGTTCGTGCTTGGCGAGAGTATGAGCAAAAATAGCCTTATCAATTAAAGATGCGCCTAAGGTGTTACTGCCAAAATCTAGCGGAATTTCTTGTAAGCTTTTAACTAAGGTAAAATCTGTAGTCGATGAGCCGATATCGACAATTAGCACAGACGAAAGTAGTTTGTCATATTCCAATTTTCCGGCTTCCTTCGCCTGCATAAAAGCCGCCCGTGATTCGGGTACAACATTGAGTAAAGGAATCCCCGCCTCTTGTAGCAGTCTTTGATATTCGGAACGTTCTTTAACTGACCATCCTGAAGGACAACCAACGTAAAAGTAAGTGGTTTCCTGAGCTTCAATTTGTCTACTTTCTTTTAATAGGTGGTAGTAAGTGGCAATAAAAGTACTAATTGTTTTACGATATTTAGGGTCATTATTTGGTTTTTGCTTAAAAGTAATTGCTAATTGGGTAACGCCAGCTTGAATTAAGGCTTGTTCTCCGACTAAATAGCCTAGTTGGGGATGCCAACCAAGGGCTGTGATTTGGTTCTTTTTGTGATTAACCTCCAACATTTGGGGCGGTTCGATGCTCTCTACAATGGCTTTAGCTACTGCCGTTTCACCATGTCCCAAATCAAAACCGACTGTTTCTAAAATTTCCATACTATTTATCTATGATTCTCTGACTTCCGAGTAGGCTGGCTCAATTACCCTACCGCGTCTGAGCAAGCGATCGCCTTTTAACAAAGCTGGCGCAATCGTGACATAATCTTGAGTATCAGGGTCGATACTTGGCTCAAAGTCGAAGTAAGTGCGATCGTTATGGGGTGCTTGTGGTTGGTAAATTTGAGCGCGAATCCCCTGAGACATTAAAATTTGTGGCAGAAGTTTCGTTAGTTCAATCATCATCTGGGGTTTATTCAGAAATGATGCGCCCATGAGCCTTTGCAGAAAATTCAATAGTTCTGGCAATTCTTCCATGTTGCGCTCATCTTTGTATTTGTCGGATTCTGCAAATCTAGCAACTACTAAATCTATGGTGTTGAGTGCATCAGCCAAGTTATCTAAAAGAATTGTGCTATCAATTTTCAGGACAGGTTGAGCTACTTCTATAATCTCTGGTGAGGTTGAATCATTTTTGTCAAGTTGCAGCACAACTTCTAATCCTAGCAGTACAAAAGCCAGCAAAACACCCATCCATGCACTAGGAGTAGCTTCTGTTAGATAGAATAACCAGCCTAAAATACCTACATAAAGTAGTATTTTTAGTAGTTTTAAAATTAACCTATTGGGAGAAGATTTAAAATATTGATTAGTAATATTTTTTTTGTGTTCTTTTGAAGCAATCTGAGCAATTTTAATTGCTGTAATATTGCCAACTGACTGACGCAGAATATCTAAAAAGAACGCAGCTAACCTTACTTGAGTTATGTTGAGTTCGTTAATATAAATTCTTTCGAGATTATCAATGTGATTTTGCAATAATTTTACGACATCTTCAATATTAGTTAAATTATCAATTTCTGTTTGTAGTTCTTTACGTCCTTCGCTAAAAATTGAAATTATTGTTTTCATTAGCTTGCTTAAAATTTAATTTTTTTCTGGAACAGCATAAATCAATTCAAAATTCAAAATAAATAATTCAATGTTTGTAGTAAGGACTTTAGTCCTAAAAGAAGGACTGAAGTCCTTACTACGAGCTTGAACACAAGAAATTTATCTCGTTGATTATTGACTATTGAGCAATAATGATCATCTAGAAGTTTTAGGAATTGATGCTGTAATTTGGCGTAACATCATAACTTGCCAATAAGGAACAGGAGCTAATAAAACTGTACCAGTTCCTTCAAAAGTGTTAACTAAAAACTCACCAGAAGTCATGGAACCTAATAGAGATTTAGTAGCTTTTTCCACACGATAATTGATTGCACCTGTACGAGCGATCGCAAAATTACCATCAACTACTAATCTGTCGTTTTGCAAATTTATTACCTCTACAGGCCCTTGCGTTACCATAACTACTTTACCTCTGCCTTTGACTTTGGTTTGAAACAAACCTTCGCCACCAATTAAGCCAGATATCATTTTATTACGCTCAATTCCCACTTCAACGCTGCCATCACTTGCCCAGTAAGCGCCACTATCTAAAATCCATTCACTCCCATCTAATTCTAGAATGTAATATCCTGACAAGGAAGGCTCTAAATATAACTCACCTGTGCCTGTATAAGTGGGGCGAAAAATATTTTCACCTGTGGCTAAAGATTTCAAAAATCCACCAGCCGAAGGGGCTTGAGATTGCATTGTAATCTTGCCACGCATATAGTACATAGCACCAGATTCAGTACGTATTGTTTCGTTTTGCAACGTTACTTTAACTAAGTGTAAACTTTCTCTTTCAATAATTTCAAAATTTGCCATTTTGTTTACCCTATTTGTATCTAAATACGCAGAATTTATCCATATTGTTGGCACTGGTTTTTACAAATGGCAAGTCACCTCCTGACAAAGTAAAGCTAATGCGCTGGTAAATCAGCTTTTTTTTCGGAAATGAAACAGTCTTGCCCTAAAAAAGGAGTACTGTTGGAGGTTTTGCTACCAATAATCAGTAAAATTTGAATTACTTATGATTAAGCATCCTGCTCAATATTTAGTAAACTAAGTAACTAATAAGCCTTCAAAGCTTCCTAACGCGGCGGAAGCATTGAAAGAAGCAGGCAAATTGATTAAATAAAAGTTATGGCGCTCATAGTTCAGAAGTTCGGTGGTTCATCTGTCGGTTCAGTCGAACGTATTCAAGCAGTAGCACAGCGTGTCAATCAAACGGTAAAAGCCGGAAATTCACTGGTTGTAGTGGTTTCCGCAATGGGCAAAACTACCGATGGACTCGTCAAACTAGCTAATGAAATTTCTCGCAATCCTAACCGCCGGGAAATGGATATGTTACTTTCCACAGGCGAACAAGTGACAATTGCTCTACTCAGTATGGCATTGCAAGAACTTGGACAATCAGCGATTTCCATGACTGGCGCTCAAGTAGGGATTGTTACTGAAGCTGAACACACCCGCGCTAGAATTTTACACATCGAAACTGAACGCGTAGAACACCATCTTCATGACGGGAAAGTAGTTGTTGTAGCTGGGTTTCAAGGTATATCCAGCAATGGAAAACTGGAAATTACTACTCTGGGACGTGGTGGTTCCGATACATCAGCCGTAGCTTTGGCGGCAGCATTAAAAGCAAATTTTTGTGAAATTTATACAGACGTACCAGGAATTTTAACTACAGACCCCCGCCTAGTTCCCGAAGCCCAATTAATGGGTGAAATCACCTGTAATGAAATGCTGGAATTGGCAAGTTTAGGGGCAAAAGTGTTACATCCCCGTGCTGTGGAAATTGCCCGTAACTATGGTATGCCTTTAGTCGTCAAGTCTAGCTGGACAGATGACCCTGGTACTTGGGTAACAACACCCAAACCCCAAGGGCGATCGCTCATTAATTTAGAACTAGCCCGTCCTGTGGATGAGGTAGAACTGGATACAGACCAAGCCAAAGTAGCTCTGTTACGTGTACCCGATAAACCAGGCGTGGCAGCTAGATTATTTGGGGAAATTGCCAGGCAAAAAGTAGACGTAGATTTAATTATTCAATCAATCCATGAAGGTAACAGTAATGACATTGCCTTTACTGTCACCACACCCATATTAAAACGAGCAGAAGCCGTAGCCGCCGCCATCGCCCCATCCCTACGTAGTCCATCTCACCCCAACTCAGACGAAGCCGAGGTGATGGTAGAACAAAATATTGCCAAGGTAAGTATTGCTGGTGCAGGGATGATTGGCCGCCCTGGGGTAGCCGCCAAAATGTTCGCCACCCTAGCTGAAGCCGGGGTAAACATCCAAATGATTTCCACCAGCGAAGTTAAAGTCAGTTGCGTCATTGATGCTCTAGATGGCGATCGCGCCATTACCGCACTCCGAAAAGCCTTTGAAGTAGAAGCAGGGGAAGTGGGGAAAGCAGGGGGAGCAGGGGAAGCAGGGGGAGCAGGGGAAGTGGGGGAAGATAGAGTAGTTTATTTATCTCCCCCATATCTCCCCACCCCCCCCGTGCGTGGTGTCGCCTTGGACTTAAACCAAGCCCGTTTGGCTATTCGTCAAGTACCAGATCGTCCGGGGATGGCGGCGCGATTGTTCGGTATCCTCGCAAAACACAATATCAGCGTGGATATGATTATTCAGTCTCAACGTTGTCGCATCATTGATGGCGTTCCTCGGCGGGATATTGCCTTTACAGTCCCCCGCATGGATGGGGAAACTGCCCAACAATTACTTTGCCAAGTAGCTGTAGATTTAGGTTGGGGCGATGTTGTCTTGGATAGTGCGATCGCTAAAGTTAGTATTGTCGGTGCAGGTATGGTAGGACAACCAGGTGTAGCTGCAAAAATGTTTGAAGCATTAGCTAAACACCAAATCAACATTCAAATGATTGCTACTTCCGAAATTAAAATTAGCTGTGTTGTTACACAAGAGCAAGGTGTACAAGCTTTACAAGTTATTCACTCTGCTTTTGAGTTAGCCGGTACCGAAAAATTTGTCGTACCTGCATAGCTGACGAGTGGGACGTTTTGACCTGATCTATGGCATTGCACTATCTGCACTAAACGATAAATGGGTGTAACTACATTTGTTGTCCATACAGATCGAAAAGCTAGTATTTTCAGTAATATTCTTTAGCTTAGAGTTGCCTTGTCACCCGCTAAGAAGCAACGCACTACTGAAAAATTTTCATGAAATTTGATCAAATAGCTAAACCTGTAACAAAATCTACGAAATTGTGTAACAAAATCAGCTAACTTAATTGAATGCCATAAATGTAATTCAGGCTACATACAAATGCGGCTAGAGCAGTTGCAAGCTTTTTTGGCGATCGCGGAAACCGGCAGCTTTCAAAAAGCCGCCGGCAAATGTGGTGTCACCCAATCAACAATCAGTCGGCAAATTCAGTCATTAGAGGCTGATTTGGGGGTAGAACTATTTCATAGAACAAATCATGCCAAGCTGACCCTGGGGGGTGAACGCTTGCTGCCTCGCGCCCGGAAAATTTGTCAAGAGTGGCACACTGCTACACAAGAGTTAGCAGATTTAATCGCCGGTAAGCAGCCAGAATTGTGCATTGCCGCCATTCATTCCCTATGTGGTTCTTACTTGCCACCAGTGTTACAAAAGTTTTGTCATGAATATCCTGAAGTCCAATTGCGAGTCACATCATTAGGTAGCGATCGCGCTCTCAAAGTCCTTAAAGATGGCTTGGTAGATTTGGCAATTGTGATGAATAATCGCTTTCTCACCACTGGTAGAGAGATGGTAGTGGAAGTCCTTTATGATGAACCAATAGAAGTCTTAACCGCAGCTAATCATCCCTTAGCTGAATATGAACGTGTCCCTTGGTCGGAGTTGGTACGTTATCCCCAAGTGGTTTTTAAAGATGGGTATGGAATGCAACGCCTAGTCCAAGAAAAATTTGAGCGACTGGAAGCCACACTGCAAGCAGCTTTAGAAGTTAATACTTTAGATGCCTTCCGGGGAGTGGTACGCCAAGGAGAATTAATCGCTCTCCTCCCTACTTCCGCATTAGTAGAAGCACGCCTCGACCCTACCTTAGCAGTGCGACCCTTAGCTAACAGCGCATTACCAGAAAATGCTGGCTTAACTCGTCGGGTAGTCATGGTAACAACCCAAGACCGTCTACAAATTCCTCCCATCAAGCATTTTTGGCAACTAGTCAGAGAAAATATCCCGCCACTAATGGAGCAGCAGCGATCGGCATCATAGAGTTAGGATTAGAGTTCAAAGTCCAGAGTCCAAAGTCCAGAAACTAAAGTTGTGTTGACTAAAGACTAATGACTAATGACCATTGAACATTGACTTCTATGAGCATTTTATTCAGGGAACTGCTAAAAAAAGTAGGGAGTGGGAACCACACGGGAGAGAATTTAACTCGTGCTGAAGCTGCCACCGCTACTAAGATGATGTTATTGGGTGAAGCCACCCCAGCCCAGATTGGAGCATTTTTGATTGCCCACCGGATTAAGCGTCCTACGGGAGAAGAGTTAGCGGGTATGTTGGACGCTTTCGATGAACTGGGGCCAAAACTGCAACCAGTCTCGTCTGCAAGTCCAGTCATAGTTTTTGGTCTACCTTATGATGGCAGAACACGCACTGCACCAATCAGCCCCGTCACAGCCTTAATCCTGTCAGCAGTGGGACAACCAGTGGTAATGCACGGAAGCGATCGCTTGCCTACAAAATATGGATTACCCTTGATAGAGATTTGGCAAGGATTAGGGGTTAATTGGGCTACCTTACCACTAGAAAAGACTCAAGAAGTATTTAAGCAAACAGGAATTGGCTTTGTTTATACACCACAGCACTTTCCCTTAACTAATAGTATTTGGGAATACCGGGATCAACTTGGCAAGCGCCCACCCTTTGCCACAATGGAATTAATTTGGTGTCCTTATGCTGGAGATGCTCATGTAATTGCTGGGTACGTTCATCCACCAACAGAAGCAATGTTCCAGATTGCATTGCAAATGCGGGGAGTAACTAAATTTACCTTGGTGAAGGGATTAGAAGGGAGTTGTGATTTACCACGCGATCGCACAGCTATCATTAGTCTATCCCACGCATCTCCAGACCTAGAAAGAGTATTACTTTCACCCCATGACTATGGTTTTACTACGAAGAATGTACCCTTGGGTAGCACTGAAGAATTGCTCACCCAGATCAAGGATGTACTTGTTGGCAAATCAAGTGAATTACAGCAAACAGCCTTGTGGAATGGGGGATTTTACCTCTGGCGGAGTGGGATTTGTGCGGATATGCGATCGGGTATTGCCCAGGCGGAAGAATTATTAACTAGTGGAGTAATAGCTATCAAATTGCAAGAACTGATTCAAGTAGTTAATTCATTATCAGAAAAAACATTTCAACACACGCACTAAGCATACAACTTCAAAATGAGCAAAGCTCTTACAGATGAGATGATAATTTAAGCTGCAAGAGCCTAGTTAATGATTTAACAAACTGACACCAATTTGAAAAATGATCGCGACAAATGGGCAGACAAAAACCAGATACAACAAACGGTTGTCAATCCAAAATGGTATGACAGTTAAAAACCTAATTTTTCTAGCACTGATGTTGTAGAAACAATGTGGCGTTCTAATCCTAATTCTTCAGGACTAACGCCTAAAGCCAAAGCAATTAACTGTGGTAGGTGCAACACTGGCAAACCCAGTTTATGACCTATAACTTTTTCCACCTCCGGTTGGCGAGAATCTAAATTGAGATGGCATAAAGGACAAGGCGTAACTAAACAATCCGCCCCTGCTGCTAAAGCATCTTGAATGTGCATCCCTGCCATCTTAAAAGATTGGGTAGTGGCATAACTAGCAAGAGGCCAGCCACAACATTGTGTCCGTCCACGATAATAAATTGGTGTTGCACCCACTGCCTGAAAAACATTTTCCATCGCTTGTGGGTTGAAAGGATCGTCATAAGGCATTAACTTTTGGGCGCGGAGTAGATAACAGCCATAAAAAGCGGCACATTTCAAGCCAGATAGCTTACGGGTGACACGTTTGGTAATTTCCTCTAAGCCGTAATCTGTCACTAAAGCGTAAAGCAGATGTTTAACTTCTGTACTACCCTGATAGGGTGAACAACCTTCTTTGTGTAACAGACTATTTACTTGTTCCAGATAAGCAGGATTACTTGTCTGAGATGCTTGCAAACGCTCATTAACGTGACCAATCACACCTTGACAAGTACTACAATGAGTCAGTAGCGGTAAATTTAATTCTTCTGCTAGAGCAATATTTCGAGCATTGACTGTATCTTCTAGCAATTGGGAATCTTCTTTAAACGTACCGGAACCACAGCAGGCAGCTTTTTTCAATTCAATTAGTTGAATGCCCAAAGCTTGAGTCAGGGCTTGAGTAGACTGATACAATTCTCGACAAGCACCTTGGGCAACACAACCAGGAAAGTAAGCGTATTTTAATGTCTGATGTAGCATAAAAGTAGGTTTATTTTAGGGCAACTGCCCCGATGATAACTTTTCTAGTTACCCCTCACAGGTAATACGGAAAAAGGATTGTATTTTTTTTGGACATTCGCCAAAAATTTAGTAAAAATTGATCAACAACAGCATTTACAGAACGTAAGCGCAATCGACTACGACGTAGCAAAGTCCACTGCACAAAGCATTGTCTGGACTAGCAAGAAAATTTGCTCCCAGAGGGTGTATGAAGAATGCCAAGTAGCAAAAATAAGTGCTGAGTTAAAACATTTACTCAAAACTCAGTACTTACTACTCCGCAATGATCCCACCCTGTTCTATATTTGGAACTGGGAAGCTATACGGACGATCGCGCTTTCCGATAAGATGTATATGCTCAAAACCATGTCGCCCATAAAGCGCGGACAATAGCAACTGGTTAAGGACGTTTATCTATGAGCCAATCAGAAACTTTTGAAAAAGTCAAGAAAATTGTTGTCGAACAACTGAGTGTGGATGACCCTGAAAAAGTAGTACCACAAGCTAGTTTTGCCAACGATTTACAGGCTGATTCCCTCGATACAGTAGAACTAGTAATGGCTTTGGAAGAAGAATTTGATATCGAAATTCCCGATGAAGCCGCAGAAAAAATCACAACCGTTCAAGATGCGGTGGATTACATCAATAACCAAGTTGCCGCATCAGCTTAAGAAAATGCTGAGTGTTGAGTTATGAGTGCTGAGAGACAAGAGTTAAAAGACAAGAGTCTAGAGTCTAGAGTTCTTCTCTCTATCTCCTGATCCCTCTCTCTTCCTTAACTCACTACTCAGTATTCAGTACTCGGTACTTTAATTTGCAGCTTTCTCGCCACCTTTAACTGAGTCATGACAGATCATAATCGTAAACGCGTTGTTGTCACGGGTGTTGGCGCGATTACACCTATTGGTAACACGGCAACTGAATATTGGGAAGGATTGTTAAGCGGACGCAATGGCATTGACTACATCACTCATTTTGATGCGTCTAGCCATGATTGTCGTATTGCAGGAGAAGTGAAAAACTTCGACCCCCATGAGTACTTGGAGCGCAAAGAAGCCAAGCGCATGGATCGATTTTCCCAATTTGCAGTCGCAGCAGCCAAACAAGCACTTGCGGATTCCCAGTTAGTCATTAATGAACTGAACGCCGAACAGGTAGGGGTTATTATTGGTTCTGGGGTAGGCGGACTCAAGGTCATGGAAGATCAGCAAACCATTTACCTCAATCGTGGCCCCGATCGCTGTAGTCCCTTCATGATTCCCATGATGATCGCCAACATGGCGGCTGGACTAACGGCAATTCACACTGGTGCTAAAGGGCCAAATAACTGTACAGTCACTGCTTGCGCCGCAGGCTCTAATGCGATCGGAGATGCTTTCCGCCTGATTCAAGGAGGTTATGCCCAAGCGATGATTTGCGGTGGGGCTGAAGCAGCAATTACACCTTTGGGTGTGGCAGGATTTGCAGCTGCAAGGGCATTGTCAACTCGTAATGATGACCCGGCTCATGCTTGTCGTCCCTTTGACCGCGATCGCGATGGATTTGTCATGGGTGAAGGTGCGGGAGTCCTAATTCTGGAAGAGCTGCAACACGCCATAAGTCGCGGCGCTCGCATTTATGCCGAAATTGTTGGTTATGGTATGACCTGTGATGCCTACCACATGACCTCGCCAGTTCCCGGTGGTGAAGGAGCCTCCAGAGCCATCCAACTGGCACTCAAAGACGCAAACATCACTCCGGAACAAGTCAGCTACATTAATGCTCACGGTACCAGCACGTCAGCTAACGATACCACTGAAACCGCAGCGATTAAACGAGCGCTGGGAGACCATGCTTATAAAATAGCAGTCAGCTCCACCAAATCGATGACAGGTCATCTTTTAGGCGGTTCTGGAGGCATTGAAGCTGTAGCCACAGTATTAGCAACTGCTAATGACCAAATTCCACCTACAATTAATATTGAAAACCTTGACCCAGAGTGTGACCTAGATTACGTGCCTGACTCTAGCCGCGCTCACAAAGTCCAGGTAGCCCTATCCAATTCTTTTGGATTTGGTGGTCATAATGTCACGCTAGCCTTCAAAAAGTACGTCTAAAATCCTTAATTATGCCGCTTCTCGGCTCTCCTGAAATCAACCAGCTAAAAGTATCATAGACATCATTCCCGACTCAGCCAAGGGTTCGGCGTGACCTAATTCTTGGCTGGATAAATTACCACAAACTCAGGAGATCCCGCTTGTCCATCGACAATCGGGAATGGGATGATGAGGATAACGTAGGGGAATTAAATAACCCCGATAAGAGTAGCTCGAAGAGTGCTAACCCGTCGTTAAGAACAAGAGATTATGGCTGTTGCAACCCAATCCCTCGAAGAACTTTCTATTAATGCGATCCGTTTCTTGGCTGTTGATGCTATAGAAAAGGCAAAATCAGGACACCCAGGACTACCGATGGGCGCGGCTCCAATGGCTTTTGTGCTATGGAATCGCTTTATGCGGTATAACCCGAAAAATCCCAAGTGGTTTAACCGCGATCGCTTTGTCTTATCAGCCGGTCATGGTTCGATGTTGCAGTATGCCCTGCTCTACCTGACAGGCTACGACAGCGTCAGCATTGAGGATATCAAGCAATTTCGGCAGTGGGAATCCCAAACCCCTGGACACCCAGAAAACTTCATGACCGCAGGTGTAGAAGTTACCACCGGGCCATTAGGGCAAGGTATTGCCAATGGTGTTGGTTTAGCGATCGCCGAAGCTCATTTAGCAGCAAAATACAACAAACCCGATGCCAAGATTGTTGATCATTACACCTATGTAATTCTAGGTGATGGTTGCAACATGGAAGGCGTTTCCGGTGAAGCCGCTTCCTTCGCTGGACACCTGGGATTAGGTAAACTAATCGCTCTGTACGACGACAACCACATCTCCATTGATGGTTCTACAGATGTAGCATTTACCGAAGATGTTTCTAAGCGGTTTGAAGCTTATGGCTGGCACGTCCTCCACGTCAAAGATGGTAACACCGATTTAGAAGCCATCCACAAAGCTATTGAAGAAGCAAAAGCTGTCACCGATAAACCAACCATGATTAAGGTGACAACCACTATCGGTTACGGTTCTCCCAATAAATCTAATACTGCTGGTGTTCACGGTGCAGCTTTGGGTGCAGACGAGGTAAAACTGACTCGTGAAACACTCGGTTGGGAACATGAGCCTTTTGTGGTTCCTCAAGATGTCCTCGACTACACCCGCAAAGCTGTAGAGCGCGGTGCAGGCTACGAATCTGACTGGAACAAAACCTTTAGCGACTACAAAGCTAAGTATCCCCAAGAAGCGGCTGAATTTGAGCGTTATCTGAGCGGTAAACTGGCTGACGGTTGGGATAAAGTACTACCATCCTACACTCCTGAAGATAAAGGATTGCCCACCCGGAAGCACTCAGAAACCTGCCTCAATAAGTTGGCGGCGGTTATACCTGAACTCATCGGTGGTTCAGCTGACCTAACCCACTCCAACCTCACCGAAATCAAGGGCAAGGGCGACTTCCAAAAAGGACAATACCAAAACCCTAACATTCACTTTGGTGTTCGGGAACACGGTATGGGCGCAATCTGTAATGGTATTGCCTTGCATGGTTCGGGATTAATTCCCTACGGCGCTACCTTCTTAATCTTTACCGATTATATGCGCGCTCCCATCCGCTTATCTGCCCTGTCTCAAGCTGGCGCGATTTGGGTAATGACCCACGACTCCATTGGTCAAGGTGAAGACGGTCCCACTCACCAACCAATCGAAACCCTGGCTTCCCTCCGCGCTATCCCTAACCTGACAGTAATTCGCCCCGCCGACGGTAACGAAACCTCCGGTGCTTACAAAGTGGCAATTGAAAGAGCCAAAAATAACGCTCCCACCTTGTTGGCTTTCACTCGTCAAAATGTTCCCAACTTGGCGGGTACATCGATTGAGAATGTAGCGAAGGGTGGATACATCGTTGTAGATTCTGATGGCACTCCAGATTTAATTCTGATTGGTACTGGTTCAGAATTGAACCTCTGCGTCACCGCAGCCGAGAAACTCAAAGCTGAAGGTAAGAAAGTCCGTGTTGTCTCCTTAGCTGCTTGGGATCTTTTTGATGCACAAGATGCAGCTTACAAAGAATCTGTTCTACCTAAAGCTGTCACCAAGCGTTTGGCGGTAGAAGCTGCTAGTAGCTTTGGCTGGCACAAATACGTTGGTAGTGAAGGTGATACTGTAACGATTGATCGCTTTGGTGCTTCGGCTCCTGGTGGTATTTGTTTGGAGAAATTTGGTTTTAGCGTTGATAATGTATTAGCTAAAGCTAAACAATTGTTGGGTTAATAGCAACAGAATATTCTCTTACATTACTTTTAGGGTGGGCATGATGCCTGCCCTTTTTTTATTTAGAGGGAGGAGAGAGATTATACCAATTCAAAATTCAAAATTACGCCTAATGTGAATTAAGAAAAAAGGCGGGAGAAGTAAGAAGATGAAAGTTACCAGCTTCTCAAATCAAACTTCCCCCATGACTAGCATAAACTTTGGAACGCTAT
>NZ_JACJRF010000021.1 GCF_014697105.1 Anabaena subtropica FACHB-260 | reverse complement strand
GTTCTTCTTCGCTCTCTGCGATTTCAATCTTAAAAGTGCGGCTCATGGTTATTTTAATTTATCGAGTTTGTTTCCTCTATTATATGCACCTTCATATTAAACTGGTATGACTTTGAACTCAGAACTAGCAGAGAAAGAAAAACAAGGAATAAATATTGTTGGTGCTTGCTCTCCAGTTTAAGAAGTAAGATATGTTTTAGGAATAGAAAAAAATATATAATCGCAAGTTAAAATTTATTCAAAATCGTGAAAACTGATAGCATTTTTTATCGCCTATTTCAAGAATTTCCAGATATCTTCTTTGAACTGATTGGTAATTCTCCTGATGTAGCAAGTCTCTACCAATTTTCATCAGTTGAAATTAAACAAACAGCATTCAGAATAGATGGTGTGTTTGTGCCTACAGTTGAAAATGATCATCTCATCTATTTTGTGGAAGTGCAGTTTCAAGCAGATGAAAGACTTTATTCACGACTGTTTGCGGAAATTTGTTTATACCTGCGTCAAAATCAACCCTTAAATGACTGGGGTGCTGTGATTTTATATCCAAGCAGAAGTATAGACACAGGAGATATTAAGCATTATCAGGAATTTTTTATTAGTGAGCGAGTTAGGCGAATTTATCTGGATGAATTAATAGATGCGACTTCCTTACCAATTAGTCTGGCTACTGTCAAATTGATAGTGACATCTGAAGATACAGCCATTGTAGAAGCCAGGAAGTTGATAGCCAGAACAAAATCAGAAATCAACTTACCAGCTAAACAAAAAGAATTATTAGAATTGATAGAGACTATCCTGTTGTACAAGTTGCCGACAATTAGTAAGAAGGAGTTAGAAGAAATGTTTAGCCTCAGCGAATTAAGAAATACTAGGTATTTTCAAGATGTTTTTCAAGAAGGTGAGCGCAGTGGCAAGCTAAAAGCAGTACCAGCAATGTTGGCAGCAGGTTTGACTTTAGAGCAAGTGGCACAAGCTTTAGATTTAAGTATTGAGGAAGTACGACAAGCTACGCAACAGCAGTCTTCTGACTCTCAAAGCGGCAATTAAACAAGATCACTTTACTCTTTCGTTTGGTAAGAGTTTCTTAAGACAAATTGTTGGTTAATTTTTGTTAATATTGGACACAGTATTGGTACTTCGTCCGCAACTAACCATAATTCCTAACTGAGAGAAACTTGATGCTGCGATTAGAACATATTAGTAAAATTTATCCTACAGGCGAAGTTCTCAAAGATATCAACTGGGAAGTGAAACCAGGCGATCGCATTGGTTTGGTCGGTGTCAACGGTGCGGGAAAATCAACTCAGCTAAAAATTATTACTGGGGAGATAGAACCGACGGCTGGGGAAATTATCCGTCCTTCTAGCCTGCACATAGCTTACCTCAACCAAGAATTTGAGGTAGATCCTAGCCGCACCGTCAGAGAAGAGTTTTGGACTGTATTTAAGGAAGCCAACCAAGTACAATTGGCTCTAACCCAAGTACAGCATGATATGCAAACAGCCACTCCAGAGGAACTAGATAAGCTGATCGACAAGTTGGATCGTTTGCAGCGTCAGTTTGAAGGTTTGGATGGCTATGGTTTAGAAGCGCGCATTGGGAAGATTCTCCCAGAAATGGGATTTGAGCAAGAAGATGGCGATCGCCTCGTCAGCGCTTTCTCTGGTGGCTGGCAAATGCGGATGAGTTTGGGTAAGATTCTTCTCCAAGCACCAGATATCTTACTGCTGGACGAGCCGACTAACCACTTAGATTTAGAAACTATTGAGTGGTTGGAAAATTACCTGAAAAAGCTCACTACACCGATGGTGATAGTTTCCCATGACCGGGAGTTCCTTGACCGCCTCTGTACCCAAATTGTCGAAACTGAACGCGGTGTTTCTAGCACCTACCTTGGTAACTACACAGCCTACCTAGAACAAAAAGCCGAAAGCCAACTAGCACAATTGAGCGCTTACGAACGTCAGCAGAAAGAAATTGAGAAACAACAAGCTTTTGTCGATAGATTCCGCGCCAGTGCTACCCGCAGTACCCAAGCGAAAAGCCGAGAAAAGCAACTAGATAAAATCGAACGTATCGAAGCACCAATAGCTGGCGTGAGAACTTTACACTTCCGTTTTCCACCAGCACCCCGCAGTGGACGCGAGGTAGTGAAAATTAAAGATTTAACCCATACCTACGATGATAAGATTTTGTTCTTGGGTGCAAATCTCTTAATTGAAAGAGGCGATCGCATTGCTTTTTTAGGCCCTAACGGCGCAGGAAAATCTACGCTGTTGCGGATAATTATGGGTTTAGAACCACCTACAGAAGGTAGTGTGGGAATAGGGGATCATGGTGTCATCCCTGGTTACTTTGAGCAAAATCAAGCCGAAGCTTTGGACTTGAAGAAAACAGTCATGGAAACTATTCACGATGAAGTTCCTGACTGGAAAAATGAAGAAGTCCGCACGCTTTTAGGCAAGTTTCTGTTTACGGGAGACACTGTCTTTAAGCAAGTAGAAGCATTGAGCGGAGGAGAAAAAGCGCGTTTAGCATTGGCAAAAATGCTCTTACGTCCTGCCAACTTAATTATTCTCGATGAGCCTACTAACCACCTAGATATTCCAGCAAAAGAAATGCTGGAAGAAGCACTACAAAATTACGATGGTACGGCGATTGTCGTTTCTCATGACCGCTATTTTATCTCTCAGGTCGCCAACAAAATCGTCGAAATTCGGGATGGTGAATTCCGTGTGTATCTAGGTGATTACCATTATTATCTGGATAAAATTGCTGAAGAAAAAGAAAATGCAAGGTTAGAGGCGATCGAGGCGGAAAAAGCTGCTAAGAAAGCTGCTAAGGCTGCTAAATCTAATACAAAGAAGAAATAAAACATCTAAGTTACTAGTAAGAACCAGTAACCGATAAATGGTAATGGGTAATACGTAAGAATTTATTCTCAATGACAAATTACTCTTTACCCATTACCCCATTCACTGCAAATAGAGTTATTGGTATCTATCACAAAATACATTCGACAATTATTTAGGTTAAAAAAAATCTAAAAAAAATAGATTTTTGTCATCATAGAAGTTAATAAGCAGAAATTCACTTGCAGTGGTGAGTAGCAGTGGTATCATTCGGGTATTACAAAAAGTAAAGGGCAATTTTATTATGACCAAAGCACCTGTTGCTCCTGTGGTGCTAGTCATTTTAGACGGATGGGGCTACTGCGAGGAGACGCGAGGAAATGCTATTGCTGCCGCCAAAACTCCCGTTATGGAAAGTTTATGGACGGCTTACCCGCATACCCTCATCCACACATCAGGGAAAGCCGTAGGATTGCCAGAAGGTCAAATGGGTAACTCAGAAGTTGGTCATTTGAACATTGGTGCTGGGCGAGTCGTGCCACAGGAATTGGTACGAATCTCCGATGCAGTGGAGGATGGTTCTATCCTCAGCAACTCAGCTCTTGTCAAAATTTGCCAGGAAGTTCGTAGTCGGAATGGCAAGCTACATTTAGTAGGGCTTTGTTCTGAGGGGGGTGTACACTCGCACATAACCCATCTATTCGGACTACTTGACTTAGCCAAAGAACAGCGAATTTCTGAAGTTTGTATTCATGCCATTACTGATGGTCGTGATACGGCGCCAACTAATGGTATACAAGCAATCAGCGCCATAGAAGACTACATAAACAATGTAGGAATTGGACGCATTGTTACCGTTAGTGGTCGTTACTACGCGATGGATCGCGATCACCGTTGGGATCGGGTACAACGCGCTTATGATGTCATGACACAAGATGGCGCGGGTGATGGACGCAAATCTGTTGATGTCTTGCGAACATCTTATGCTGAAGGAGTGAATGACGAGTTTATCGTTCCCGTGCGAATTGCTCCAGGTACAATCGAGCCAGGAGATGGGGTGATATTCTTTAACTTCCGTCCAGATCGCGCCCGACAACTAACTCAGGCCTTTACCAGTGACAAATTTACAGGTTTTGAAAGACAGCAAATTGAACCACTGTCTTTTGTCACATTTACACAGTACGATTCTGATCTACCAGTATCTGTAGCCTTTGAGCCGCAGAACTTAAGCAATATTTTGGGTGAAGTCATCGCCAATCAGGGTTTAAATCAGTTTCGCACCGCCGAAACCGAAAAATATGCCCACGTCACCTATTTCTTCAATGGTGGCTTAGAAGAACCTTTTGCTGGCGAAGACAGGGAACTTGTCAGCAGTCCAATGGTAGCGACTTACGACAAAGCCCCAGCAATGTCAGCAACCGCAGTCACCGATACAGCGATCGCCGCAATTCAAAAAGGTATCTACTCCTTGGTTGTGATTAACTATGCCAACCCAGATATGGTAGGGCATACTGGTCAAATAGAACCAACAATACAGGCGATTGAAACAGTTGATCGCTGTTTGGGTCGCTTATTAGAAGGTGTGAGCAAAGCAGGCGGGACAACAATTATTACCGCCGACCACGGCAACGCCGAGTATATGCTAGATAAAGAAGGTAATTCTTGGACAGCTCACACAACTAACCCAGTCCCCTTAATTTTAGTGGAAGGTGAAAAAGTAAAAATCCCTGGACGTGGTACTAACGTCGAACTACGCAGTGGCGGCAAGCTAGCCGATATTGCACCCACGATTCTCGATATTTTACAACTACCCCAACCACCAGAAATGACAGGGCGATCGCTCCTACAACCAGCAGAATATGATGTGCAACTTACTCGCGCTCCTATTCCTGTAGGTCTTAACTAAGCTAAGAAAGAACAGTTAACAGCAAACTGTTAACTGTTCTTTCCCCGAAAACCCTTCTGTTTTGAAACTTGTTATAAAAGAGATTGCTACCATGACAGTTACTAGTATCGTGCAAGCTATTTGGGCGCTTTCCGCAGTTGGTCTAATAGTATTAGTGTTGCTCCATAGTCCCAAAGGTGATGGAATTGGAGCGATCGGTGGACAAGCCCAGTTATTTAGCAGCACCAAAAGCGCCGAAAATACCTTAAATCGTGTTACCTGGGCATTGACGGTAATTTTCCTTGGTTTAACAGTAGTTTTAAGTGCCGGCTGGCTACCTAAATAAAATTAGAGGGAGGTAGGTACATGGGGAATAAAATGCAATACCCAAAACCTAAAACCCTAAAAAACTTAATAACAAAGCATTTACTAGCAGCCCTTACCTTAACTATAGGTACAGGGCTGCTAATTATTTTTACTAATCTCCCATATACGAACGCTCTAAGTACGAACCCCTCATCCCCACAACCCCATTCCTTACCATCCACACTCTCACAATGGCAAGACAACACCAATAGCGGTGATTACTTTTCCCAAGTTGTCACAACTGAAGTAGGTTATTTAGTCTGGTCAAAATTTCCCGTTCGAGTTCATATCAAACGACCACAAATTATTAATAACCAACAGGCGCAAGTATGGGTTGATAGTATTTTACAGACTGTGCAAGAATGGAATAATTATTTACCTTTGACAGTTGTAGAACAGCCAGAAATTGCGGATATTACAATTGAGCGCAAAACGCCACCTTTAGAGCTTCGTGAAAACAAAATCCCGCGCGCGCGTTCTGCTCTAACCCGCTACGAACTATACACCAGCAACAAAGTTCTATTACACCGCTTTACTATCCTGTTAAGCCCTACCCAGACTGGTAATTACCTCATTTCAGCAGCCCGTCACGAACTCGGTCACGCCTTGGGGATTTGGGGACATAGTACATTATCAACCGATGCTTTATATTTTTCCCAAGTCCGCAACCCGCCGCCGATTTCACCCAGAGATGTGAATACTTTGAAGCGAATTTATCAACAACCAACTAGTTTGGGTTGGTAGTTATTTCATCTTGAGTAATTAAGATTGGGAATCTAATAATTATTCTTTCACTAAATCAGAATCAGGCATTGTATATTTTATATAAATGCTTCGCATAAAACAGTAATTATTACAGATTAATTCAAGTATAAATACAGGAGAATAAAGTGTAATGGCAGCAATTGAATCGCGTGATTATACTTTAGAAGAATTATTTCAAGACTTCTATGTAGTTAAAGAATACCAGCGTGAATACGTTTGGGAGGAAAAGCAGGTTAGAGAACTTCTTGAAGATGTTTATGAACCATTTCTAGATAATAAGTCTGGCTCTGACTGGGAGTGTTTTATAGGGAGTATCATTGTTTGCAAATCTCAAGAATTATATGAACTAATTGACGGACAGCAAAGAATGACGACTGCTTATTTAATTGTGTGTGCCGTAAGAGATTATTTACTAGAACTAAATCCAGACGAACATAATATTGGTCAACTTAAAGGATTTATTACTTCATATGTTTTGGAGGAAAATGGTAGCGAAAAATTTAAGGAAAGAATAGAACTTCAATATGATGAAGAAAGCCGTTATATTTTAGAAAGAATTGCTAGACAACAAAATTTTTTAGATATTCCTGAAAATAGTTCTGTGCGACGTATTAAAAATGCTTATCAAATTGCATTAAGATTTCTAAAAGATGAATTTGGTGGTAATGAAACTACTATTCAGCAAGTTAAGCTATTTTATGCACGCTTTATTAAAAATGTAAGAGTAGTTCGTGTAGAAACCAAGAGTATGTCACACGCACTCAAAGTTTTTGCAACTATTAATAATCGTGGAGTTGGTCTGGATTCTATGGATCTACTCAAAAATCTCATGTTTATCCAAATTGCTAAAAATAAAATTATTAAGGACAAAGATTTTGAAAGACTGAAAAATAAGTGGAAGGAGATGCTAAAAATATTATATGAATCTAATGAAAATCCTATAAGATTTCTTCGTTATTTTATTGTTTCTAAATATGATTCAGAACGCATAAGAGAAGATAAAATTTATGAATGGTTTGAAGAAAACCAGGATAAATGTGAATATCAAGATAAGCCATTTGATTTTGTCGATTCTTTAGTTAAAACGGCAAAAGCATTTGCAAATTTTAAAGAAGGAAAAGATATTTTTGGTAAACCAAACCGTTATTTACTAAATATATCTTATCTTTCAACTAGCCAGCATTTTGTATTACTTCTAGCTACTCAGCACTTTTCTAAAGAAATGTTTACCAGCCTCTGTAAACATCTAGAAAACTTTTTATTTATATGTATCATTACGCAAGCTAGATCCAGTAAACTTGAAATTTTATTTGTAAAATGGGCATCTAAGCTAAGGCAAATAAATAACCAACAGTTACTTGATCAGTTTATATTTGAGGAAATTGGAGTAGAAAAGCAAAAACTAGCGGAAAAATTTTTACTCGCTTTTCGTCAGCTTGATGAGGATTCTGTACGTAAAAAAGTTTTGCAATATATCTTAGCTAAACTTACGCAGTATATTGATGAATTAGCCTATGGAGAAATAGAAGCTCATACTAATTTAAAAAACTATATAAATAAAACTGTTGAAATCGAACATATATTACCTCAAAATTATGAGTTAGTTAAATCTTCATTTGATAAACAAGAGCAAATATACAAGTATGTTAAATATTTAGGAAATCTTACATTAATTGAGAAGCCTATCAATACTTCAATAAAAAATAAAATATTTGAAGTTAAGAAAAATGCTTATCAAAAATCAAAATTTTTAATTACTAAATCAATAGTAGAACCAGTTAATGTTGGATTAAATACAGCGATTGACCGTGCAGTAAAAGATTTAGGCACATTTAATGAATGGAACTCAACAGCAATAGAGCGTCGGCAGGAAATGTTAGCTCAATTAGCAAAGAAAGTCTGGGATGTATAAGTAATGAGGCAGAATATCTGATCTGTTTTGTAGATTTCAAGAGGTAGCAAATTATAGCTTGCTAACCTCTAACTTTTAAATGATTGAAGTTGTTAAAAACTAAGAATCTAAAAATTAGTGTATTTTACCTCTAAGCTCCCCAACTGAGTTTTACTGGTTGCTGTGCTAGAACTTCACGATAAAGTTCTTCTAAATGAGTAATATTCTTCTCTAGTGTGTAGCGTTCTTCTACGCGCTTTCTAGCTTTTTGCCCCAATACTGTTGTTAACTCTGGATGGTCTTGGAATAGTGGTAAAAGGGTTCTTAACTGCGATCGCACAGTTTTTGTATTCATGACTACTCCAGCCCCTTTTTCCAAAACTTCGCCATCTGCACCCACATCGGTTGCTAAACAAGCGAGTCCGCAAGCCATACCCTCTAGTAAAGATAGAGATAAACCCTCAACTAACGAAGGCAAAATAAATACATCAGCACCCCGAAGAAGATTGATCCGCCTTTCTTCATCAGCCACAAATCCTAACCAAATAATGCCGTAGTCAGCACCATAAAAGGGTTCTAAAGTAGCTCTTAAAGGGCCATCACCAACCATTAATAACTTACTCCCATCTGCCATATCTGCTTGCTTCCAAGCACGTAGGAGCGATTCTACATTTTTTTCCGGCGCAATTCTTCCTTGGTAAACAAACAAGCGTTCAGCTTTAAATTCTGTTTTAACTTGAGAATAACCAGGGGAATATTTAGCAGTATCTACACCATTAGGAATTACAGCAATATTTTTTTCTTTTACACCCATACGCGCTAACAATTCTCGTTGAATTTGAGAAAATACAATTACGCGATCATAGTTACCCAAAAAAGGCGCATAGAGTTGATAAGCTAAAAGTTGTGTTCCTGATATAAGTTTTGCCCCTTTACCTGCAAATGGGGTGTGAAATGTAGCAATTAAGGGTAAATTTAATTGTTCACAGATTTCTGGTAAAACAAAATCGAGAGGAGATAAAGTCAGGGAAGCGTGGACAATATCTGGCTTGATTTGCCGTAGTGAATCAGTTAAAAGCTTTGTCGCTTTGAAAGTGGGAATTGTGTAAACTTGCGACTTATAAATGAAGGGTAGGGGAACTTCTTGGAATTTCGGCCAATTGTCGGGTTCAGTTTCTTCTTGAGCAAAGTGGAGAAAACTGACTTCATGTCCCCTGTCTAGCAAGGCATTTGTAACTTCTCTACTGTAAGTGACATTGCCACAAAAGGGTGATTTCTTTCCAATCCAAGCTATACGCATTCTTTACCGGCTATCAGAAGAGCGTGGTTGATTATTTATTTTGATTGTTTTTCTTTATCTTGTTGCGCTTGCTGGCTATTTTGAAAAAGTGCTGTTAGCGGTAGGAGAGTTATGAAAGGCGTGCTGAGTACTGGGTAAAAAAATAAACCTCTAAACCTAGTCCCAAAATGCCTTTTCCCCATATTTATCTTTATCAGCAGTTTGTGATAAATACTAAGTATATACTTCCACTTCTAACCAGTTAAAAAGCTAAATTTTAGGTTTGCTAAACCAAATAATCTATAAGCTTAATTTGTCTTTCGGTCATAGATGTACATGACATTTACAACCACTCACCCTGGCTAATTTCAAATTGATCCCCAGCAAGTTTGTAATAAAATTTTCTGCACTCAGTTTAGCATGAAAGCAAAATCTATAATTAACCCCAAAATCCGAGAATTAATCACGAGAGTTATACCACGTTAGTAAACCTCCCGAAAAGACGATCGCCGCTAATCCCAAAAACACAGCTTGTAACCCGACAAAGGTTTCTGCTAAACCTGCTAAAGCCAAGGGTAATGACAGAGCAATATTGATGACATTGTTTTGTAAACCAAACACTTTACCGCGCATCTCAGGCAAAGTTTCTGTTTGGATAGCTGTCTGCATGGGTATACCTATGAGAGAGCCAAAAACACCCATTGATGTTACTAAAAGTAACACTAACCATAGTTGTGTCGTGAACACTGAAAGACCAACTAAAGATGCAGCCATACCCAAACAACCACAAAGGCTTAGTTGAGTATAGGAGAAACGTTGACCAAACTGACCCAAAATAGTAGCTCCAGCAGCGATACCAACACCACCAGCAGCTAGTAGAAAGCCGAATTGAGAAGCTTTTAAGTTAGGAATGATTTCTGCCATACGAACTGCTAAAACAGTCAAGGCGGCAAAGACAGAAAATAAAATCGTTAATTGTAGAAGGGCATTACGGACACGGTAATTTTCTTTGAGGTAACGAAATCCATCACGTAAATCGGAAAAGACGTGAGGAAATTCTGTTTCCGGCCCGTGGGTTTTTTCATGAGTTACCAACAACAGCAAAATTACACTAGCGATCGCATAACTACCACCAACCAATAATTCTTTGCCAAACCCATTATTACCCCCCAATTGCCACCAAATACCATCGGCAATTGCTAACAATGGTTCTCCCACTGCAAACCCCACTATCACTGAAGCCATCATTGTGGTTGTGTATAGTGAATTAGCCGAAAGTAAATCTTGTTCTTTGACCACCAAAGGAATCGCCGCCTGTTCTGCTGGGGCAAAAAATTGTGTTAGTGTAGACACCAAAAAAGTCACAGTCAAAATAATGAGAAAACCTACAGGTAAAACTCCTATGGGTTGCCAATCATGAGTTAACCACAACAAGAAGGGAATAGCTAAAACCAAAATACCACGCCAAGCATTTGTAGCCACTAACACAGTCTTCTTTGACCATCGGTCTACAAATACCCCAGCCACAGAACCAAACAGCACGGCTGGTATTGTGAAAGCCATCATCAATGCTGACACCCAACCACTAATACTCTGATTACTTCCTTGAAACTGAGTATTAATTAAAGCAATCATTAAGACCAAATAAACTTTATCTGCCAATTGACAGAAGACTTGCCCGCCCCAAAGTGCTAAGAAATTTGAGTTTTTGAATACAGCTAAAAACCCTTGATGTTCCTCATCTCTTAAATTTTCTTCTCCACCAGAACCAGCGTCATCTGTTGGTGTTTCTGCTTCGGGAGTAGTAGCTACTGGTACACCATGCCAGTTACCATTGGAATCAATGGTAGCTAACGGCTCTGGGGACTGTTTTTCTATCTCCTTGGGTAAATCGGTTTTGGAATTTTCCGATATCCAGCTTTTCTCATTTGTAGAAATATCTTGTGGAGACATTTCTTGACTATCTTTGTGACTGGGTACAGAGTGGGGAACAGCACTTAAGTGATTTGGTGCTGTGGAAGCTGATGCCCTATTCTGTTTTTTGACGTGGCTTGGTGACAAGGGCAGAATTTTTCTATCCAAATCAGACGGTTGCATCATGATGGTTGGCAGCAAAATAAGAGTCAATCAAAGTGGCAGAGCGAATAGGGCGACCTAAATGATATTGAGCATATTGGCGCAAAATCTGCTCCACAGATAACCAGCCAGCATCACTGGTGGTACTAATTTGCATTATCTCTGGTTGTGAGAGCTGTTGGAGCAGAGAAAGTTCTAGAGAATTTAAACGAGCCGAAATGGCTGGTATTTCTTGCCGATGTACTACTGTTTGGTAAACAGGAATTTCAGGATGAGGAAGGGATTTTTCTGCTTTACCTGGTTTTTTAATTACTTCGTTCCGTAAGCTTTCCCAAGCCTCTAAAGCAACTATTCCCCCAGCCGTAACGCTAAAACCCACACGCCAGTCGGGATTTGCCAAGTCAGGAGTTAAAAAACGTTGAGTGAGACAACAAATTTGTACTTGTGGGGGCAGTCCAGCCAAAGCTAGAAGGTGGAAAACTGCATGAGCTAAGTAAGCGAGGACACCAAACGACGCTCCTTTGGGTAACTCTTCCAATCGATGGAGATGTTCGTTTAGTAACTCGTATAGTTCTTGTTGTGGTTGTTCACTTAAAGCTTGACAAAGAACTATTTCCGCTAGATATTGACTAGCAGCCAATTTCCCTAAATCTTTTGCCAGACCTGGGTAGGTTTTTATGGTTTGAGCTTGAGTAATTTTATCGAGCGATCGCCCCTTGGCAATCAGTAATTCATTGACTACAAACATCCCGCTTCTACCACCCAGACTGGAGTTATGTTTACGTGAACCTGGGGCGATCGCTCGAATCAAACCGAATTCTTGTGTCAAAATAGTCACTATTCTGTCTGCTTCCCCCAGTGCTTGGGTTTTCAGATTAATACCAGTTGCTTTGTAGGTTCTACTCATTAGCCATAGTTATTAGTCATTAGTCATCGGTCATTCCTCATTGGTCATTAGGTGCAAGACATACAACAAATGACTTAAGACAAAAAAACAAATGACTATTCGCCTTTCTCCAGGGTATCGCGCTGGCGGATCAAATCGATACCGCGAGACGTGCCTATTCTGGTAGCACCCGCCAATATTAAATCTAAAGCTTGATTCAGGGTGCGAATTCCACCAGATGCTTTTATACCTATCCTTTCTTTTGCTACTTCTTTCAAAAGCCGCACGTCTGCGACTGTAGCACCACCATTCCAACCTGTGTTGGTTTTTAAGAAAGTGGCTCCTGCGTCCATTGCTACCTCGGCTGCCAGCTTTTTTTCTGCATCCGTCAGTAAGCTTGTTTCCAAAATTACCTTAATTAATTGCCCAGTCTCTTCACAAATTTCGGCAATTTCTTCGTGTACTGCATTCGTATTGCCAGACTTCAACCAGCCTAAATTGATGACTACATCTAACTCTGTGGCTCCATTTTCCACAGCCTCCTGAGCCTCATACAATTTAACTAATCGTGTCGTAGCCCCAGTAGGAAAACCAATTACCGTACAAACTTTAGGTTTTTTGCCGTGGAGAAGTTCTGCTGCTTGCTTTACATAAGTAGGATACAAACAAACCGACGCAAAATTAAATCTGTCTGCTTGTCCACACCATTGCTCAACCTGCTCTGGAGTAGCCGTTGGCGTTAACAGGGCGTGATCGATAAATGGCGCAATATCAATGTCTGGATAGTCTGCTGCCATCGTTGCCTTTTGTTAGTGTTTGATTATAAAGCTTTATAAAAAATTAATACCCTTCACATAAATTAAACCACGTCTATATACGAGTGTAGCCTGAAAAGCAGGATTTCGTTGAGTTTTTTCATCAAATAACCGAGTATGAATAAACTAAGATAAGTACTTTATTTAACATCAATTAGGCTTTATCTCGTATTAATGAAAGAATTTTTTACACCAGTATTTATAAAATCAACAATAGACTGTGCCAATGCTTTTGATGCTAAATAAGGCACACCATTACCAATAGTTTTAAACATATTAGTCAGTGACATATTTTCTGGTAAAACGAAATTTGCAGGTAAAGACTGTATTGCTAAAGCTTCCGCTACTGAGATTCGCCTGATTTTGTATGGGTGTAAATGTACTTCATTATTGCCATAGCAAGCTGTAGGAGAGTAACGCCATCGATGTAGACGTTTAAAAGATTTTTTTGAATCATCTCCTTCAGCAACACTAACAAATCTTGCTATACCTGCTCTTGCTTTAAAATAATGTTCAGAATTAGGATGTTTTAGTACATCATTTTTTCTAAACCAATGTTCAACTGTCAATTCTTGAGGAATACCATCAGGACAAGGAATTATAGAATCTTCTCCAAATGGTTCACACTGAATCCAAGGATAATTAAATACTTTATCTTTAGAATATAAAATCTGCTTTTCCCAAGGAAAATTTAAGTCAAACAATATTTTCTTAGGACTATTGATTATCTCTATATCATTCAGAAATTTTCCTCTAAAACCAATTAAAATAATTCTTTCCCTATTTTGGGGTACACCATATTCAATAGCATTTATTAATCGTTCTGTTAATAAATAACTAGATTGCTGTAATTTTTTCTTGAGCGATTCAAAAAATATACGATGTTTCTTAGTTCGCCACAAACCCTTTACATTTTCAAATAGAAAGAAATCGGGCAAAGCTTTACAAATTAATTCTACATAAGCCGAAGAAAGTTTACCATTATCGCCTAAACACCCTTGATTCTTTCCTCCAATAGAAAAATCAGGACAGGGAGGCCCACCAATAAATCCCACAATATTATTAGATTTACGAGAATCCTTAACTAATTCTAATAAATGTTGTGCTTGGACTCCTTCAACAAGTTTAGATACATCTGCTTTTTCCCCCTGATGATATCCATATTCTGGTAAAGGCAAATTCAGCATTTCCCTGGAATATTGGTATGCTGCCATAAAAGGAGAAAAAATTTCATTCACATAAACAATATTAAAACCGCTTTTTTCAAAACCTAAATCAAGGAATCCTGAACCTGCAAAAAATGAGAATATTTTAGGGTGAAAACTCATTAAGTTGAAAAATAATATAATATCTATTTTTTAGTAATTCATGTTTTATATTTTAACAAAATACCATTATGTAGATTAAATGGTTTACACAAAGCCGCAAAGACGCAAAGTTTTTTTAAGCGTCTTTGTGCTTTTGTGCAAAATTATCCAACAACTTCAACCGACTGTACTTCTGGCGATAAATGTTTCACGCTTTGCTTCACAAAACCTTGCAGAAAAGCTATCTGTTGATTTTGATGGAATACCTTTTGTAAGGTTTGGCGTAATTTGTCTAAATTTAAATTATTTCCAGAATCTAAAGCGATTTCCTGTTGTTCAAAATACTCTACTAGACTCAAGCCAGCTACCCTGGTGAGATAGGCTGCACTGACACCTTGAACTAAACCACCAGCGACAAAGGTAACGGCGTTACTTTTGAGAACAGTACCAATGGCTTTAGTAGAAAGTTCCACTAAACCTAATTTCAGCATTAAACTTCCCATAGTCCTGGCTACAGTTTGTGCTTGTTCCCAGGATAATTTCTGCTGATAAATATTACCCAAATCCATCACCATTTGAGCATTAATTGCCGCAGTTGCCAGAATATCTAATGCTGGGACTGGGTTAGCAAAAGCCGCAGCCGCAGCTATCCACTGATATTGTTCAATAATTGGAGTAGCGCGATCGCGTCTTACTTCATTCAAGTAGTTTTTTGCCTCAGCTTTCAACAACAGTGCTTCTCTTGTACTAGTTGTCCACACTAATTGTGAACTTTGCTGTGCTAAAACTTCACCTAATTCCTGCGTCAACTGCTGAATGTCTGGCGCTGGTTGTTCCATCCACTCTTGCACAGCACCATCCACTTCATATTTCCGCACTTTAATAGCAACGGGACAGGCTGAAACAGCAACTACATGATCGAGAACCCTCTGTTTTAAAGACAGCAAGACACTAGCACGTTCATCGGGTAGATACTGGTCTTGTTTGTTGAAAACCAGAATTTTTGGCTGATTGAGTGCTTTTAGCTGCTGTAAAGCTTGGAATTCTGAATCCGTCAAATCACCGTTAGTCAAGAACAGGACAGCATCAGATTTTGCCACTTCTGCCAGGATATCAGTATCGGAGTGACTACCTGCTTCTTTAAACAATGATGCTGTTTCTTGGAAGGTTACTTTTTGCTGTGTTTCCGCTAAACCGCTAGACTTCAGGACTTGAATTAAAGTACTTTTACCAGCCAATTGTCCACCAGTCACAGCCACTCTCAGCTCTTGCCTGTCTAACTCTACCAACAACTGGGCAAGTTGATTTCGCAATGTCTCTAAAGCTGGATGGTTTTCTGACTCTTGTGCTAATTGGTTAATTACGGCTCCAGTGTTGGCGATCGCACTTTCTGCCGTGGCTCTATCAACGAGCATACCATTTAGCTGCTCTGAACTATTTTTTGGCAGCTTGTGCTTGAACAACCACAACCCACCACCAACCGCTAAAGCACTCAATAAACTCAGTTCACCCAACTGCTCCAGGGAATGATGCCAACTTTGTAGCATCCACAAGGAAAAGGATAATCCTAATCCTCCTACTAAAATTGGTCGCTGCAACTTCACAACCATTATTCTCCGCGCTTTTTGGAAGATTCCAACTTAAGAATAGATCAAAATAAAACAAAACCCCACAATCTTTAGAGATTGTAGGGTTTTGATGTTTATAATTTGGTGGCGGGAAGTGGATTTGAACCACTGACCTTCGGGTTATGAGCCCGACGAGCTACCAGGCTGCTCTATCCCGCGTCGTTTCTTGACTTTTTTAGTATAACCCAAACTTCTGAGTTTGGCAACTACAAAAGCGATAATTCTCCCACAACCTCTAGACGGGTATATTTGCCTGGGTTCATAAACTTTTCTGCCAAGCTTTCTGCCACGCTGGGGGTAATCCAACCCATTTGCTGGAGCAGGTAAATGGCAACGGCATATTTTGCTCGTTTAGCGCCATCCATGACTTTAATTGTCAATCCCATGCCTTCGCCCAATCTACCAATGCACTGTACACCTTCTGCACCAGACTTGCTTACCAATTCCCCAGGAGTTAAACGCATCAGTTCCGTATCAAATTCCCCATCTCCTGCTACCATTGACGGGTGATGAGTCATGGCTCGGATAATGCGCTCCATATCCAAGTTAGTACTGGACGCTAAAAGCGCATATAAAGAAGCGATTTGTCCCAGCTGCATCAGGTAAGTAGGTACACCACAATCATCGTGAGCGCTGATAAATTCTTCTGCTGGCATTCGCAGCAACTCTGCAACTTTAGCCAAAATCAACTGCTGTACTGGGTGCTTGCGCTCTAGATAGTTATTTAAGGGCCAATGGCGTTGTTGGCAAATAGCCAACATTCCCGCGTGCTTACCAGAGCAATTGTATTCAAGAGGACTACGTTTCCCTTGAGGTATTGGACACTGGAGTACAGAAGGGTCAAGATCAGCTCGCCACAGGATGTTAAATGCCTGACGTACCTGCTCGATTGTACCTTTGTGGGAACTGGTAATAATAGCTAGGTCGCGATCGCTCAAATCATAGCGTTCCAGTGTTCCTGTGGTAGTGACTGCTAGGGCCTGAAATGGTTTGAGTGCTGAACGGACAAATGTAGCTGTTTCCGAATTACCGGCAACACTAAGTACTCGTCCTCGTTCGTCGCAAACAACAGCTTGGACTATATGCTTCGATTCGATAATACCTTCACGCAACAACCGGACTTCCAGTGCTGCTGCTTGAGTTCGCTTTCCCATTGTCATGGGTTAAATTATCTCTTTTTTTATTAGTCAATAGTCCCTAGTCAATAGTCCATAGTTTATTGACTGTTGACCATTGACTGTTAACTATTTAAAACAAATGCCAAACTATAGTACCAATAAGAAAGACTCCCGCCAAGCCAGCGAAGGTAAATTGTAACCGTTGGAGAATGGGTTTGATTTCGTAGGTGACAATTAAGCGATCGCGGGTGAGGACTTCTTGTGGCTTGATCCAAGTTTGACCATCGTACCAGCCTGATTCTTCGTAGAAGACGGTCATACTATAGAGGCGATCGCGCACATAAAGCCAGCCCAAGTATAAACGTAGTAGACTTAGTACTACTCCGACACTTGCCCCAGCTGCACCGACCAACAAGAAATGAATAAGTTGTTTATTTGGCTGATAGCTGGCCGATGCTACAGGCCCAGCTATCAGCCAAGATAATCCCCAAATCCACGCTAGTTTTTTGGCGTACTCCCACCAATTTAAGGCACAATCACGAAATAGCCAGGAAGTTTTTAACTCTTCGTACTCATTAAGTGGTTGTTGATCTACGGGAACCGGACAATTTGCCAGCGACGACTTCATCATGTTGGCTTACCCTCATCCTCATCAGATTTTGGTAGGGAGATACGTTCTGCATGAACCCAAAATGCTTCTAAATTATAAAACTCACGTTCCTTTGGCATCATGATATGCACAATTACGTCGCCGTAGTCTTGGAGTAACCAGCTGCCTTCAACTTTTCCTTCTGTCCGCAATGGCCGTCGTTGACACTCACTTTCTACTTTATCTTCAATTGCATCAGCGATCGCTCTCACTTGCACCCTAGAATAGCCAGTCAACATCACAAAGTAATCTGCCAAGTATGAGACATCTGCTACCTTAAGCACTAGGATATCGCCCGCTTTGCGGTCTGATGCGGCTTCGGCAATAGTTACAGCTAATTTTCCACTCAACTCAGTTTCCGCCTCTGGACTTCTAATAGCACTCTTGGCTACCGAGACGGATTGCAATGGTAAATTTCCTTGGAAATAATCAGACATTAAACCTCAGGTGCTTTATCCCTTCTGTTACGGTTTTTGAGAGTTCTTTGCAAATAGCAATCGAACAGTAAATTTATCTCTTGGTTTTTTTGAATACTAACAAAAAAACAGGTATCTATGAGAATGGCTGACAAATTGGTTAATGTATCGCAAAATCATGAGGCGACAGATAGTTATTTCTGTGTAGCGATAAATCCAGTCATAGCCGCATCTCCAACAAGTTGACATAGTTTTTACGTATCAGCCATGTAGCTTTATTCTTGTTTATACATTTACTACCATCATCAAGTAGAGAGTTCAGAGATATCACCGCCTCTTAACTCTAAACTACTTCCCTAATGATAAGTATACAGCATACTGGATTTAGGCTATTCTGCCTAAAGTGTGATGGGTCATATTCCTTGAGTATATTTCTTAATTAAGACTAACCAAACTTAGCGTTTCACAGTAATGGGCCAAATTCATCCACAAAAATAGGGTAGAGGAGTCAAAAACATCCTCAACCCTAACCTATCAGAAATTATCAATATTTTAATAACTGAGATACCTAGCGTTTAAGATCAGACTTCCTGCTTAGAAACTACTTTAGATTCAATTGTTTGTCCGTCTGTCGTCACTGAATAAAATAAACTTTCATATTGATTTAATGCCTGCTCAAAGGCATATTGCTCCATAGCATATTTCCTACTGTTATAACCCAAGGTTTTAGCTTTTTCGGGATGTTTGTACAGGTCTAAAATTGCTGTTGCTAAAGCTTGAGGATCTTCTGGAGAAACAACAACACCACCACCACTCTGTCTAATTGCTTTTGCGGCTGTACCGTTATCAGGTACAGATGCTATCAATGCTCTACCACTAGCCAGTAAGACTTGAATCTTTGATGGCATATTAAAAGAGATAACATTTTTCTTCTGTACTACCAAACCAACATCAGCCGCCGCTAACATTTCTGGCAATTGTTCTCGTGGTTGAAAAGGTAATAGCAAAACGTTATCAGCACCGCAGTCTGCACAATATTGTTGCAGTCTTTGCAAGCCTTTAGCCTCACCTGCAATCACAAAGGCAATTTCGCAAATATCACGTAACTTAGCAGCAGCTTGAATGACTGTTTCTAAACCTTGGGTAAGAGCAATATTCCCAGAATACAAGAGTACAAATTTGTCATGCAAATTATGTGTGGCACGGAAGTTGTTATTTTCTTTTGGTAAGGGACGAATAAAATTGACATCTACCCAGTTGGGTATCTGCTCTATTTTTTCGGATGATACGCCTTTAGACAGAAGATTTTCCACGAACCCATCAGCGATGACGCTAATTTTGGTAGCGCTACGATAGGCAAATTTCTCTAATACCGAAAATACCTTTATCAGCCATTTGTTTTTCAGTAAACCAACATGAATGGCTGCTTCTGGTAATATATCTTGGAGATTCAAAACTACAGGGCAACCACGCAACCATCCTAGTAAAGATGCTGGTACGCATACAGGTAGTGATGGGGAGGTTGACAAAATGACATCAGGCCGCCACCCAAAAAAAGCAGGCAAAAAACTGGTTACTACAAAACTAGCATCTAGTAACACTCGGTCTAACAGTTTCGGTTGTGGACGAATCCACACGTAACTGCGTTGGATTTTGACACCATTCTTGTATTCAGTGAGATACCATTTACCACGGTAAGCTTCATAAATTTGACGCTCAGGGTAATTAGGCATAGCTGTTACCACACGCACTTGATGTCCTCGCTTGGCCAGTCCCTCTGCTAATTCTGTCATTAGGGGGGCTATACCAATTGGTTCTGGATAGTAGTTATAAGAGTAAATTAAAATCCGCATAACAGATTAGTCAGAAGTCCCCTGGCTGGTTTGGATAACTAAGGCAAGTATCTAGATTGCTTATTGGTTGACAGCATCTAATATTTAATTGTCTCTTTAGAGTATTTCTATGTCACTGGCTTTTCCTTGAAGATTCAGTGAAAGTTATTTTTGCTTTCTTCAGTAAGATATGATAAATCCACACACTTTTGCTTCATAAGCATTATGTATATTTTAATTATATAGTATAGACATAAACTCTATTGTTATCAATTGAATTGCCCATAATAACTACTAGATATCTGTCAATATTACGCAAAATTAGGGTAATCCACAACTATTATTTTGTTTTTTGTATGGCAGTGGACAGTAGTTATGCCATGAGAAAATTAAATTAGGAACACCGTAAAATCTGTATATTACCGGAGATTTAAGATTGCGTGATCATTCAAACCTATTTTATATCCTTGAAATCAAACTAATAAGTTTAAAGATTTAGTAAATTTATAATTTTTGATCTATAACCTGAACTGTTTATCTATATCGATAAAATTATGACATCTGCTAATGGGAATATTTAAATTATTTTTTTCAGAAACAGTTACTTCTTACCATTTGTAGGAAATTATTTAGGATAAAGATTATGTTTTCTTGCTGCCAAACTATGGCATTTTCGATAAAAGATTTTTTGCTACTAACAAATGATAAATAATGACTGGTATTTGAAGATTTTGTAAAGCAGATGAGACGAGCACAATCCTCATGTCTCCAGACTCAGATATTGCACCCGGAAATATATTTTTGTTTACCTAAGGGATGAGTCTCTGATAAAGCCATAATCAGGGGTTCTTGGTAAATACTCTCTCATCTTTTTGTGGTGGATGAGCAAAGCCTACATAAATTTGGGAATCTCGTAGCGCCTGTTACTTTTGAGCTTTAGTTAATTCCTGCAACACTAATTCTACTTCTGGATACTGTACACGGAATCATCGCTAACTCCTAAGTAATAACTCGTAAGCAATAATTTGTAATTCGTTATTTTTACGACTAAATTATTTGTGATAAGAATTTGCGAGTGCGTTCTTCTTGGGGTTTGGTGAAGAAGTTATCAGGGGTTGCTGATTCGACTAGATAGCCGCTATCCATCAACACTACTCTATCGGCGACTTCACGGGCAAATCCAACTTCATGGGTAACTACTACCATTGTCATGCCATCGTGGGCTAGATTTCGCATCACGTCTAAAACTTCTCTTACCATTTCTGGATCTAAAGCGGAAGTTGGTTCATCGAATAGCATAATTTTAGGCTGCATTGCTAATGCACGAGCGATCGCTACTCGTTGTTGTTGTCCTCCAGATAATTGTCCTGGGTATTTTTTCGCTTGTTCTAAAATTCCTACTCTATCTAATAATTGCATGGCTAATTCATCAGCTTTGGCTTTTTTCCATCGCCGCACCCAAATCGGTGCCAAGGTGATATTTTGTAGCACTGTTAAATGGGGAAATAAATTGAATTGCTGAAATACCATACCCACTTCTCTCCGAATTATGTCAATATTTTGCAAGTCATGGCTGAGTGTGATTCCATCAATAATAATTCTTCCTTGCTGGTATTCTTCTAAAGCATTAAAAGTACGGATAAATGTTGATTTACCTGAACCAGATGGCCCCATCAAAACTACCACTTCTCCGCGATTTACCGTTAAGCTTATACCTTGAAGAACATGAAATTTTCCATACCATTTATGAACATCTTCAGCAATAATTATTGGGGTTTGTTCTACCACAGATTTTATCCTCAAATTATTTGATAGCAGGGAGCAAGGGAAGAAATTTTGATTAGAAATTTGATTATAATTAATTATTATTTAGTTGCCTTTCTAGCCGCCGAGAAGCTATTGAAATAAAGTAACAAAATAACCAATAAATCAACCCAATAAATAAATATACTTCTGCATAATGACCAATAAATTGAGGCTGTGCCAAAATGGAACGGGCAATTCCTGTAAGTTCTACTAAGCCCACAAGAGATAATAAAGAAGTGTCTTTAAATAAACCAATAAATTGTCCGACAAGTGCGGGAATAACTGCTCGTAAAGCTTGAGGTAAGACAATTAACAGAACTACGAAGAATGTATTTAAACCTAGTGCTTTTGCAGCTTCAACTTGTCCACGGGAAACTGCTTGGAGTCCACCACGTACATTTTCCGCCATGTAAGCTGCACTAAATATTACCAAACCAGCGATCGCTCTTAACACCCGATCTAAACGGACATCGTTTGAGAATAACAAAGGTAACATTACTTGCGCGAGGAATAAAATCCCAATTAGTGGAACTCCCCGAATAATTTCAATGTAAAGAATAGAAAACCAACGTACCACAGGTAACTGGCTAGTCCTTCCTAAAGCAAGTAGAACCCCAATAGGAAAGGAAAGAACAATGCTAATTGCTGCCATGAATAGGGTGAGTAGCAAACCGTTCCATAGATTGCTGGATACAGGACGCAAACCAAACCCACCGCCAATTAACCACAAAATAACGGGGAATGACAACAACCAGATTAAAGAAAGCCAAGGAGCGACTAATTTTGTAAACTTTGATCCCAATAAGAAACTAGGTATTAGTAGAACAGCAGTCAACAGCAACCATAGACGGGATACCGGATCTAAGGGGAAAATAACTAGTAGTAAACCGACAATGACAGCAAGTAAGGTAATTCCCCGCCATGTCAACTGTTTCTTACTAAAAAATATACCTGTTGTCACAGCACCCAAATTAGAAGTGACTGCCAAAACAATCCAAACTCGCCAATATTCAGTTTGGGGAAATCTACCAACTAAAAATAATCGTAAATTATCTTGAACCACTGCCCATTCTGCTTTAGTAGTTGCCCAAATTAAAATTCCTTGCACTATCCACAAAAGCAACCCTAAACAGATAAGAGTTAATAAGCTGTTATGCCAAGTACTAAATAAGTTTTTGCGTAACCAAGTTAATTTAGTCATTAGTCAACAATTGTTCTTATAGTTTCTTCATCTCCTGTGCTACCGTTCTTTAATCTGTACGGTGCGATTAAATGTATTCATAATTAGGGAGATAGTCAAACTGAGAATGAGATAAGTGAGCATTAGTAGTAACATGACCTCTACTGCTTTTCCAGTTTGGTTAAAGGTGGTGGAAGCGACAAAATAAATGTCGGGATAGCCAATGGCGATCGCTAAACTGGAATTTTTTGTCAGGTTCAGATATTGGCTTGTGAGTGGAGGAATGATTACCCGTAAGGCTTGGGGGAAAATGATTAGGCGCATGATTAAGTTTGGGTTTAATCCTAGCGATCGCGCTGCTTCCCATTGTCCTTGAGATACTGATTGAATCCCACCCCGGACAATTTCTGCAATAAAAGCACCTGTGTAAAAAGTTAACCCCAGCAATAAAGCAGAAAACTCTGGTGATAATGTAAACCAAGGTAGTTCTAGTCCATTTTGACTAAGCCCGACAAATCCCCAGAGATAAATTTTATTTTCAGCTTTGGGAAAGCTCAGAAAAACCGCAAAGTACCAAAACAGCAACTGTAAAAGTAAGGGCGTATTGCGGAAAACCTCTACATAAAGCAGCGTAATGTTTCGCACTAGCCAGTTATCAGATAATCTAGCAATCCCAGCAAGTACGCCGACAACTGTTGTTAAAATGATACCGACAACAGCTATTCGTAATGAATTAATTAGTCCTACCCATAAGGCAAGACTATAAGTGTCAGTTGGTTTATATGCAATCAGCGTTTCGCCAATATCAAAAGATGCTTGCTGCTTGAGAAAATCAAAGCCAAATTGAATACCCAATCGCTGCAAATTGCGGTTGAGATTACCCAAAAGTATAGCCACAACAACTACTGATAAAAATAAAGCAATCAATTGTCCAGCAATATACCAAAAGCGATTGTCACGCCAAAAAGGGGGTTTGTCATTGGTCATTGGTCATTAGTCCATAGTCAAGTCGCTTCTCTACGTTCGCGGAAGCGTGTCGGAGACAGACGCTACGCGAACGCTCCAATTCAAAAAAGGTCAACAATCAACGGTTAACAGTTATCTTTTCCCCCTACTCACCTGCTTCTTCTTCTCCTTATTCCTCAATTCTTACCGAAACGGTGGAGAATACAACAATCCGCCTTGTGTCCAGAGTTGATTTTGACCGCGTGCTAGGTTCAGTTTGGTCTTGGGGCCGAGGTTTCGATCGTAAATTTCGGCGTAGTTACCGACGTGTTTGATGACTCTAGCCGCAAAGTCGTTAGTTAAACCGAGTCCTTCGCCTAAATTGCCTTCGGTTCCTAAAAAGCGTTTGATATCTGGGTCATTACTCGTTGTGAATTGACCTAAATTTTGCGAATTAATTCCTAACTCCTCACCTTTTATTAGGGCATAAACTACCCAACTGACAGTATTACCCCATCTAGCGTCTCCTTTGGCAACTGCTGGTGCAAGCGGTTCTGAAGAAATTACTTCGTCTAAAATTACGTTATCTTCAGGTGTAGGTAGAGTTGTACGTCTAGATACCAATGCTGAACGGTCGGCTGTAATTGCGTCACAACGTCCTTGAGCGTAAGTAGCAAAGGTAATATTAACGTCTTCAAAAACCACCGATTTATAAGTGATGTTTCGCTTCCGCATTTGGTCTGCTAAGTTTTGCTCAGTAGTGGTTCCAGTTTGTACACAGATGGCTTTGTCTTTGAGGTCTGTTAGAGATTTGGTTCCGCTATTTTTGCGAACCATAATTGCTTGACCGTCATAAAAGACTACAGGTGCAAATTCCAAACCAACGGAGGTGGCGCGACTGAGTGTCCAGGTTGTATTGCGGCTAAGAATATCTACCTCACCAGTTTGTAAGGCCGTAAATCTTTCTTTGGCGCTGAGGTTACGAAATTCTACTGCGTCTGGGTTGTCAAATAAAGCAGCAGCGATCGCTCGACAAACATCTACATCAATACCACTATACTGACCGTCAGTTCCTACAAAACTAAATCCTGGTACTTCGCCACTGACACCGCAAATTAACTGACCACGGTTTTTAATCGTATTCCAGCGATCGCTGGAAGTTGTTTGTGTTGTCTCTGAATTAGTGGCTGTATTTGCTGTTTGTGTTGCATCTCCTCCACAGGCGGTAGTAGTTAAAATCAGTGATGCTCCCACAATTAAAGCTATTCTCTTCATACAATTCAAAGTAGTTGATATGCAAAAATGTGATGGCGAATACAATAAATGTGTAAAAACAATATTGATGGTTGTAATATAAAACTTTTTCGGCACCTATGTTGCAATTTCCCTGAAACAAGGGAATAGTCAGGAGTTTAGTTATTTATTTTTAAATTGTTGTTTGCTCATGAATTGATATTGATTAAATATTAATTTTTTAAATATTTGATTTTCAATATTTCCTTAGTGAACCAAAATCTCATCGGGTTTTCAAAGAAGTCAGAAAAATTAAACTTTTAAATTTTCTACAACCTGAAAACATCAATTACTTCAATCATCAATGGTAAGACTTTCTGCATACTTCTAAAAGAAGATAAGTAATTATGTCAACTAAGCAGATGCCACTAAAAGGTTAAACTAGGTCTGGTGACAAATGCTCCACCATTTTTTATAGAGGCTTGTATGGGAGCTAACCTCAAACAAATTGCTAATTACTTAGACAAACTGGGTTGGGACTACCGTCTGGATAATGAAGAAGACCGCATTATCACAGGTGTGGACGCTGATAACCTAGAAGATTTTCTCATAGTTGTCCAACTCGATGAGGAAGGAAAATTTTTTCGGGTATTTGCACCACAAGTTTTGGCTGGAGTGCAAGACCATCCACATAAGGGAGCTATCTTACAGACGATGCTAGCCATTTCCTGGGAAACAAAAATGCTCCAATGGGAATACGACCCATCAGATGGTGAAATCAGAGCAATTATTGAGTTTCCTTTAGAAGACTCTATTCTTACAGAAAGACAATTTCATCGCTGTCTAAGTGGATTAATTCAGATTGTAGACAACATAGCCATACCTCGGCTGAAGGAAGTGATGAAAACAGGTCACGATCCGGGGAATGTAGAACTTGGGGAAAGAATTTTACTGACTATTCAGGAAGAAGCACCAGGATTATTAGAACTACTGGAAAAAGCAATGGAAGCGCGAAAGAAGCGCGGAAGTTTTCCTACAGAGTGAGACGAATCATCACTTAAATAGCTATACTCCAAAGTGATACCCTCACTATATACTGAAATTTTCTAGGGCTGGATTTTATGACATCCTATGCAACCTCCTCTGCCAAAGCGGAAATGAGTGAACTTCGGCGGTTGAAAGGCTTACTACCGCCAGAATTGCAGAGCTGGGTCACGGTTGAAGGTTCAACTGAGGTCAATCCACCCCTGATCCGTAGCGAAGAAATCGGAAAAGACCAAGTAGAAGTTCAAATTGACTTGGTGAAATGGGACTCTCTGGCAATGGATCAGCGTAATCTGCTATTTTGGCATGAAGTCGCCCGCATTCAAAATGACACAATTCCCAAAGATGGTTGGGAAATGGCAGCATTAGCTATTGGTCTAGGTGGTGCTGTAGGTGAGTTATGGGTACAAGATGGATTATTGTTAGTGTTAGCTTTGGCGCTTTGTGGTGTGTCTGGCTGGCGACTGTATCAAAAGAATAATGGGGAAAAGCAAATTAGAGAAGTGTTGGACGCTGATGAAAAAGCGATCGCTCTAGCAACCCGCTTCGGTTATAGTCTCCCTAATGCCTACAAGAGTCTTGGTAGCGCTTTAAAAACTTTGATTGACACTACTCCCAGTAAGCGCCAACGTTCTCGCTATGAAGCCAGACTGTCGGCGCTTAAACGCAGTGCTAATAAGGCAAAAGCTAAATATAGAACCACTGATGAAGACTAAGAAAAAATACGTGAACTAAATCGCTGCGCCTCTGTGGTTTAAAAATTATTTAACTACAGAGGTGCTAAGGCACAGATGTTAGAGACTGTGCCTTGCCCTTACAAAGTTTTTAATTTTATCAGAGAAATTTACATAAATTTGTTGGTTTCTTGGTCATAACTGATTTAACATTTTATGAGTCTGCGGCACAACGCGGACGTGTTTTAGGAACCGTTTCATCGAGGCTTGCCAGGTCAAAACTGCTTCTGGCGCAGGAGCAAACGCAGGTGTTTGGCTGAATTGCTCAGACGCAGCCAATGGCGTGACAGGTTGTAAAAATACAGGGATTTCGGGACTGACATCTGCCACAAGCAAAGCAGCACGCTCTAATTCAGCTAAGTCTGTACTATGAGAGATAATTATCTTGACAAATGTCTCTAAACGCGTATGGCAAAGCTGAAGCAACTGGGTATGCGCTTGCCAATGAGATTCGCCACTGACACTAGGGAGCTTCAAATCCATACCCACAGAGTCTAGATAGGGTAAAATCAGAGCCAATTGCTCTGGGCGATGTCCACCAGTCTCTAGGTATATAGGTAAACCAGTAAGAGATCGCACTTTGGGCAAAAATTCCTGTAAAAAAGGAGCATGAAGAAGTGGTTCTCCACCGGTTAAGCTAATGCTATCGTGTAGACAAGGTAAATTTTGCCTTTCAACCCATTCGATCAGAGTGGGTAGTGGGACAGGATTTGGGTGACTTTCAAAATCTCGCAGTCCAGGCGATCGTTCTATCCTACAACTAGCAGGTGCATTCCATGTGTGGGCGCTATCGCAAAAGTGACAGCGCAAGTCACAAAAAGCAAAGCGAATAAAAATTTGACGTGTCCCGACATTCAGTCCTTCCCCTTGAATAGCAGAAAAGACCTCAACCAGGCGTGCAGTAGATTCGGCTGTAGTTTTAGCAGTCATGGGTGTATTATGCGATCGCGCTGCGTCGATGCAACAACAAGTATGTTTTAGCTTCTTGTTCTATTGTGAATCGTTGTAGGCAATCTCTGATCTTATCCTGAGTAACTAACTATGAGTCATTATTACTACTGATTTAACATAAGGTTAGGTAATTTTCTAGAACAAAATAATGTGTGGCAGATTAAATGTACATGGCAACCAAAGTGCAGAGCTTCATGACTAGCCAACCCACAGAGGTAAATTTTCTAGTTACTATCCTAAATGAAACAGTAATAGTGCAGGTTCCTATCCGATTAAGCGTGCTGGAAGCAGTAGGCTTTAAGCAAACCTGCCAAGAATTAATCAGAGATTCCCATCCCAAGGAAATCATTATCGATTTCCAAGCAACTACTTTTATGGATAGCAGTGGTTTGGGAGCCTTAGTTAGTAACTTTAAAACTACCCAAGAAAAAGGAATTGCAATGATCCTGCGGAATGTTAGTCCCCAGGTCATGGCAGTGCTAAACCTTACAGGGCTAGATAAAGTTTTTTCTATTGAACCCAGTAACAATGTACTCCCAGAAGATGCGGAGAATGTCTTAGATAACCAGAAGGTTTCTCATCGAAAAATAGAGCAACTACCTACTACCCATCCCTCTGTTGCATCTCGAACTAAAAGATGTTTGGATGTTATTGGTGCTTTGGTGGGTTTGGTAATCACAGGAATTTTGTGTATTCCCATTGTGATTGCCATTCAAATCGATGATCCAGGCCCGATTTTTTTTGGACAAATTCGTTGCGGCTGGATGGGTAAACGCTTCAAAATTTGGAAATTCCGCTCCATGTGTGTAGATGCAGAAGCGAAAAAGTCTCTAGTTGAAAATCAAGTAAAGGGTGCTTTTTTTAAGAATGAAAATGACCCTAGAATTACGCGGATAGGAAAGTTTTTACGTCGCACCAGTCTTGATGAATTTCCTCAATTTTGGAACGTCTTGAAAGGAGATATGAGTTTAGTAGGGACTAGACCACCCACACCTGATGAAGTAGAGCGCTATGAAGTACCAGAATGGCAACGTCTAGATGTTAAACCCGGCATGACAGGCGAATGGCAAGTCAATGGTAGGTCTAAAGTTCGCAGTTTTGAAGATGTAATTCGTCTAGATTTGCTATATCAGGAAAACTGGAGCTTGATGTATGACTTAAAGCTAATTTTCAAAACAGTTACCATTATATTTAATAGAAATAGTGGTGCTTTTTAGCTGATTATTATGATTCAAAAAGTGAAGAAATAACTTACTAGCCTTCACTAAATGAAAATCATCTTGTAAAAATATGGATAATCCCTGAATGAAAAAATCAGGGATTTTTATTTTTTAAAAATATAAATTTTACTATATCTAAATATAAAATTTAAATTGTTTTATAAAAATACTGCCAATATGGCTTTTATAAATATTTAAAAGACGATATTATTGGCAATAATTTACAAGAATATAATCAAAAAATAACTCACTCACAAGAAAATAGCTTACCTATAAATTAGTGTTACATAATTAATAACAACATTATTTATAGCATCTCTCTGCTAAGGTGTAAATTTATTTGCGTTATCTGTGGTTAATTTTTTCTTTTCAGGAAAGTAGGAATGTGCTAAGTAGAACTGCCATATTATTTTTGAACATACACGTAGCATTACTGGCTCTACACTTAAGATTCAAGTGTAATGATTTTTAAGCGCAAGCACAGGCTATACCTTACAGCAATTTAGCCCCGACGCCAACAGAAATCAAACTGGATTGCTATAGATGTAATTTGAAAGTGATTGTATAAGACTAATTATGAAAACAATTGTTAAAAAAGTCCGCAACGAAATAATTAGAAAAATATATCGAATACCATTGTTCAGCAATACTGCTGATATTGCTTATCAAACAGCGATCGCCAAACATACTGATTATCTACCTGCTCTTTCAGAAAATGACTTTTCTTTGGTTGAAAATCTGCAAAAGCAAGGGATTGTTATGACTTCATTAACAGAACTATCAATCCCTTCCACGGTGGAAATGCTCCAGTCTGCACAAATTTTGATGCCAACAATACCCACAAAAATTTTTGGAAATCAAAATGAATTTACTGTTCATACTACTTCTGAACAAATGGTAGAGCATTCAGATATTTTTCTTTGGGGACTTCAACATCGATTACTTAACATCGTCGAAAACTATCTTGGTTTGTCAGTAGCTTATCATGGAGCTTATTTTCGTAGAGATATTAACAATCAAATTCAGAAAAAATCTCGATTATGGCATCTAGATAAAGAAGATAGGAAGATGCTCAAAATTATTATTTATCTCAACGATGTTAATGAAGAGACTGGGCCATTTCAATATATTCCCAAGTGTTTAACTTCATCTATTACTAGGTATTTGAAATATGATGATGGCTACATAAAAGATGAAATTATGGAGGAGGTTGTATCTTCATCCAATTGGAAATCCTGCATAGGAAATTTTGGTACAGTGATTTTTGTTGACACTGCTAACGTTTTTCATAGAGGGAAATTACCTCTAGCTTCAGATAGATTATCAATATTTTTTGACTACACTACTAGACAACCAAAACACCCATTTTATTGCAAGTCTTCTCTTGCTGAAAAAGATTTGTTGAAAATTGGTTCAAAGCTATCAGTAAATCAAAAGCAGTATGTATTTTGGCAGCATAATTATAATTAAGCTGAACATAAAATAAGAAATCCCCACTTCCTAAAAGAGGGGATAGGGTAATTGAAATGCAATTAAAAGGAAAAATTTTTATCGATAATCCGGATTTTGAATACTCCCTAAACGTGCAGCATCACGCATACCATATTCGGGACGAGTAAAGCGATTTAGCTGTGTTTCAAAAAATTCACGGTTGGCTTGTAAATGTTTGGGATTTGGATCGTCTAAAGGATATAAAAGAGCAGTTCGCAATGCTTGAATTACCGCAGAGGTAACGTTATACATTGAGCGTTGGAAAGTAATTCCCAACTGAATCAAAATATCTTCTTCACCACGGCAATATTGTTTGTAATACTCAACAAGATATGGAGGTAAGAAATGTAGCATATCTTGCATTAGTAATGTGGGAGGAATACCCGCAGTCCCTACAGGGAAAACGTCAGCGTAGAGAATACCGTAGTGGAAATCTTTTTGGTCAGCAGGTACTTGACCAGCTTGGGCATTATAAGACTTTGTACCCCGGAATGGGGCTGTGCGGTAGAAAACTGCTTCTACATAGGGTAATGCGGCTTCGTATAGCCAAGTGAAACCTTTGGATTTAGGAATGATTTCGTAACATTCACCACGGATATACACATGATGGTAGATTGGACGACCGGCGATAGCAAATATGCCATTAACCAAAAAGTTCATCGCATCTGGAACACCCTTGAAGCCACCTTCATCATAGATATCCGACATTTCAAAGAACACCGGGGCCATGACTTCCCAGAATAACCCCAGGTTAGAGTAGTAAGACATTTGGCGACACTGTTCCAAGAACATATCAGGGAACAGTTTGTAAAGTCCCAACATCACCGGGTTCCCTTGAAAGTAGGCTTTAATTGCCCTATCGGCGTTTGCTTTATATTCTTCTGAGTCTAGATAAGCGTCAAATTGGTTCACTGGCGCATACATTTGACGATGCCAAAGCATAGCCTGCATACAAGCTTCAGCAAATTCCATGTTAATGCGATCGTGCAACCAATGATGTAACAGCTTTGGCATCTTGAAGGTTTCACCTTTCTCCATAAATGCCAAAAGTTCTGGATGTGCAGTTGCAACACCACGCCAAATTCTTAAATCAGCATCATCACCAGCGTAATGGTTATGTCTGTCTAAATATTCTTGGGAAATAAAGTATTTAAAAAAGGGAAATGGGTTTAAAAAAACTTGTTCAGCGATATAAAGTAGGTCACGCCAGTAAAAATCCATCGGTACAGCATAAGCCTTATATATACCGATGATTTGCATTAAGTTTTCTGGCGTATCTGGTAACATCGAACCGCCTGCTTCCAAACGATGGATTATATCAGCAAATTCATGCCGAGAAGGAGGTAGTTTTGTGGTAGGTTTTTCTGGAGTTTGTACCATCGTGTTTCCTTATTTTTTAGTACTTACCTGACGCAGAGGCGCAGAGAGTAAGAGTTTAAACTTCGCATTCCTCGGCATAAACCTCAGCGCTACTCTTGGTTTAAAAGAGAAATTACCGTTTTCTCCACAGGAGGAATTGCCGCTACCATTGCTGTAGTTGTGGGTTCACTCCAACGCACTAACCAAGTAGGTTGTACTCCTAAAAAAATGATGAGGGTTGCCAGAATTAAGGCTGGTGTTTTCTCAGACCAAAGGACTTTGGGGTAGTAAGCTTGCTTGTTATCGAGTCTGCCAAAACAAGTACGATTGAGGAGAATGACGAAATAAACTGCCGTTAAACCACTAGATGCGACACACAACAGAGTAGGTAAGGGAAAGGCAGCAAAACTACCTTGAAAGACGATAAATTCCGCGATAAATCCTGTTAAACCGGGAATACCTGCGCTAGCCATACCACTGAGAACTAGTAAGGCACTAATTAAAGGTAAACCACGAATTGGACTCATTAAACCATTGAGTTTATCTAACTCTCGTGTGCCAACTTTCTCTTCTATTACTCCTACCAAGTGAAAGAGTATCGCCAGAATTAAACCGTGACTGAACATTTGGGATACAGCACCGACAAGGGCTAAGGAAGTGCTGGCAGCACTAGCTAGTAGTACATAACCCATGTGACCGATGGAGCTGTATGCTACCATGCGCTTGATATCTTTTTGAGCGATCGCAATCACCGCCCCATAAATTGCACTAATTGCCCCCCAAATTGCCAAGGTTGGCGCAACCACACTCCAAGCCTGCGGAAACATCCCCAGTCCAAACCTTAATAATCCGTAAGTTCCCAACTTTGCTAATACACCACCCAAAAGAATGGCAATTGGTGCAGAAGCTTCTACGTAGGCATCGGGCAACCAAGTATGGAAGGGAACTAAGGGAATTTTAATCCCAAAGCCTAGTATTATTCCCACGAGTAGGGTAAATTGCAATCCGGCGGAAAGGTTTTGAGTAGAGACTGCATCAAAGGCGAAACTAGTAGAACCAGTCAGCCAAACCATGCCTAAGAATGTAGCGAGAATTAAAGCGCCAGAAACGGCAGTGTAAATTAAAAACTTGATACCAGCGTAAGCCCGTTTTTCCCCTCCCCAAATAGAAATTAGCAAATAAAAGGGAATTAATTCTAATTCATAGAACAGAAAGAATAACAGTAAATTTTCTGCTAAAAAAGCACCTGCAACTCCACCACTCACTAACAAAATCATGGAGTAAAAAAGTCGAGGGCGTTCTGTTTGTTTACTGCTACTATAAATAGCAATCCAGGTAAGGAGGCTATTTAAAATCAACATCAAAATTGATAGCCCATCCACACCTAATTGATAACTCAATCCCAAAGTATCATTCCAAGGTAGATACTCTTGAAACTGCATCCCCGGATTACTGATGTCAAACTTTAGCAGAATGAAAACATTCCAGAGTAAAACTATCCCCGCAACAGTTAAAGCTACTAGGCGAATGCGGCTAGTTTGATTGGGGCTACTAGGCCAAAATCCAATGAAGATAGCACTTAAAATCGGTATCCAGATTAGTACACTAAGCATAATACTTTGGGAAATAGAATATTTATTACACTATGGGTATTAGTCGTCAGTTGTTAGTTGTTTTGCCACTGACAACTGACTAATTACTTAAAACATCAAATCGAGAAACTGGACTCCCCAGAAAGGCCACGTTACCCACGCACCTAAAACACCTACTCCTAGAAGAACAGTAAAGGCATAAAATTGGGTTTGTCCAGAAGTACTATATTTTAGACCTTCACCACCTAACAGCGAAAACAAACCAACCAAATTCACAATGCCATCGACTACGAAGCGGTCAATCATGTCGGCGAATTTAGAAAGCTGGGCAACGCTGAAAATAATGGTTATCCGGTATAGTTTTGGGGTATAAAAATCGTATGCCAGTAGGTCTTGTAAACCTTTCCAAGGCAGGCGAATTGGTTTAGGAATGATGTTGCTTAAATACATGACACCGCTAATACTGCAACCGAAGATGCTTGACCAAATTAGTAGTAAGACAACATCTTTATTGAGGGTTGCCCAATCAGGTAAAAGTGATAAGCTTTGCAACACTAAAGGCAGATGTAAAACAAAGCCTAATAAAATCATCATTGGTAGGATCATCGGCCAATGAACTTCTGGCGATCGCTCAGTCATCTGTTTGGGTTTACCACCAAAAATTAAGCCAAATTCTCTGACTAAGCTGAAGGCTGTTAGTGCATTGACAGCTATAACAATTCCTACTAACCAAGGGTGAGTTTCCCATAAGCCATCGGCTAATTTTAGTAATGCCCAAAAGCTACCTAAAGGGGGAAATCCAATTAAGCCCAATGTACCAACAATAAAGGCTAAACCAGAAATGGGACGACGTGACCACAGTCCGCCTAATTGAGTTACATCTTGAGTAATACTATTCCAAATAATGCCGCCAGTACTCATCACTAATAACGCCGCCGATACTGCGTGGGTAAGTACTAACAACAGTGCTGCTTCATCTTGTTGTACGCCTACAGCAATAAACACCAAACCCATGTAAGCGCTGACAGAATATGATAAACAGCGTTTAACATCAATTTGAGCGATCGCTATTAAAGAACCACCAATCGCTGTCACTGCACCAATCGCCACAATAAATGATGAAACTATGGGCGACAGAGTTAAAACAGGTTGGAGTTTAATTAATACCCATGCACCACTAGCTACTACTACCGAGTTCCGCAAAATCGTACTGGGAACCGGGCCTTCCATCGCTTCATCTAACCACAGATGCAAAGGGAATTGGGCGCACTTACCCATTGGCCCGGCAACTAAGGCTAAACCAACTAATGTAATGATTGTGGGGTCAACATTGGCTGTTTGCGCCCATTGTTCTAGTTCTGGGTAATTCCAAGTTCCAGCTAGAGGCCATAATCCCAATACCCCCATGAGTAAGAACAAGTCTCCTACCCGCTTAGTTAAGAACGCATCTCTCGCACCAGTAACTACCAGTGGTTGACTAAACCATAAGCCAACTAATAAGTAGGTTCCTAATGTCAGTATTTCCAAAATTACATAACTAAAAAACAGGTTATTACAAAGGACTAAAGCACATAACCCGGCTTCAAATAATCCCAATAATGAATAGAAGCGTCCCCATCCCCAATCTCTTTCCATGTAGCCGATGGCAAAAATTTGGGCAAGAAAATTTAAGCCCGTAATTACTACCATCGCCCCCACACTGATTGAAGAAATCTCTAAGGCAATAGTGAGGTCTAAGCCAGCAGTCGATAGCCAAGGAATAAATACTTCTTGAGGTAGATGATTCCAAGTGGCTTGTAAGGCGATCGCACTATGAAGTAAAGCCAAAAATGTCATTATGAGATTTACATAGCCAGCTGGTCTTGGCCCCATTTTGCGAATGATCCCCGGCGACCAAGGTATAGCTAATAACCCGCCTATTAACGCATACAAAGGAACAAGCCAAACAGTCTCAAGGAGAAACTGAGCCATGAACTTACCTCTAGATTTATCAAAAAAGATTAAAGTATTTCAGAGTTGACTTTCATCACTCCGAGTAAATCCAATTATTGTAAATAAGGCAAATTTATATTTGCTTAATATTCTTCTTAGCTTACCTTTATATCTATCAAAAAGGAATTACCGATCAAAATAAATTAGAGATATATACTCTAATTTATTCTTATCTATTAGAAAATCGAATAATAACTATCAATAAAAGTCTATAGTATTCTGGTTTGGTTTTTGAAATAAACATAGGGTGGGCATTGCCCATCATACAGATACTGAAATTTTTCAGCGCAGGCTACGCCAACAAAAATCAAGGCATATTGCTGCTATATGTAGTTAACTCTAACTTTTTTGGGGTGATAAAGTACACAACGCTAGTATGGGGCAGTATAAATAAAGCTACTATGCCAATCAGCACAAGCCTTAATACATAAACCTTTTAACTTGATGATGGATGGTACTAGCTTTTAGTTTTTAGACCTTTGTCTCTCTCAATTTATACTGCACCAAACCGAAAAACGTTCTATAAAGTCAAAATTATCATCCATAACATAATGTTCGCGTAGCTTTCTTTAGAGTAAAGAATTGAAAAAAAGCGAGTATAAACACCAGTCAGTGTTTTCAAAATGAATCTTGATGACTGTGCCTACTCGCTTCGAGATATACAAGGTTTTTGAGAAAAGCTTTACTTAATATATAGTGAAAAACCGAAAATCAAATGTTTGATAGATAACAAATCGTTATTTTTTATAATTTTTTATAAGTATTTTTTTTTACCCTGTTTTATGATTCAATAATCAGCCTCACTTAAATTATGTCCAGAATTGTTTTGATTGCTGATTTCAATTGAACAAGAAATTGTGATTACCAAAATCCAAAATTGGCACTATCAATGTAAAAATTCACAAATTCCAATTACGGCGCAAATAAAATAAGCCCTCTAACCAATCTTGCCAAGCCCCGTTACCGTAGAACCTCTGCTGAATAAACTCTTGCGCTGTTTGTTCGAGAATTTCTGAGAAACTGGGATAGACAGCAGATAAATCGCCTAAGTGTTTGACAGAAATCTTTTGAGACATTGCCAAAGCCACTAGATTAATTAACTCTCTAGCTTCTGTACCAAATATAGTGGCTCCTAAAATTTCTCCGTTACGTAGCACAACTAACTTGCAAACACCTGTAATTTCATTCCTGAGTTGGGCTGCGGCTATTGATTTATAGTAATGCTGTAAAACTAAAACTTCTTGTTTGTCAAATTGGCGTTTTGCCTGATTTTCTGTCAAACCTACTTGCGCTAGGGTTGGGTAAGATAATATTGCCCAAGGAAGGCATTGGTAATTAACTTGTAACCTGGGAAAAAACAAAGCATTATTCAGGGCAATTTTGGCTTCGTAGTTAGCAATGTGGGGGAACTCATAACCACCAATGACATCACCACAAGCATAAATCCGGCGATTAGTGGTTTGTAACTTACCATTGACGAGTAAACGATGCTGATGCCATTTCACTCCTACTTCGGACAAATTTAAAGACTCAATATTTGGTTGCTGTCCGGTAGCTACTAAAATTTCATCAGCTTCAATTGCCTTTTCTCCTGCCTGAATCCATTTTTGATCATCAATTCGCCTGACTTGTGTCACGAATTTTTGAGTCAGGACACGCACACCATCAACTTCTAACTGTGTTAGAAGCAACTGAGCAATTTCTGAGTCGATGTGAGGTAGAAGATGAGGAGATTTAACTACTAAAGTGACACTACAACCCAGTCTTGCTAGAGTTTGGGATATTTCAATACTTTGAGGACTACCGCCAATAATTACCCAATTTTGCGGTGGTTTTGAAGACAGAGAATCTGGCTTGTGTAGAGATTGCCAAATAGTTGCTGGTGTCAAGTAGCCAGTGGCTTGTAATCCTTCAATTTTGGGAATTGCCGGCAGGGAACCACTGGCAATTAAATAAGTGCGCCCACGTAGTAGTCGGTGATTTACAGCAAATGCTAAATGGGGAGATGTTTGAAATTGACCACTGTCAACAATGACATCAACTCCTTGAGCTGCTAAGTTAGCAACAGATAGTTGTTCTTGGATATTAGAAACAACGACTGGAGCAGATAGCATTGCTTCTGCCCATGCTACAGAAATTTGGCACTTTTCGGAAGTATCAGCGTTTATGGTGTTGATGCCAAAACCAGTCAAATTAGGGAACTTTTGAGTAAGGTTGGCAATTTGCCCTACAGCTTGCTGAAAAATCAAGCTGTTATTTATCTGAGATTCCACTAATGCCACTTTAGCTCTTAGTTGGGTGGCAGTTAAGGCGGCATAGCGTCCCGCAAGACTGCCGCCAATAATCACGACATCATAATCAATTGTCATTGGTCATCGGTCAGTGGTCGATAGTCAACGGTCAATAGTCAAGTATCAACAGAGTTCTTGACTATTGCGCTCAGTGCTGTTATTAGGCGTTGATTATCAGAGTGGGAACGGACGGCTACTCGGAAAAAACGATCGCCTAGTTCTTTAAAACTCAGACAATCACGAATTAAAATCTGGTGTTGCTGGAGTAATTGTTGCTGTAACTGCACACTCGATTGTTGTGTTTTCACTAATAAGAAGTTAGCAGCACTGGCATGGGGTTGTAATCCTGGGATAGAGGTTAGTCCCTGGAATAGTTGCCCTCGTGCAGGCGGTAGCCATTGCCAAGTTTGTGCTTGAAATTCCCGGTCTTCCAGGGCAGCTACTGCCGCAGCTGCCGCCAAGGTATTGACAGGCCAGGGGTCACGCCACAATTGCCATTTTTGCAGACGGTCTGGGTGAGCGATCGCATATCCTAATCTCAGTCCGGGTAGACTGTAAAATTTTGTCAGCGATCGCAATACCACTAGGTTGGAATATTCTTGAACTAATGGAATTAGGCTTTGTTCCTCCTCAGGAGGAACAAAATCCATAAATGCTTCATCCACCACCACCAAAGCAAACTGTGCCAATAAAGGCAAAATTTCCTCGCGTGTAAATAGCTTTCCTGTAGGGTTGTGGGGATTGTTCAGTAATAAAGCGTAATTAGTAATGAGTGGAGAGTGCTGAGTTTTGAGTATTTGCTGTAACTTACACTCGTTTCTCAACACTCGTTCCTCAGCACTAAGAAGGGGAAACTCCAGTACTTTAGCGTGGTACGCCCTCAAGGTTCGGTAGTAATCGCCAAAGGCTGGAGTGATTAAAATTGTTGCGGCTAATTCTGCTAATTCCCTACCTGCGAGAGTAAGTAATTCTGCTGAACCATTGCCCGGCAGAATCCACTCTAAAGGTAATTGATGGAAATGACCTAGAGCCAGTCTCAGTTCACCGTAATCAGGATCTGGATAGTGCCTGAGATTACTAATTTGTGACTGAATAGCAGCGATCGCGCTTTGAGGCGGCCCCAACGGGCTGATGCTAGCAGAAAAATCCACAATAGCATCCGCATAGCAGCCAGCTAATGCTGCTGCCCAAGCTAAATTTCCCCCGTGATCTGGTTGCCGCATCAAATTCAGGTTCCTAACAGTAAAACCTACTCTTTTGGGGGTGCTACTTTTTCTCTAAACAACTTACCAGCAGAGAATGCAGGAACTCTTGTCGCCGGAATTTCCATCTTTTCGTTAGTTTTGGGGTTACGACCTTCACGAGCTTTACGTTCTCGTGACTCAAAGGAGCCAAATCCCACCAACGTTACTTTATCGCCAGAGGAGACAGCTTCAATAATCGTTTCCAAAGCTGCTGTCAAGACAGCATCAGCTTGTTTTTTCGTAACACTAGCCTTTTCAGCTACGGCATCAACCAATTCACCTTTGTTCATTTGGAACTCCTTAATGTTTACTTGAGATTCAGCACCCATGCACCTTGTTGCATCTTGACTGAAACTCTGTTTGGTGGGATACAAAAGTCATCCTTTGGGAGTATATATACCCAAAATGCCTGTACATCCCATCGGCTCTACTTTTCAATGAATCATTCTAAGGTGTTGTAGCCAGAAGTGGATAGATGAAACCATTAATTTATATGGATTTCGGCTTTTTTTTTATTTTTTGGGTCATTGTTGCACTCAAAACCACTCCAAAAGTAGGAAAAAATACTTAGTAAATCCCCTTATAGCGAGGGTAACTCAGACTAAAACAACATAGCAAGTACTATCAATTTAAAATTCAAAATACCCTTCCAGAAGGCAAGTCTACAAAATTCAAAATTGCAGAAAGCTAGACTTGCTCTAAGTTTCCGGGTTTAAATCAGTTGCTTTTTTTGGGGGAATTGGTACAACATCTGAGTTGGCTCAACTAGCGAATATTAAGTTCTATTAACAAATTCAACTTTTGTTGAGTATCGTAGGGGTTACTTGGCGATCGCCAAGTCAAGTTGTCATATATTTTTAGTGCATATGTACTAAATAGCGTTAGTGGTTTTCCAGACACAGGCGCATCTCTGAATAAACTGGCGAGGAATTTCTACACTCTCTCCCCAATGAAGATGAATATAAGAGGCGTGGATATTTTGCGGTAACCCCCATCCTTCACAGCCCATATTTTCTGGACAGTCATAGCGGTAAGTTTCAAATAAGGGCTGAGTGGGTGCTGCAATCAACCGTGAGCGATGAAACTCATGTCCGTAGATATTTCTACTTGCATTCATTAATAGGCTATCTTGCAAGGCTACAGCACGACGATATCCTAAAGTTAAACGTCCACCCATAGCCGCAGATGTAGGTAATACTCCCACCATCGGCCAAGCTTTACCGTCAAAATCAACGATTTCCTCACACAAATACATTAATCCCCCACACTCAGCAATTGTGGGCATTCCTGCGAGGATAGCTTGTTTCACAGCATCACGAGCGCTGCTGTTTTCGGCTAGTTGCTGGGCGAAAACCTCTGGAAAACCGCCACCAAAATACAACCCCCGCACACCAGATGGTAGTTCCCCATGTGCTAAAGGACTCCAGAACACCACTTCTGCACCCAACTCTTGTAACAAATCGAGATTGTCTTGGTAATAAAAATTAAAAGCGCGATCGCGGGCTACGGCGATTTTGAGGGGAGTAGGGTAGGGGGCAGGGGGAAAAGGGGAAATCCTTCTGTAAGTTCCTCTCTCCTGCTCCTCTGTTTTTAACAAGGGTAATAAACTTTGCCAATCGAAGCAGGTATCACCTAAATCAGCGAGGCGATTAATTACAGCATCTAATTCTGGTAGTTCGGCAGTTGGGATTAAACCTAGATGGCGATCAGGAATTGTAATGTCATCTTGACGACGTAATACACCAAGTATAGGTAATTGCAAGTCTTGAAGAGAATTCTTCAGAAGAGAGAGATGGCGATCGCTGCCCACACGATTTAACACTACCCCAGCCATTTTAATTCTGGGGTCAAAGGAACGATAACCGTGAGCGATCGCCGCCACAGAACCAGACAAGCGGCTACAATCAATCACCAAAACCACAGGTAAATCTAAAAGCCGCGCCACATGAGCAGTACTAGCAAAATCAGTGCTTTTTCCTGAATGGGGAGTTATAAAATTATTCTCCCTGCTCCCTGTCCCCTGCCCCCTGCCAATTCCATCAAACAACCCCATGACTCCCTCAACCAGAGCATATTCACTCTCTTGGGAATAACGAGCAAAACATTGCTGGACGTAAGCTTCCGAAGTCAATACTGAGTCTAAATTGCGGCAATCACGACCAGTAACATAAGTGTGAAACATCGGGTCAATGTAGTCTGGCCCAACTTTGAAAGACTGCACTGTAGCATTGCGCCGACATAAAGATGCTAAAAGGGTGAGCGTAACTGTTGTCTTGCCCACCCCACTACGTTCCCCAGCAATCACTAAAGCCATAAAAAGGTTGACTAGCTTAAATCTTAGAACAGTAGTATACCGTCCCAGCTAAAATTCTGATTTGGCACTACATAGCCATTATTTGCGTCAAGTTCGTACTGAGGACTCTAGTCCTGACTACAAACTATGTAATGTTGCCTTGAATTCAATCCTCTCAATTAAGCTCATTTATTAAGCATCAATCTTGAGCCTGTAATGTTAACTAACTTATTCTCCATACCAAAAAAAGTGCTTTTTGTTCTTCAAGGTTGGTGGTCAATCAAGCGACTCTTACCAATCTTATTTACACTATCATTTGCTACAGTACTACTACTACAGAACCTAACTCCGGTAACTGCTCAACTACCCCAGTCACCACGTCAAGAAATTCGGGGAGTTTGGCTGACCAATAATGATTTTAACATTCTCAGAAATCGCACTAAAGTACAGGAAACACTTACTCAATTGCGGCGGTTAAACTTTAACACAGTTTATCCGGTGGTTTGGAATGATGGCTATGCCAAATTTCCTAGTGCCGTCACCCAAAGAATGGGTATCCCTTATTTCTTCAAAGGTACAGAGGGACAAGATGTAATTGCAGACATCATTAGTCAAGCTCGTAGTCAAGGTTTACTGGCGATACCTTGGTTTGAGTTTGGTTTCATGGCTCCCCTAACTTCAGAATTAGCATCAGAGCATCCAAATTGGCTCACGCAAAAGCAGGATGGAACCCAAACTTCAATTTCTGCGGCTGGTGAAGTCGCCTGGTTAAATCCTTTCCACCCAGAAGTGCAACAGTTTATTACTGATCTTGTAGTAGAAATCATTACCAAATACAACGCTGATGGGATTCAATTTGATGACCACATGAGTTTGCCGGTTGATTTTGGTTATGACAAATACACAATTAACTTATACACACAAGAAACTGGAAGTCCACCGCCACCGAATCCTCAAGCTCAAGCATGGATAAAATGGCGAGCAGATAAAATCACAGCTTTCATGGTGCAACTCAACCAAGCTGTGAAAGCAAGAAAGCCTAACGCAATTTTTGCAGTTTCTCCCAATTACTATGATTTTGCATACAAACTTCAGTTACAAGACTGGCTCAACTGGGTGCGATTGGGTGTTGTAGACGAGTTAGTAGTCCAGGTTTACCGGAATGATTTGGAAAGTTTTAGCACTCAAATTACGCGTCCAGAAATTATCGAAACACAACAATTAATACCTACTGGTATAGGTATTATGACTGGCTTGAGAAATCGCCAAGTTTCCATGTCACAAATTCAGTCGCAAGTAAGGGCGGCTCAAGGACGTGGTTTAGGTGCAGTCTTTTTCTACTACGAGAGCCTGTGGGACTATGCACCAGAACCAGTGGCGCAACGACAGACAGCCTTTCAACAACTGTTTCCCAATCTGGCTAGACGTGATACTTCTCAAGTCACAGCCCGAAAACCTAGTTTTGATACCATATCAGTCCCTTTGTATCCAAGAGGTTCTGTCGGTCAACGCCAGCGCGGTTATTTTCTCGAAGTAGCTGTGGCTAACGGTCAACCAAGACGTGTTCTTGTGGATACAGGCTCTGCGGGGCTGCGAGTGCCTAGAGAATTTTTAGGCAATGCCCCTATTAACAGAACTGGTCAAGTAGTTAGAGAAGTCTTAAGTGATGGTACTAGGATTGAAGGCGAGATAGTTTACGCCAATGTCAGGATTGGTTTGATTGCAACTGAAGAACCAGTTCCGGTACAAGTTGTCACCAGCCGCCAATGTATTCCCCAAAAACCTAACTGTTCTGCCAAAACGAATACACCATTCTCTGGTATTATTGGCGTCAATTATTCGGAACGGACACTTCCTTACAACCCTTTAAGAAAACTCCCAGGAAATTTAAGTAACGGATTTATAGTGACAGGCGATCGCGGTAGTAACAACAGTAGGCTGATTCTAGGTTTAACACCACAGAATCGAGGAGGTTTCAATATCGCCGCCCTGAATCAACAACCTGTAATTGATAGTATACCTGGCAACAGATGGGACTCTAGACTCAATGGAGTTTGTTTAACTATCGCTGGTAGTTCGATGAAAAATACCTGTAATGCCAGAATGGTAATGGATACAAGCGTAAGCAGTAGTTTTATTGATTTTAAGTCTGCCCCTCTCATGGGTAAACTCAAGCCAGGAAGATTAGGCCCAAATAATACTCTCAAGTTATCTATTCCTCGGATATTGGACTACAGCCTCGCCCCAGGAAACAGGGACGGGTTTAATATTTGGAACATCAATGTCTTGAGACAACTAGAGCAACCTATCATTGTGAATAGTGGAATTGCATTTTTCGATAGATATGATGTACTTTTTGATCCAGTGAATGGACAACAAGGTTTTCGTAGTCGTAGTTGAATTGAATAACTTTGCAGAGACTCTGCGTTTAAAGAAAAAACGCAGAGTATTATGCACCCTGCGTCATCAAAATTATTTATGTAAATCAAAACTAATTACAACTTAGTCCCGCATTCAGAACAGAAATTATGATTAGGGGAATTTGATGTACCACAATGGCTGCAATAAACTGGTTCGACACTGGTCTTTGGTGGTTGCTTAGGCAAACCAATCATCTGAGCATTACTCTTACCAGGAGCTACCATAGGATAGCAGTTCTCGTCTTTAGTAACGCGGACATCCAAAATTACTGGGCCCTCATGGGCTAACATTTGAGCGATCGCATCTTTTAATTGCTCCCGCTTTGTAACTACAATACCCTTGATGCCGTAGGCTTGTGCCAATAATTCAATATCAGGCATCCCTACTTCCATATTTGAGCAGGAGTAGCGTTCCCCGTGGAAGGCTTGCTGCCATTGGCGTACCATCCCTTGCCAGCCGTTATTCAAAATTACGGTCTTGACATTGATTCCATATTGTGCTGCTGTACCCAGTTCTTGTAAACACATTTGGAAACTCGCATCACCACTAATACAGATGACTTGTTCCTCTGGGAATGCCACTTTAGCACCAATTGCCGCAGGTAGCCCAAAACCCATTGTCCCCAAACCTGCGCTGGAAATCCAACGGCGGGGGCCATTCTTGAGGAATTGAGCTGCCCACATTTGATGTTGACCAACATCGGTAGTGTAGAAGGCGTGGGGTGCTTGGCTACCAACTTCCACAATCACCTCTTGCGGGGGAATGCTGTCTGGATGTTGGGGAACCACTAAGGGATAATCTTCCCGCCAACGGTTAATTAAGTTGAGCCATTCTTCGTTTTGATTTGGTGTATTTTTTGCACCTGTTTGTTTGCAACGACGCAACAAGTCAATTAGTACTTTCCGCACATCACCAACGATGGGTACTTCCGGAATGCGGTTTTTACCAACCTCGGCGGGGTCGATGTCGATGTGAATAACTTTGGCGTGAGAGGCGAATTCATCTAATTTGCCAGTCACGCGGTCATCAAACCTAGCACCGACGCATATTAACAAATCACAATCACTCACAGCAAAGTTAGCGTAGGCTGTACCGTGCATTCCCAACATTCCCAGAGACAGGGGATGATGTTCATCAAAAGCACCGATACCCATCAAGGTTGTGGTGACGGGAATATTGAATAACTCAGCGAGTTCCTGAATTTCTGCATGAGCGCCAGAGGCGATCGCACCTCCACCGATATATAGTAAAGGACGACGACTTTCCCGAATTAACTCAATTGCTGCATTAATCTGACGTGGATTTCCCTTAACAGTGGGGCGATATCCACGTAACTTGACCGAACCTGGTTCTACAGGTACATAGTCAAATTCTTCAAAAGCCACATCTTTCGGCACATCAATCAATACTGGCCCTGGACGGCCTGTGCTGGCAATGTGGAACGCTTCTGCCACAATTTGCGCCATGTCTTGGGGGTCACGCACTACGTAGGAGTGCTTGACGATGGGTAGAGTAATGCCGTAGATATCAGTTTCTTGGAACGCATCTGTACCGATCATTTTTCGAGGTACTTGCCCAGTGACAATTACCATCGGAATGGAATCCATGTAGGCTGTAGCGATACCAGTCACCAAATTAGTTGCTCCAGGGCCTGAAGTACCAAAGCATACACCTACTTTTCCAGTTGCACGAGCATAACCATCAGCAGCATGGGCTGCTCCTTGTTCGTGCCTCACTAGAATATGCTTAATACCGCCAGTTGCTTCCACCTTATACAGATCATCGTAAATTGGTAGGATTGCCCCACCAGGATAACCAAAGATATGCTCAACACCGTGGCGCAGCAGGCTGTCAAGTAGCGCAAAGCCGCCAGTCACCCGCTTGGGTTCCACAACTGGCGATGCTGAACTGGCAGGATGAGTATGTTTCTCTGTTTGTGAGAGACTAGTCGGGGAAGGCAGGCTCACAGTCACGGTCAAACCTCAGAGGATAGCTAAGTTGATGCTGGAATTCTGTAGTCAGTAATTCAATATTAATAGAAAAGTTCAATCAAATTATGATTTAAATTTCTTTCTTTAGTATGACGATGATAGATACGGGTTATGAGTAGAGGATTGCGGACTGGGGATTGAGAGGAAGCAGGAGGGCTGGGAACAGAGGGAGAAGAGAACGAATGACTATTGACTAAATCACATCTTGCAAAACTCGACGAGTATTCTTCCACGCCCAAATGCCTACGGTTGCGACTACGAAACTCATACTGATCAATACAGTTCTCAATCCTAGTGCATCAGTTAATGGCCCGGTAATTGCTAAAGGTGCTGATAAGGCAATATTTACAGCATGATTCTGAAAACCAAATACTTTGCCATACATTGTGGGTGGTGTTTGGTGTTGAATTAATGTTTGCATGGGTACGCCGATTAGGGAAGCACCCAAGCCTAAGAATGCACAAAGTGTTAAAGCCAGTAATAAGTTATGGGTAAAAGTAAACATTGCCAAAACCCCAGCCATCACTAAAAACCCGATTAAGGGTAAGGGTTTGTGATGAAATTTATCACCCCAATGCCCCAACATGGCTGCTCCCAATACCATCCCCACTCCTGCTGCTGCCAAGAAAAAGCCAAATTGTTGTTGTTTTAAACCAAAATCTGCTGCCAATCTAATAGATACCACCATTAAAGCTGCAAAGACACAATACAAAGTTGTCAGTTGCAGCATGGCATTCAATACTAGGCGGTTTTTCTTGAGATAGCGTAAGCCTTCTTTGAAATCAGTCCAAGGATGGATGAAGGCTGTGCGATCGCTCAAAGTTTTATGTTCAGATTTAAAATTAACTAGCAAAAAGGCAAGTGCTGAGAGCGAGTATAATCCAGCCACTATAGCTTCTTGACCATAATCTGTGCCTAAGAAGGTTTTTGCCCAACTCAGTATCGGCTCACCAATGGCAAAACCCACAATTAAAGCCCCCATCATTGTACTGCTATAGAGGGCATTGGCTGCCATAAAATTTTCTTTACGTACCAAAAGCGGAATAGCGGCCTGTTCTGCTGGGGCAAAAAACTGTGCTAAGGCGGAAATTGCAAAAGTTAGTATTAAAAAAAGAATAAAATCCCGTGGCGAGAAAGCTATTAAAAGCGTCAATAATGCCTGTATGACATTAGCACCCACTAAGACAAGCTTTTTAGAAACCCGGTCTACAAAAAGACCACCCGCAGAACCTAATAAAATGGCAGGCAGTGTAAAAGCTACCATCAAAATTGAGTACATCGAGTTCTCTGCTAAACCTGGAAGTGGTGGGTAATTTGCCAGCAAGGCGATCATTAAGACGAAAAAGACTTTATCACCTAACTGGGATAGTAACTGCCCCATCCACAGCAGCATAAAATCACGATTTTTGAGGAGTGCGCCAAACCCATTATTAATGGCAGCAGGTTCTGTAGGAAACATGGGGATTTTGGTTAGTAACTACGGTAGATGGGGAGTGGAGGAGGTTGGGGAAATGAGGGATTGGGGAGCGATGGAGAAGGATTTGTACTTATTTTGTCTCTCGTCTTGCAGAAAAATAAAACTACATCACCCTCGCCCCTCTTATTTTCTCATCACTCCATAAGTCACTCCTGTTCACTGGGACTATTTTCCGGACTATTTTTCTTCATAGTTTCTTAACAAAGAGGATAAAAACTCAGCCGCAGTTAAACGGTTTGTTATAGTATCTATTTCTACAGATGAATCAACGTGATAACCTTTTACTGTTTGAGGCGATCGCCACATGGTTAAATGATCAACCGGTGGTTCTGCATAAAAATTATCTTGCCCACTTCCCAGTGATAATGAACTCCAATGAGTGAAATAATCGTGACTTAGCCGATGAATGGGAAAATTTCCCCATAGTGGTACACCCCATCCATCTATAGCAATAAACGCTTTAACTTGGCCTCCCCAATTTTGCCATTGCCAAGCAGCAGCGATCGCTCCTACTACGCCAGCACTAAAGCTGATGAATATAACTGGCGATTTTAGCTTACTACCCAAGCGATCGTGTAAAAAATGCAAAACATGAAGCGATGATAAAGTCAAAACGCCTTGAACTGGGACTACAAGTATATTTATGTGCTTTTGATTGATTGAGCTATCAGAGATTGTACTTAACAGCCCCAAGATGAAGCTTTCCGTTAAATTTGGGTCATGGATTCCAGGGCAAATAATTATGGTCATTGGTCAATTGGTCAATACTCCACAGTCCATAGTCAACGGTGAATGTACACCTCAATACTTCTTCCCAAGATACAGTGTTAACTATTTTTCACTACTCGGTATCTAGTATTAACCACAGTATGTCTTTTGATATATTATTGTCACTTTTATTGTTATCCCATCCAGGGGGATAGGATAATAAATTACTGGGTGAGTAAATAATGCAGCTCTTTTGTAGCCACTGACTTTGCTTGCCATTCTGGTTTATATCGAGGAACTGATTGTGGTTGCCACACCGGAAAAACTACAAAACACACAGGAACATCTATCAACCCAAGACCGAGTAGCTGTGTTGCTCATGGGTTATGGTGAAGTTGAAAGTTACGAAGATTTTGCTAACTATAATGAACAGGCGCTGAATCTACTAACAGCGAAATTTGCACCTGTCCCAACTTGGATTTATCCCCCGTTAGCTAAGTTATTGGCGTTATTTGACCGTCACGAATGGGGACATCAGCACCACGATTTTATTTCCCCTCATAATGCCATCTTTGAAAAGCAGCGTGCTGGCATTGAACAAAACTTACAAGAAAAATGGGGCGATCGCATTCAAGTTTTCAAAGCTTTCAACTTCTGCGCTCCCTTTTTACCTAACCAAGTTTTGGCAGAAATCAAAAATCAAGGTTTCGACAAAATTTTGATTTATCCCCTACTAGTGGTTGATTCTATTTTCACCAGTGGCATCGCTATTGAGCAAGTTAACAATGCTTTATCCGAGACCAATGATGGTGAAAACCATTGGGTGAAAGCATTACGCTATATACCTTCCTTTTATAATGAGCCAGAATATATTCATTTAATGGCACATCTGGTTGAGGAAAAAATTAACGCTGATTTAGCCGCAGCTTATTTACCTTCTCAAATTGGTATTGTATTAATGAATCACGGCTGTCCTCACAAAGCCAAAGGTTTCACCTCTGGAATTGTCGAAAGTCAAGCGCTGTATGATCTGGTACGAGAAGAGTTAATTTATAAGTATCCCCTCATTTCTGTAGGTTGGCTCAATCACGACACACCTCTGATTGAATGGACACAACCAAACGCCGAGCAAGCAGCTAAAAACCTGATTCAATTGGGTGCAAAGGTTATTATCTTTATGCCCATTGGCTTTGCTACAGAAAACCACGAAACTTTATTAGATGTACACCACATCATCCATGCTTTAGAGAAAAAGTATTCGGGTGTGGATTATGTACAAATGGCTTGTGTAAATGACCATCCGGAGTTTTTAGCGATGGCTGCTGAATGGGCAAATGCTCAAATTGCTAAGTTGCAGAATGAGCAAGCAGTGGCAATTAACCCACAATTAGCTGCACACCATCACCATCATCATCATTAGAATTAGGGGTGTAGGGGTGTAGGGGTATAGGTTTACCCTTACACCCTGATTAAGTTTTGGCTCAAATTACGTTGTAATTCCCGAATGGTAATGCTGGTGCTATCCTCAGAAGCTAATTGAGGAAAATAATTTTAGATATTTATCTATGTTTCTGTCGTCATAAATATCATTGATAATTTCCTTGAAAATGAGAGAAATTATAGGCGATTACTTATAGTTAGTTTTCTCGGGAGTTGATCAAAATTTGTGAGGTCATGCAGAAGTTGTGTAAGTTCTGCAAAAGCTTGTGATATGTCTACAAAGCCACAACACTTTTCGGTTAAGCCTTAATACTTTCAAAAAATGACGCAGATTACACGGCTGAAACCATGATACTTTCGTGAGTGAAAGTCACTTTCAGTTCCTTAACCTAGAGGTATTGCACAAAATCCTCAGAGATACCTGTGCGCCGTTGCGGATGGAGGAAATTAGTACCCACAACTTTTGCAGGACTGCGTTAACCAGGATGAGCGATGCCGGCGCTGGACACCCTTTATCATTATACTTGGCGTTGTAAAGTAATATACTGAAAACTTATGCTATACTACTTAGATGCTCGTGGAAATAAGCAAATTTGGTATTACTATGGAATGGACATCACTATTAATAGAGCAACAGACTGATTTTATTCAAAGACTAAAATCTGGTCGCAATCTTCATTGTGAAATAGAAGGATACAATAGTGAATTAACGGTTATCTCAGGCAATAGGTTAAAGAAACTACGGGATTTTTGTTGGGATATGGTGAAGAAGTATAAGCCAGATGACCCAAAGCAATACTTCAATAATAACTTGAAAGGAAAACTTGGTGAAGAGGTTCTCAAATCCCGTTTAAATGATTTTGTTAGTGAAGTAGATTATGAAAAACACCTCTACGGTGATGGAAAAGTAGATTTTACCATAGCTTCTCATCCAAATTTCGGGATTCAGGTTAAAGCACGACAAGGAAATATTAATCAAGTCAAATGGTCAATTAGTAAAGAAGAAGTTGATAAAAATACTGTTTTAGTTTGTGTACTAATTCAAGAAGAAGTGAATGAATCACAAAATGAATATAACCTTATTTCAGCAGGGTTTTTACCAACAAATATGGTAAAGATAAATAATAATAGTGGTGTTGCTTCATTTGGGATAAATGAATTACTATACTGTGGCGGCTTATACAGTTATTTAAAAAGTTTAACTTCTTCTAAACGAGTTGGTTATCAAAATGAACTTACTAAATATAATTCAGCTTTAGAAGATTTAATGTTATCTATCCTTGTTAAAATTATCCAGCATGAAGACTTTATTGAACGAGTTGAGAATATTGCTGCAAGCAAAGTAATAGGAATAGCAGAGACTACTTATGATAAGTGCGACGGATTAATTGAAGGCAATGTAACATACTGCGAAATTGATAACTCAGTTTTTGAAATAAAACATGGTGACATCTACAGCCTAGAATGGACTATCGCCTTTAAAAATACTGGGATGGCATATATTGGCTACGTTACTGCTGATGGAGAAGATGGAGGAAATCCAGTTTCATTTTCATGCAAAGGCAATGTTGAAATTATGTTGCCAGATTATTTTCGAGACGAATTACTCACGGATATCAGCATTGAAGAAATAATTGGAGAACTGGTTTCAAGTATCAAGCTTCAAGTTGAAATCCATTCAGTTTGTTTCAATTAAAATTCACATTAAGCTGAGGAATTTTTATCCCAATCAGTAACCTGAGAGCCTACTGATTACTGTTGTATAGATTCTGGTGTAAAGATGTCGTGATAGTTCTAATAGCGATGCTATCAGGAGAAATTATCCAGATCAAGATTTAAGGAGAGGAGCGATCGCCTAATTGATGATTTAATACTTGATAGTCGTGTCAACTACCTGGCAGTCTAACAATCGCTCCGGGTGGTAATTGGATTTTCTCTGGCGTAATTACGGTGAACATTGAATTTACACTTTTTACTTGCCATATCAAAGAGAAAAATCCTCACGAGGAAATGTCTTCTCCTTATCCCCTATTTCTAATTTACTCCTCGCAGCTTGCGAGTGTTGTCTATTAAACTCTGAGCAAATTGGTCGAATCGCTGAGAGAGTTTTTCATCTAATAACTTTCCTTCAGGACTAAAAGCACCGTAAGCTTGTCCAATGGCAATTTGCTCTGGAATTACCCAACCATGTACCCAACGAACAATCAGTCTCAGCTCATTTAAGGCGTTGCTGTTAGATTGACCACCGAGAACGCTAATCAATCCTGTGACTTTATCAGATAATTGATCAAAGCTCATCAAGTCAAGGGCATTTTTTAAGACACCGCTAACACCGCCATGATACTCAGGTGTCGCCAAAACTAATCCATCAGCATTGCGAACAGTCTCACGCAAACGCTCAACATCGGGATATTCTGTATATTCTTTCCCACCATTACAAAATGGCAACTGCCACTGCCGCAAGTCAATAATTTCTACCTCTGCACCTAACGCTTCTAAGCGCTGCGCTGCAATCTGCAAAGCTAACTGTGTGTAAGAGTTTGATCTTAAACTACCAGCAATACCAACAATTTTTACCATAATCCACCCAACTTTAAAAATTTCTAAAAAAACGAAGTCATTACGAATTTGTATATAATCTTAACGATTTATTTTCTCGTAGTCAAATTACATAGTAATTACCCGCAGATAAGGCAAAATCAAGGCTTTGGGCTAGTAATTGCACAGAAAGTGAAGGAAAAAAGTTTTCCCCCTGTCCCCGGCCCCTGCCCTCTCACCTCTTCTGAGAGTTAGACTAGATTAGATAAAGTGATGTCCAGTTATGGCAATTTTTGCTGGAAGAATAGGCTTAAAATCAGCACTCAGCCTATGGCAGCAGACCAAGGGTAATTGTTATGAAAAATTTTGGGAAAAAGGCATTGAGAAAACAGCAATCACCAAAGCGCGTTGCTTGGACGGGTGCTATTGCAGCCAGTTTGATTATGTTACCAACGATGTTTGGTGGCAATCCTGTCTTGGCGCAAAAAGCAGAGCGTGAGTCTCTGTCATACGGAGAGTTGATTCAAAAAGTTAATCAAGAGCAAGTTAAAAGAGTAGAACTGGACGAAACTGAGCAAATAGCCAAAGTTTATTTAAAAGGTCAAAAGCCAGACACACCACCGATACAGGTGAGGCTGTTGGAGCAGAACACCGAGTTAATTAGCCAACTGAAAGAAAAAAATGTTGATTTTGGCGAAGTTTCTTCTGCTAATAGTCGAGCAGCCGTAGGGTTATTGATTAACCTCATGTGGATTTTGCCACTGGTGGCTTTAATGCTGTTATTCTTGCGTCGTTCCACTAATGCTTCTAGTCAAGCTATGAACTTTGGTAAATCCAAAGCGCGTTTTCAAATGGAAGCCAAGACTGGTGTGAAATTTGACGATGTAGCTGGTATCGAAGAAGCAAAAGAAGAATTACAAGAAGTTGTCACATTCCTTAAACAACCAGAAAGATTTACAGCTGTGGGTGCGCGGATTCCCAAAGGTGTGCTGTTAGTTGGGCCTCCAGGTACTGGTAAAACTTTACTAGCAAAAGCGATCGCTGGGGAAGCGGCTGTTCCCTTTTTCAGTATTTCCGGTTCGGAATTTGTGGAAATGTTTGTTGGTGTGGGTGCATCCCGCGTCCGCGATTTGTTTAAAAAAGCTAAAGACAATGCACCTTGTCTAATATTTATTGATGAAATCGATGCTGTTGGGAGACAACGGGGTGCAGGTATCGGTGGCGGTAATGATGAAAGAGAGCAAACCCTCAATCAGTTACTCACAGAGATGGATGGTTTCGAAGGTAACACAGGCATCATTATTATTGCTGCTACCAATCGCCCAGATGTATTAGATGCAGCCTTATTGCGTCCCGGTCGTTTTGACCGACAGGTAATAGTTGATGCACCAGACTTGAAAGGACGCTTAGAAATTCTCCAAGTTCATTCGCGGAATAAGAAAGTTGACCCTAGTGTATCACTGGAGGCGATCGCTCGCCGCACACCAGGATTCACAGGCGCAGATTTAGCCAACTTACTCAACGAAGCCGCTATTCTGACAGCTCGTAGGCGCAAAGAAGCAATTACTATCCTCGAAATTGATGATGCTGTTGATAGGGTAGTTGCAGGGATGGAAGGAACACCCCTAGTAGACAGCAAGAGCAAGCGCTTAATTGCTTACCATGAAGTCGGACATGGTTTGATTGGGACTTTATTAAAAGACCATGACCCAGTACAGAAAGTCACTCTCATTCCTAGAGGACAAGCACAAGGTTTAACTTGGTTTACTCCCAACGAAGAACAAGGTTTAATTTCTCGTTCCCAACTCAAGGCGAGAATTACTTCTACTTTGGGAGGTCGTGCTGCTGAGGAAATTGTCTTTGGTAAACCAGAAGTGACCACAGGCGCAGGTGATGACCTCCAGAAAGTCACATCAATGGCAAGGCAAATGGTGACAAGATTTGGTATGTCTGAATTAGGCCCTTTGTCTTTAGAAAATCAAAGTGGCGAGGTGTTTTTGGGACGCGACTGGATGAATAAATCAGATTATTCTGAGGAAATCGCTGCCAAGATAGATTCTCAAGTCCGAGAAATTATCAACACTTGCTACCAAACAGCCAAAGAATTGTTGCAAACTCACCGTGTGGTTATGGAACGGTTGGTAGATTTGTTGACTGAACAAGAAACTATTGAAGGTGAAATATTTCGCACAATTGTTGCTGAAAGTCAAAATCAAGTAGTTGATGAGCAGTTGTCAATGCTTAACAGTCAATAGGAGTGAGGAATCGTTAATGGGTAATTGGTAATTGAGAAGAAATTTTTACCCATTACCCATTACCTGTAATTAAGTATTACGCCTTGTGGTGCTAGCAAGTTACGTTTATAAGAAAAAACCAGAGAGTAATTTCTCTGGTTCATACAGACACAACAAAAATCAACTGAAGATTAACTTCGGTAATAATCTATTACAGCATGGGATGAGGATACATACTATGTAGAATCAGCAAATAGCCCACAGTATAAGTAATTTTCTGTGTTGACTTTTTGCTTTTTCTATTTAGATTCTGCCTAAGTTATGCAATCCTAAAACAATACCTGCTCCTAGAATATGGCCAAAAGCGGTAGTTGCTAGTAACGCAGGTACACCAAAACCACCAAAGAAATTGGCTGAAGGTAAAGCTGGTTCTGAACTAGGATAATTGATGGTCAGCTTGCCAAAAGCAATGGCGATGATATTGGCAATGATGATAATAATCCCGACTGTGGGACTCCATTCCAGGGGTGTGGTTGCAGCAGCGAGTAAGGTTGAAGTTAACACCTGATTAGCTCCTGAAATTTATTAATGATTGACAATATAATCTGCAAATTCCTCAACTGAATTCAAGAAAAATCTCGATTTTGAATTAATATTTAATATTAGTTTTTATTCCTTAATAAAGTAACTATTTTATTTTTACTAGTTGCTAAAGAAAAAGAATTTGGCAAAATATGGATAATAAAACTTTAACGTGAGTCTCCAAGGAAAGCGCACTTACAGGAAGGGTTCGTATCTATTGTGGTGAGATTTGACAGACTAGACACGGTAGATTTGTCTAACTGGATAAAACTAGCAAAGACGCAGACAAATCGGGGACGAGTGGCTGAACGTATTCCCAGGTTAGCTGTAGCTGATGCTGGTTGGTTTGCAGTCTATATCTGCTGTCAATCCGGTAAATTCTACAGTGGAGGAGATACGTCTTGTGTGTTTCCACTGATGAGTGTGATTAAGCCATTGAGCCTGCTGTATCTATTAGAACATCTAGGTGCGCAACAGGTTTTAAACTGGGTGGGGATGGAACCATCGGATGCACCATTTAATTCTTTAGAACAATTAGTGTCCGACGGTGGACAACCACGGAACCCGATGATAAATAGTGGGGCAATTACTCTCGCTGATAAGTTACCAGGAAATGATGCAAGTAATCGCACTCACTCTTTATGTCAATGGCTCAACCAATTAGCTGGCTGTCAAATTCAGTTAGATGAATTTATGCTGGCTTCTGTAAGATTATCTCGCTCTCCGGCTAATCAGGCGATCGCAAATTATCTCTCCGAAAAAGGTCATTTAGAAAATATTGATCTGGCACTTGACACTTACGAGCAAATATGCTGTTTGTCTGGGACAGTTGAGGACTTAGCTTTACTGGGAAAACTCTTGGCTTTAGAAAGCGCTCGATTATCACCACAGCATCAGCAGATTGTAAACTCCGTCATGTTGACCTGTGGTTTATATCAAGCTTCTGCTGAGTATGCCCTCAAAATTGGTTTACCAATGAAATCTGGCATTGGTGGGGGTTTACTGGCCATAGTACCAGGAGAAGGAGCGATCGCCGCTTATAGTCCCGCCTTAGATAGTATAGGTAACCCTGTGGGAGCGATCGCCTTTGTTGAGGTTTTAACGCAAAATTTGAAATTGAGTATGTTTAATTAATTTCTCTGTGTCTCTGTGGTTTGAAAATATTTTCACCACAGAGGCACAAAAGGAATTAGTTTATTCTGTTAGCTGTTCCGTAACGGTGGGTTTTGCTGTAGGACGTGGACGACGTTTGAAGTAATCCCCTAAGTTGGTTTTTCTACGTTCAGTTACCACAGGTGTTTCAGTAGCCTGGGGCGTAGGTGTGTCTTCTGGTTGTACTGTTGGGGTAACTTTCACCTCTGGTTGAGAGGTTTCAGTAGCCTGGGGAGTAGGTGTGGCTTCTGGTGGTACTGTTGGGGTAACTTTCACCTCTGGTTGTGGGGTTTCAGTCGCTTGGGGAGTAGGTGTGGCTTCTGGTGGTACTGTTGGGGTAACTTTCACCTCTGGTTGTGGGATTTCAGTCGCTTCGGGCGTAGGTGTGGCTTCTACCTGTGGTTGTGTAACTTCAGGTAACGCTGATTTTTCTTCTTCGGGTTGTGGTTCTGGGCTAGGAGTTATTACAGGTGTAGGTATTGGTTCTAAAACTGGTGGTTTAGCCATATAAGTCTGATCTACAATGCCACGTACCTCTTCGGCTTTCAATTCTCCTCTGACAATTTTAGAAAGAGTATCTTTACCGTTGGGTTGATAATTAAAGAGTCTGACTGTGGTGTTAAAGGCATTTTTGACTGGATTACCTTGATTATCAAGGAATTCAAGCTTTACCCAATTCTTCCCAGATTTAAAGCCTTTGAGGTAAACTGCTTGCCAGCGATCAAGTACAAAACTTTCACCATTTATCGTGCAGCGAATACGCCAATCACTAAACTGATCATTGGGCTGATCTTTAGCAACTAGATGTAATGGGGCGTTAGTCAGGTAAAAATCTAACAAGATTGGTTCTGCCCCGTAGCTACCTTGAGGACGACTGTAGGTCAACAGAGGTAGGCTGGAATCTGGATTGTTATCGTCGCTTTCAGTGAAAACGTGAAATGTTGTCTGGGCGTAAGCACCCTCATTTTTAAAGCTTTCATGCCAAGGGCGGGAAGCAAAGACTCGCAGAGTATGAGTCCCAGGGGATAAATCAGATAGCACTAGAGGCTGACTCAGATCGTAAACAGGTATATAAGGTTGGTTGTCAAGAATTACGTGAAGATGGGGGCCTAATTCCCATTGTGGGTGCTTAAAAATTGCTAAGTCTTTAACTTGAAACCTGACTGAAACAGTGTTGTCACTGATAATTTCATCAGCTTTAGGCGTAACTATAGTAACCTGTGGTTGATATATTTCTAAACTTGAGCGTAGTTCTTGAATGACTGTCGGTGGCGAAACTTCGGAAAATTGCTGAGAAATCTGCTGAGGTTTGTCTGTAGAAGTAACAGATACTTGTTGGCTTACAGCTTTTTCGCCACAACTAGCCAAGCCCAAGACTAACACTAATGTGATCAGCCACCTAAAAATAGCAAAACTTCTAGGGAGAAGCTTCCCCAAAGGCTTTTTGTGCCAAGGATTCATGCTTTATACCCAGTTATGAATAATTTCTGAATTTACCCAGGACAACGAGACAATAAGTGTTTAGGGATGAGGTGCTAAGAGTATAAGTGTGAAAAACTCTGACACATTCCCATAACGAAGAGTCTCGTTACGTAAGTCCTGAATTATTGTGACTGAAATGAGCGATCGCACACTATGGACTTAAGGTGAAATCTTGATCACATAGCATGAGTTTTTATAAAAAATGAAAAATTAGTTTTTTTTTTACAATTTGTAGTAATTGCCGATGGTAATATTAAAGACTATTTGAAAACAAAAATAGCAAAAACGAACTCAGCAAATTTGTGCCTTTTCTGGTATAAGAAGACATAAGTTTTACGAATTGTTATCCTTTGTAAATTAAATAGAGAAAGTATTGACTTTTGGCTAAAAAGTTTGCACTGCAAAGGCAGATTAGACAAATATTCTGGCTATTTTGAATTATTGTTAAAATGTCTCCAACAAAGTACAAGTTAAGACTTTATAATTCAACAGAAACAAATTTCCACATAGCTTCTTCATCGCTCCTCCAGCCACATTCTGGAGAAGGCGACTAAAGATCACTTTGTGGTTTCATGATTCCTCATTCCTTATCACCAGAGGAGGTCGAATGACAATTAGTCCTCCGGAGCGAGAGGAGAAGAAAGCCAGAGTAATCGTTGATAAAGACCCGGTTCCTACCTCATTTGAAAAATGGGCCCAGCCAGGACACTTCGACAGAACTCTAGCTAGAGGTCCCAAAACCACCACATGGATTTGGAATCTCCACGCCCTCGCCCACGATTTTGATACACATACAAGCGATTTAGAAGACATCTCCCGCAAAATATTTGCGGCTCACTTCGGCCACCTGGCGGTTGTGACAATTTGGTTGAGCGGGATGATTTTCCACGGCGCGAAGTTCTCTAACTACGAAGCCTGGTTAAGCGACCCGTTGAACGTGAGACCCAGTGCTCAAGTCGTTTGGCCCATTGTGGGACAAGACATCTTGAATGGTGATGTTGGTGGTGGATTCCACGGTATTCAAATCACCTCAGGCTTGTTCCAAGTATGGCGTGGCTGGGGTATCACCAACTCCTTCCAGCTCTACGTAACAGCCATTGGCGGCTTGGTATTAGCAGGCTTGTTCTTGTTTGCTGGTTGGTTCCACTACCACAAGCGCGCTCCCAAACTGGAATGGTTCCAGAATGTGGAGTCAATGCTGAACCACCACTTGGCAGTCTTGCTAGGTTGCGGTTCCTTGGGATGGACTGGACACTTGATCCACGTCTCAGCGCCAATCAACAAGCTTATGGATGCAGGGGTGGCTGTAAAAGATATCCCCTTACCTCATGAGTTCATCCTGAACAAAGACCTGTTGATCGACCTATTCCCCGGCTTTGCTAGTGGTTTAACACCTTTCTTCACTTTGAACTGGGGTCAGTACGCTGACTTCTTGACCTTCAAGGGTGGTTTAAACCCAGTAACCGGCGGCTTGTGGATGACTGATATTGCTCACCACCATTTGGCGATCGCTGTATTGTTCATTATTGCCGGACACCAATACCGCACCAACTGGGGTATCGGTCACAGCATCAAAGAAATTCTAGAGAACCACAAAGGCCCCTTCACAGGTGAAGGTCATAAAGGACTCTACGAAAACTTGACCACATCTTGGCACGCTCAATTGGCAACTAACCTTGCCTTCTTGGGTTCCTTGACCATCATCATCGCGCACCATATGTACGCGATGCCTCCCTACCCATACTTAGCAACTGACTATGCAACTCAGTTGTGTATATTCACCCACCACATTTGGATCGGCGGATTCTTAATCGTCGGTGGAGCTGCTCACGCAGCAATATTTATGGTGCGGGATTACGATCCAGTTGTGAATCAAAACAACGTCTTGGATCGGGTGATTCGTCACCGGGATGCTATTATTTCCCACCTGAACTGGGTGTCTATTTTCCTTGGCTTCCACAGCTTTGGTTTGTACATCCACAATGACACCATGAGAGCCTTGGGTCGTCCCCAAGATATGTTCTCAGACACAGCAATTCAGTTGCAGCCAGTATTTGCTCAGTGGGTGCAGAACCTGCATACCCTAGCTCCTGGTGGCACTGCACCTAACGCTTTAGAACCTGTTAGCTACGCCTTTGGCGGCGGTGTATTGGCTGTAGGTGGCAAAGTCGCAATGATGCCTATTGCATTAGGTACAGCCGACTTCTTGATTCACCATATCCACGCCTTCACCATTCACGTAACAGTACTGATTCTGTTGAAAGGTGTACTGTTTGCTCGCAGCTCTCGTCTGATTCCAGACAAAGCAAACTTGGGCTTCCGCTTCCCTTGCGACGGTCCTGGTCGTGGTGGCACGTGTCAAGTGTCCGGTTGGGATCACGTATTCCTCGGACTATTCTGGATGTACAACTCCCTATCAATTGTAATTTTCCACTTCAGCTGGAAGATGCAGTCTGATGTATGGGGAACAGTAGACGCAGCAGGTAATGTGTCTCACATCACTGGTGGTAACTTTGCCCAAAGTGCCATCACAATCAACGGCTGGTTGCGTGATTTCTTGTGGGCGCAAGCTTCTCAAGTAATCAACTCCTACGGAAGTGCGTTGTCCGCTTATGGACTAATGTTCTTGGGCGCTCACTTTGTATGGGCATTCAGCTTAATGTTCCTGTTCAGTGGTCGTGGCTACTGGCAAGAATTAATTGAGTCCATTGTGTGGGCGCATAATAAACTGAAGGTAGCTCCTGCAATCCAACCCCGCGCTCTGAGTATCACTCAAGGTCGTGCTGTTGGTGTGGCTCACTACCTCTTAGGAGGAATTGCTACAACCTGGGCATTCTTCCACGCACACATACTTTCAGTAGGCTAGCAATTAGTTACATAGAGTGCTGAGTAGTGAGTGCCAAGTGTTGCTTAATAACAATATTTGGGACTCAAAACTCAGAACTCTGGAATCTGAAACCTGATGGCTAAAGGTCAGAGGAAATATCAATGGCAACAAAATTTCCAAAATTTAGCCAGGATCTCGCACAGGACCCAACTACGCGTCGCATCTGGTATGCGATGGCGATGGGCAACGACTTTGAAAGCCACGATGGCATGACCGAAGAAAATCTTTACCAAAAGATTTTCGCTACTCACTTCGGTCATCTGGCAATCATCTTCTTATGGGCTTCCAGCCTCCTGTTCCATGTAGCCTGGCAAGGTAACTTTGAACAGTGGATTAAAGATCCTCTACACATCCGCCCAATTGCTCACGCGATTTGGGATCCCCACTTCGGTAAACCAGCAATTGAAGCTTTTACCCAAGGTGGCGCTAACGGCCCAGTAAACATTGCTTACTCTGGTGTTTACCACTGGTGGTACACCATCGGTATGCGTACCAACAACGAACTATATACAGGTTCTGTATTCTTGCTTCTGTTGGCAGCATTGTTCCTGTTTGCTGGTTGGTTGCACTTACAACCCAAGTTCCGTCCTAGCCTCTCTTGGTTCAAGAGCGCTGAACCCCGTCTAAACCACCACCTAGCTGGTTTGTTTGGTGTTAGCTCTTTGGCTTGGGCTGGTCACTTGATTCACGTTGCTATCCCCGAATCTCGTGGACAGCACGTAGGTTGGGATAACTTCTTAACCACTGCACCCCACCCAGCAGGCTTGACACCCTTCTTCACAGGTAACTGGGGTGTTTACGCTGAAAACCCTGACACAGCAGGACATATTTTCAGCACCTCTCAAGGCGCTGGTACAGCGATTCTGACCTTCTTGGGTGGTTTCCATCCCCAGACAGAATCCCTGTGGTTGACCGACATGGCTCATCACCACTTGGCGATCGCTGTGTTGTTCATCGTTGCTGGTCATATGTACCGCACTAACTTCGGCATTGGTCACAGCATCAAAGAAATGCTGAATTCCAAGTCCGGTTTAGTACCTGGTAGCAAGAGTGAAGGTCAGTTCAACCTACCTCACCAAGGTCTTTACGACACCATCAACAACTCCCTACACTTCCAGTTGTCTTTGGCACTGGCTGCTCTGGGAACCGTTACCTCTCTGGTAGCGCAACATATGTACTCCCTGCCTCCTTACGCATTCATTGCTAAGGACTACACCACACAAGCAGCGTTGTACACCCACCACCAATACATTGCCATCTTTTTGTTGGTTGGTGCATTTGCTCACGCAGGCATCTTCTGGGTTCGTGACTACGACCCAGAACAAAACAAAGGCAACGTACTCGACCGGATTTTGCAGCACAAAGAAGCGATTATCTCTCACTTGAGCTGGGTATCTCTCTTCTTGGGCTTCCACACCTTGGGCTTGTACGTTCACAATGACGTAGTAGTTGCTTTCGGTACTCCTGAAAAGCAAATCTTGATCGAACCAGTATTCGCTCAGTTCGTTCAAGCTGCCCACGGTAAAGTACTCTACGGCTTAGACACATTGTTGTCTAACCCCGATAGCGTTGCTTACACCGCCTACCCAAACTACGGTAACGTTTGGTTGGCTGGCTGGTTAGATGCCATTAACTCTGGTACTAACTCCTTGTTCTTAACAATCGGCCCTGGCGACTTCTTGGTACACCATGCGATCGCCTTAGGTCTGCACACCACCACCCTCATCCTAGTCAAAGGTGCTTTGGATGCTCGTGGTTCCAAACTGATGCCCGATAAAAAGGACTTCGGTTACGCCTTCCCTTGCGACGGTCCAGGCCGTGGCGGTACTTGCGACATCTCCGCTTGGGACTCCTTCTACCTATCTTTGTTCTGGGCGTTAAATACAGTAGGTTGGGTAACATTCTACTGGCACTGGAAACACTTAGGTATTTGGCAAGGTAACGTTGCTCAGTTCAACGAAAATTCCACCTACTTGATGGGCTGGTTCCGTGACTACCTCTGGGCTAACTCAGCTCAGTTGATCAACGGCTACAATCCCTACGGCGTGAACAACCTGTCTGTCTGGGCTTGGATGTTCCTTTTCGGACACCTAGTTTGGGCTACTGGCTTCATGTTCCTCATCTCCTGGAGAGGTTACTGGCAAGAGTTGATCGAAACCCTAGTTTGGGCGCACGAACGTACTCCTATTGCTAACCTCGTTCGCTGGAAAGACAAGCCCGTTGCTCTCTCCATCGTGCAAGCTCGTGTGGTTGGTCTAGCCCACTTCACTGTCGGCTATGTCCTCACCTACGCAGCCTTCCTCATCGCCTCCACTGCTGGTAAGTTCGGTTAATCTGGCTCCTAGTTTTGTAGGTAAGTAAAAAAATCCCCCACCTTGCGGCAGGGGATTTTTTTAACTGATACATAATTGAGTCTGCTAAAAAATATACTAAAAATTATCAAAGTATTTCAAATATTTAGGAGTAATTATTTGATGCCAAATTTATCTGATAAAGAATTAATAGAACAATTACATAGAACTTGGGTTCAATTCTTAATTAACAGTGAACGAAAAGACTGCGCAGCAATTATAATTGATGCTGAATTGTCATTTGACTATCCCTGTTCTGTCACTTCCGGAAAACAACAATCGTAGCGAAACACTGGAACTTTTATCTAATCAAGCTTTGAGCTTTTCTTTTCTAATAGAAACTAAAATTTGTAGCTAAAAACTGAAAAGTAAAGCTCCGAAAGGCTTTCAGCGATTGAGTTTTCCCAGTCTGACATAAGAGGGCTATGAATGGGATGAATACTATTCACGTAATTATATTTCAGGATTGCTTATATTCCTTCCGTTTAACTTGATGTTGACAGTCTTAAATAATGAAGAAATTCAAAGCTACCTAAAAAATACTTTTCTATTCATTGCTAGTGGCCATATCTGGAATAATATGCAATCTTTTCCACTTTATTACCGAATAAAGTTGTTACAAGTAGAAGAAAACTGGCAAAAAACTATTAAATTTCTCATTGCTAAATCAAAAGACTTAAATCAAGGGCTTGTTACTGAGAAGGCTTTTGCTCGGAAAGGTAGAGAGCCGATTGTTTATAATGAAATAAAGTTTGCATCACAGTCTGAAATTAGGATTGCACAAGAATTAGAAGCTAAAGGTGTTTTGTTCTTTCCTCTACCTTTAGCTGTAAGACATGAAACAGGTAATATTTATGAAGATCATCGAGAGGTAGACTTTCTAGTTTGTCTAGATGGAACATTTGGAATTTTAGAGATTTCTTTCCATGAAGGTAGGTATGAGAAGGATAAGGAAAAAGATGCTTGGTTTAAAAAATCAGGGATTCTCTGTATTGAACATTACCCTGCTGAAAAGTGCTATCACCAACCAAAAGTAGTTGTAGAAGAGTTCTTGAGCTTTCTTTCTAAACACAAAAGATAAGTACAAAAAGCTATATCTTAAAACTAATTTCAAGTATCAGCAATGAAAATATTGATCTACTGGCAAGTATGAACACTAAACTTATTGAATCTCTCGTTCAAGTAATATTTTCTTTATCTGAAGAAGAACGCTTTCTTTTGGAAGAAAAACTATTTTTTAATTCTTCTTATCCATCTACACCAGAGATTATGCAAGTTGCACAGAAAAGTAAAGTATTTGACTTTTTAGATAATGAACCAGACTTATATACTCTAGAAGACGGGGAAACTGTCTAATGTCTCTACAAAAGGGAGATGTAGTTTTAGTTCCATTCCCATTTACAGATTTGACTGGAACAAAATTGCGTCCTGGCTTAGTTTTATGGGTTGATAGTGCAGGTAATGATATAACTGTATGTTTTATATCTTCTCAAAATACTAATAATTTGTCACCCGAAGAATTTGTTTTAGAGCAATCAGATACGGAGTTCTCTGGAACAGGATTAAAGGTTATTTCTAAGGTTCGAGTAACCAGACTAGTTACACTTGAGCGTAGATTAATTACTAGAAGAATCGGTAAATTAGGAGCAAATCACATTCAGCATTTGAATTTACTTATGCTTCAAGCGTTTCAATTGACATAATAGCAACCAAAGAGCGATCGCTTGTCAACACCTATAGTATTTTATTGAGAAATGTTAATCAATTTAATAACTTTTGCTAACTTTATTTGATTTATAGGTATTAGTTATAGAAATATTGACAGTTAGCAAAGCTAGTATCACAGTTGCCGCGATCGCAACGTTAAAGCATAAAAAATTGTGGCGTTGCATAATAAATAGATAACTTAGGTTGATAAATCTCAGTGTGTAGATATCTGAGTGTAGTAAATTAAAAAAGCGATCGCCTCTGACTAATCATGGTAAAATTTTCTCTGGAAAAATTAATTTATTAGAGGAATTACCAGATGTCTATACCCGAAATTACGCAAACTTTGTTAGAAGCTAAAAAAGAGAAAGGACTCAGCTTTGCTGACTTAGAAAAAATTCTTGGACGGGATGAAGTATGGATTGCGGCTGTATTTTACCGCCAAGCTAGCGCATCCCCGGAAGAGGCTAAGTTACTGGTGGAAGCATTAGATTTAGCACCTATCCATATTCAAGACTTGACTGCATACCCAGTCAAAGGATTGGGGCCAGTTGTGCCAACAGACCCACTGATTTACCGCTTTTATGAGATTATGCAGGTGTATGGTTTCCCAATTAAGGAAGTAATTCAAGAAAAGTTTGGCGATGGGATTATGAGCGCGATTGATTTCACCTTGGATGTGGAAAAAGAAGCAGACCCAAAAGGCGATCGCGTTAAAATTACTATGTCTGGTAAATTTTTACCTTACAAAAAGTGGTAGTCTTTGACTCATCAAAATAATTTAGATGCCGCTTGAACTCACAGCAAACAACAACCATAAAAGTAATTAACTTTACAGCTAATTATACGCAGCAATACGGACAAGCATATCTAGGTGACTGCCTGGAAATTATCCAATCCATCCCAAATGACAGTATTAATTTAATCCTTACTTCGCCACCATTTGCCTTAACGCGCAAAAAAGAATATGGAAACGAAAGCGCAGAAAAATATATTGAATGGTTTTTACCTTTCGCCTACGAATTTAAAAGAGTTTTGGCAGAAAACGGTTCATTTGTTTTAGATTTAGGCGGTGCTTATCTTCCTGGTAATCCCATACGTAGTATTTATCAATACGAAATTTTAGTAAAATTGTGTAGAGAAGTCGGTTTTTTTCTAGCTCAAGAATTCTATCACTATAATCCGGCGCGACTACCTACCCCGGCTGAATGGGTGACTATTAGAAGAGTTCGTGTCAAAGATGCAGTAAATGTAGTTTGGTGGCTATCAAAAATACCCAACCCAAAAGCGGATAACCGGAAAATTTTAAAGCCTTATAGTCAAAGTATGAAAAAATTACTCAAAAGCGGCTATAAAGCTAACCTCCGTCCTAGTGGACATGACATTTCTGATAAGTTTCAAAAAGATAATCAGGGTGCCATTCCACCGAATTTACTAGAAATTGCTAATACTGAATCTAATAGTGCTTATCTACGACGTTGCAAAGCAGCAGGTATCAAACCACATCCAGCAAGATTTCCTCAAGGGTTTGCTGAATTCTTCATCAAGTTCTTAACTGATGAAGGAGATATAGTATTAGATCCATTTGCAGGTTCTAATACTACTGGGTTTGTTGCTGAAATTTTGCAACGCCGATGGATTTCTATGGAAATTAATCAGGATTACGTTTTGGGAAGTCGCTATAGATTTAGTGAATAGTCAACAGTGAATATATTTAGCTATCAACTTTTGACCATTAACTTTATCAAGCAGATTTATATTTCACCATTCACTTGCATTTGATGAACCTTGTCTGCTAACTCTTGACGACTTTGATCGTCAAGTTTATCTATTGCTAACATTCCCATGAGAATTACCTCTTTTAGGGTTAAACGAGTGGAATGTGCCTGTTTCTGCACAATCTCTTTAATAATGGGACTAACACCGATCGCTGTACTAGCTCTAGCCACGAAATTATAGGGAATCATCAATCACTTCGCCTAAATCTTAGCACTTTATACTGATTTCTTCTATATCAATAGAACTTTATTTAAATGTGTAAAAATCTATATTTACAAGTTTTGACACAAAAGATATCCTAAAGCTAGGTAGCAATTATTACAAAACCCTAAATAAAGTAAAAATACTGGATAAGTATTAACTTCACGAAACTCGTTATCAATTAGATTGCAAGATATGCTTTAAAGAATTTGTGAATTGTTAAATATAATCTCGTTAACCTAGTTTACAGAACTATACATTTTCAATAAAAATAATATTTTAACAACAGTAAAATTCCTGAATGCAGGAAATTAAAGCTGTCATCGAAAAAACAGTAAGTAGAGGAGAGAAAAGTGATGAGGGATTCTTATCTGTTGGCAGTAGGCTTGTTAACAGGACTGACACTACCAGCATCCGCTCTACCACAGATAGCGAATATCCTGCCAGACAATTCTAGATTCGAGTCGGATATAAAACAAAGCCTACAGACCACTATCACCCCAAATACATCTTTATCCGAATATAGCAACCAAATATTGCAGGCGTTAGAAACTTCACCATCAACAGTAGATGAAAAAAGTCTTCCTACGCTTTTTAACATTTCCTTCCCAGAATTTAGCCGTCAAACTTTGTCACCTTCTAAAGCTTCTCAACCAACAGGAGGCGAAAAAAATCTTCCTAGTTCTGATGTCCCTTTACTGCAATTTACCAATCAAGAATCATCAACACCCATTAACTCATTCTTTAACCTCAATCCCCAACCGACTAATCTGCCATTTACTTCTGGTAATCAACTTTACCATTACAGATTAGCAGCACTGAAAACTGGTCAAATTTATACGCGCCAAGACAGTGATAGTGAGCAATTATGGGAAGATTCAAGTAAAAAGCAGCAACTAACTTATGATGACTGGAAAAGTTTATTAGCTCTAGAAGCAAAAGCGATCGCCCAAGGTCAAGGTAAAAACCGTCTCAGTATCTTAGTAGGGGATTCCTTGAGTATGTGGTTTCCCAGAGAAAAGCTACCATCTGGTAAATTGTGGCTGAATCAGGGAATATCGGGAGATACTTCTAGTGGGATAGCTAACAGATTGGCAGCATTTTCACAAACTCGTCCTGATGCAATCTACGTTATGGCCGGGATTAATGACTTACGTAGAGGGTCTAGCGATGAAGTCATTTTGCGTAATCACCGCCGGATGATCCGTAGCTTAAGGCAATCTCACCCCAGAACTCAGATATTCGTGCAATCTATTTTACCTACTCACTTGTCTAATATTTCTAATAGTCGTATTCGTCAAATCAATACAAAGCTTGCCCAAATTGCGAAACAAGAAAAAGCAAATTATTTAAATATCCATAGTTGGTTTACGGATGCGGATGGCAATTTACGCTCTGATTTAACGACAGATGGCTTACATTTGTCTGCTGACGGTTATGATGTATGGCGATTTGCCATCCAGCAAGTAGAATTCAAACTCACTCAAAGCAGAAATGTTGACCGTTAACAATCAAATAATTTTGGATTTTAGATTGACGTTAGGGTAGCGGACGCAGCGCAGCGAGTATTTGAGATTTTTCCGTTCACATTTTCATAGCAGTACGAAGTGCAGGGCTTGTAGCTTGCTTCTCCGTAGGAGTACCAAAGAACAATCCAAAATCTAAAATTCGGAGAGTCAATACAAACTACCGTAATTTATATACTTATGAAAGTTACAGATCAAGATTTTATTACTATCCGGTCTGTCATTGAAAGCCAATTGGCAGCCTTTCAACAAGATGATGCTCTAGGTGCTTTTGCCTGTGCTACTCCCGCAATTCAAGAGCAATTTCAAAATGCAGATAATTTCCTGCGGATGGTGAGCATGAGTTATCCTGCTGTCTACCGTCCTCGCTCAGTATTCTTTGAGCAAGTCACCACTATTCAGGAAAATATCACTCAGCCAGTGTTGCTTTTAGCTCCTGATGGTGTCCCCCTCAGGGCTTTGTATTTTATGGAGAAACAACCAGACGATAGCTGGCGAATTAATGGTTGTATTCTCGTGTCAGTGGAAACGGAGACTTTTTGATAATTTGTCATAACCTATGGGTAGGCTTACGCCTGCGTAGAAAAGCAAGCTACGTAGTTCGTAATTAGACTTTAAGTGGGGAATTTGCTTGATTGAGAACTTGGTTTAATTTACCACTGCGATAACCTTCTAAATCTAGGGTGACATATAGGAATCCCAACTCTTGAAGTGCGCTAACGACAGACTGTAAATCTGTTGTCAGGATAAAATCTTTGATTTTTTCTGGTGATAACTCAATACGAGCTGTATCTCCTTCAGAACGGACACGCAAATTTTGCCAACCTAACTTTCTAAGGTAAATTTCGGCTCTACCTACGCGTTGCAATTTAGCTATGGTAATTTCCTCGCCGTAGGGAAAGCGGGAACTTAGACAAGGCTGGGCTGGTTTTTCCCACCAAGGTAAGCCTAGTTGATGGGAAAGTTGGCGGACTTCTAACTTGGTGACACCAACCTCTGCTAGAGGCGATCGCGCGCCTCTTTCCTTCGCCGCTTGAATCCCCGGACGGTAATCATGCAAATCATCAGCATTCACACCATCCACCACATAAGGATAGCCCAACTCTAAAGCCAAAGGTTTTAAAGTATCGTGTAATTCGCTTTTGCAAAAATAACAACGATTAACAGGGTTCGATGTGTAATTGGGATTATCCATCTCGTGAGTCTGGACAATTTTATGAGGAATTCCCATCGTTGCGGCTTGAATTTTCGCGTCCTCTAGTTCCTCTGGTAACAACGAAGGCGAAACCGCAGTCACAGCCAAAGCGCGATCGCCTAACACATCATAAGCAATCTTCGCTACCAAAGTACTATCAACACCCCCAGAATAGGCAATTAAAGCCTGTCCCATTTCTGCAAATAAGGCTTTTAATTGCTCAAGTTTTTCAGTCAATATCATTTTAGTCATAAGTCATAAGTCATTAATCATTAGTCAGCACTCCCATCTCCCCAATCTCTAATCTAACTGACTATACTTAGCCACCAGACTAGCCAAAAGGTTTAAGTCAATTGGTTTAGAAATATAGTCATTGACTCCAGCAGCTAAACAGATTGAGCGATCGCCTGTCATTGCCATTGCCGTTTGGGCAATAATAGGAATCTGTTGATATTGAGATTTTTCTCGCAACTGCTTAACTAAATCTAGACCATTAGCACCTGGCAAACAGACATCCATTAAAATAACTGCTGGCTGTTTTTGAGCAAGTGCAATCCACATCTCATCAGCATTCTTCACCCAAGTCACCTGATATCCCAATTTACCTAAATGAATTTGCATCAATTCACCATTGGGTAAATCATCTTCAACTAACAAAACTTCTCGGGAAATGGTACGTGTAAAAGATACAGAAGATGTTGCTTCCTCATACTCCTCATCTTCTCCTACAAATACCTCACCATTCTGTGTTAAAGGCAAGATAATTGTAAAACGAGAACCTTGATTAACTTCGGATTCCACTTCTATAGAACCACTGTGAATTTCTGCCAGTTTACGAGTTACCACTAACCCCAAGCCAGTACCTTCATGTTGAGAAAAGGAAGGGTTAGGGATTTGGAAATATGGTTGAAACAATAGAGCAAGATGCTCTGGAGAGATACCACTGCCAGTATCCCAGACAGTAAAGTGTATAAATAAATCTTCAAGTTTCACCTTTAAGCCAACAGTGCCTGTACTGGTAAACTTGAGAGCGTTAAACAACAAATTCAAGAGCATTTGCTTGAGTCGTAAAGAGTCAGCCACGAACATTTTGACATTGGGATCTATTTCCAAAGACAACTTCAACCCTTTATTTCCGGCTTTCTCTTTTACCAGTGCTAATACATTTTGACAAAGTTCCGGCACATTAACTTTTTCCCACTGTACTTCTAATTGATTAGCTTCAATCTTGGAGAGATCCAAAATATCGTTGATTAGAGCCAATAGGTGTTTACCACTAGATTGAATAATATTTAAATATTCGTGATGGCGTTCTCTACTGGGATCATAACCTTGCGCCAAAAGTAGGTGAGTAAAACCAATAATCGAACTCAGTGGTGTGCGAATTTCGTGGCTGGTATTCGCTAAAAATTGGTTTTTCAGTTGATTAGTACGCTCTAATTCTTGATTAGAAACACCTAAATTTTGAGATTTTTGCTGTAAAGATTGTATTTGCTGGAGGTGAGCCAGTGCTTTAACACACTGCTCGGCTGACCTCTCCATTAATTGCGTATACAGTTGAGGATGTGATGCGGTGAATGTTTTGTCACGAAGCTTTAAGTTGTCTATCGCCAGAAGTAACCACCCAATCACAGCACCAGAATCATCCGTTAATCGCCAAGCGTTGGGCGGTTTTTGCTTTTCTAGTTCCTGTAAATCTTTGAGTTTGATTGCTTCTTGCAATTGCAGGCGCAATTTTTTCCCTTCTTTGGGTATCACTTCTAAAAATAGAGGTTGACAGCCTAGAGATAGGGGACGAGAAATATAGTAAACTTTACCAACTGCTGCTTGCGGTTGAAACAGAGCGACACCTAAGGCAGAGTTTGGAAAGTCCACGCTGCTATTGTTTAAAGCAATGTCAAGTTCATTCATCACAGTTTGGTAAATATCCGCTTCTGTGGTTCTTGGTTGAACAGTGCTAAAAGCAGACTGTAGGCAATCATGCAAACGCCTTTGTAGCTGGTTCAAGCTGCGTTCCAGCCATAACTCAGCGCGAAGTTGCTGAATTGTTGCCAACAAAGTTGGCGCTGCATCTATCTGTGAGTTTTGTTCTGGTAAGCTTGAATACTGCTGCATGGTCAACTAGACCGTTTAACAATTTTAGTTTTGCAAAAAATGCAATTACGATTCTATGTATATTAGCTCACAATTTTTTTTTGTCGAGAAACTATAACTTAGAGTATCGATTGTCACCATTAAACTGGAAATTGGGATCGAAAATCATTCTTTCCAAACAACTATAGATTAGCTTATTTAACTAGCAACATGGATATACAAACGATTCAACTGATTGTCAACGGGATTGCAGTCGGTAGCATTATTGCTCTTGCAGCTGTTGGATTGACTCTTACCTATGGAATTTTACGGTTATCTAATTTTGCCCACGGTGATTTTTTAACTTTAGGGGCTTATCTGACTTTGCTGGTGAACACGTTTGGAGTGAATATTTGGTTATCGATGATAGTGGCAGTAGTAGGAACTGTTGGAGCAATGTTACTGTCGGAAAAACTGCTGTGGTCAAGAATGCGCTCAATTCGCGCTAATTCTACTACTCTGATTATCATCTCAATTGGGCTGGCATTATTCCTACGTAATGGGATTATTTTGATTTGGGGCGGCAGAAACCAAAATTATAATTTACCCATTACCCCTGCTTTAGATATTTTCGGTGTGAAAGTACCACAAAATCAACTGGTAGTGTTGGCATTGGCAGTGTTGTCCATTGGCGTATTGCACTACCTCTTGCAAAACACAAAAATTGGTAAAGCCATGCGAGCTGTTGCTGACGATTTAGATTTAGCCAAGGTTTCTGGTATTGATGTCGAGCAAGTAATTTTCTGGACTTGGCTGATTGCTGGCACAGTCACCTCTTTGGGTGGCAGTATGTATGGCTTAATTACAGCTGTGCGTCCAAATATGGGGTGGTTTTTGATTTTACCTCTATTCGCTTCCGTAATTTTAGGTGGGATTGGCAACCCTTACGGAGCGATCGCCGCCGCTTTTATTATTGGCATTGTCCAAGAAGTTAGTACACCCTTCTTAGGTTCCCAATACAAACAAGGTGTAGCCCTCTTAATCATGATTTTGGTGTTGCTCATTCGTCCTAAAGGTTTATTTAAAGGCACGATGTGAGCAACACCATTCCACTTAGTTTGGGGATTAGGGTGGAGATTGGGCAGAGAGGCAGGGTGCAGGCGAAAAAAGAGCCATTTGCTCTAATTTTCTTCCCATACTCCCTGGTCTCTACTCCTTACTCTCTACTCCCTATTCCCGAAATATAACTAGTCAATAATGTGGAAATAGTAGGCTGCTACCAAGAAGTTAACAGCTAGTAGCAACAGCGCCCAACCTGTACGAAAAGCATAGGGTGGTTTTCCTGTATTGGCAACTGGGGAAGTTTTGGCTTTAGCCATCAGACGTTTCTCCTTATGTCATGACTTTTTCAGAAATACCAAACAGAGGACACAATTGCCCATATTCTTTAAAAATATTTGTGTGAATGAGGAATTAGGGAGTGAGGAGTACTGAGTTAAAATTTCTTCCTCTGCTTCCTTCACACCCATATAGCCCTATCTCTTCACTCCTCCCCAGCATGGTAGGAACTGCGAACCAGAGGCCCCGAACGGACGTGACTGAAACCCATTTCGCTGGCTAATGTGCCGAGTTGGTCAAATTCCTCTGGTGTCCAGTATTTTTGGACTGGTAGATGTTCTAGGGATGGGCGCATATACTGACCGATGGTTAGGCGATCGCATCCTACAGCCCTTAAATCTGCCATTGCTGTGGTAAGTTCGGCAACAGTCTCTCCATGTCCTACCATTAAGCCGGATTTAGTGGGAATATGGGGATTGATTTCTTTAACTAAAGACAGAACCCGCAGTGAGCGATCGTATTTAGCGCCCCGCCGCACTGGCCCGGTTAAACGACGTACTGTCTCAATATTGTGGTTAAAACAAGCTGGTTGAGCATTTACAATCATTTCTATCCGTTGGCGCTGTCCTGTTTCTCCTGCGCCTGCACCACCCCAAAAATCGGGTGTCAAAACTTCAATTTGAGTACCCGGACTTAACTGGCGGATTGCTGCCATTGTTTGCACAAAGTGACCCGCTCCTTGATCTGGTAGGTCATCACGGGCGACAGACGTTAGTACTACGTAACGCAGATCCAACAAATTTACAGCCTCTGCTACTTTTTGCGCTTCCTCTGGGTCAATTGGCATTGGTGCATGACCCTTATCGACTTGACAAAAAGCACAAGCACGGGTGCAGGTAGGCCCCATGAGTAAAAACGTAGCCGTTTTTTGGGCATAGCATTCACCCCGGTTGGGACAACGCCCTTCTTCACAAATTGTATGAATTTGGCGCTGCTTAATAATACGCTGTACTGTCGAGAGTTCACTGGCTTTGCCAATGGGACGGCGTAACCAACTAGGCATCGCCGTAATTTCTGACTTGAATTGAGCAGGTTGTGAGGAAGTCATAGGTCTTAGAAGTTTTGTAAAACACTGCCGACAACGACATTTATACCGAAATATACTATCCCCCAATTAATAACAATGTTGGATATAGTGGGAGCATTCTCACGGTCATTCGGCATACCACTTCGTGGAAGCAAGCTACGCGCAGCGTCCCGTAGGGAAGCCGCTATTTAAACTTCAATATTCTGTTAGAGCAATCAGTCGTGGCAAGTAACAAAATTCTAGTTATCGATGACACTACCGTTGTCAGGGTAAAAGTACGTGAAATGTTGCCTCCTGGCAATTTTGAGGTATTGGAAGCAAAGGACGGTTTGGAAGGGATAAATCTCATCCGCCAAGAAAAACTTAGCTTGATCATGTTGGATTTCCTACTGCCTAAATTGAGTGGCTGGGAGGTTTTTCAGCAAGTCCAAGCTAACCCTGAACTGAGAAAGATTCCTTTAGTGATTATGTCTGGTCGGAAGGAAGAGGTGACGGAAAAACTCACCGAACCTTTTGAATATTTTGAATTCCTGGGTAAGCCTTTTGATCAAAAACAGCTAATTAACGCGATTAAGTCAGCAATGACTAAGGCTAAACTGCCACGCCAAGAACTAGTAGGAGCAGTTGCTGCTACTAAGAATGGTAATGTAGCCACTGCTACTATGACAAATGGTGTTGTAGCAACTGTAGCCACATCTACAGTTGCTACATCTACTAAAGTAGCAACTGCTGAAACAGACGCAGCTGCGGCGGCTGAAATCCAAGCACTCAATGATAAGGTTGCCAAAATGCAAGCAGAAATTGAGGGCTTGAAGAAGCAGCTGGCTCAAGTAGTAACTTTTATTAAGCAAAAAATTAAGTAGCGATCACCTACGGTGGGATACTGACTTGAAAATCTAACCGCAGCTAACAACTTGGGTAGAGTTTTGAGATTCAAGAGTAACTCGATGACCTACAAAATTGCCAAATTATGGAACTTTAGCTTTCAAGCAGAATCTTATTTGCTTGTTAGCCCCATAGAGAATTTAATAAAAGCGATCGCCATCGGTTTTTAGTTTACAGTCATACTTATTTCCTACCTAGCCTACGCTTTGTCGTAGGCTACTGCTTTTTTCAGTAGACTACTAAGATAAAAAGGCTCAACTATAGTAACAGTAAGTAACAAAAGGCTACTACGCTACCAGTGGGGAATTTTTAGTCAAAAGCGAGTATAAACTGAAAGCTAAAAAGATAAATGCAACTTTGGTCAGAAACAATAGATAGAATGAACAAAGTTAGCCTTGATGTCTAATCGCCAAAACCTATATATCTCATGGATTTTGCTAATCTTGCAGCCCAGTTGAACGCTGGAACAATTTTGCCTGAGGGAATTGTCATTGTCACCCTCATGGGGGTTTTGATTGTTGATTTGATTTTAGGGCGTACATCCTCACGCTGGATTGGATATCTGGCGATCGCTGGTTTACTCGCGGCGGTTGTCGCCCTGTATTTTCAATGGGATGCGATCAATCCCATCTCTTTTACCGGTGGTTTTATTGGTGATGACCTCAGTATCATCTTTCGCGGTATCATTGCCTTGTCTGCCGTTACAACTATATTGATGTCAATTCGCTACATTGAGCAGAGTGGAACTGCTTTAGCTGAATTCATCGCTATTTTGTTAAGTGCTACCCTGGGCGGGATGTTTCTCTCTGGGGCTAGTGAATTGGTAATGATTTTCATCTCCCTAGAAACCCTGAGTATTTCCTCATATTTGTTGACAGGTTATACCAAGCGTGACCCCCGATCCAATGAGGCGGCGCTGAAATACTTGTTGATTGGTGCTTCTAGCACGGCAGTATTTTTGTATGGTGTGTCACTGCTGTATGGTTTATCTGGGGGACAAACAGAACTGAGTGCGATCGCTAATGGCATTGTCGCAGCTAATCTTGGTCAATCCTTGGGTGTAGTTATCGCCCTGGTTTTTGTCATCGCGGGTATTGGCTTTAAAATTTCCGCCGCACCTTTCCACCAATGGACACCAGACGTATATGAAGGCGCTCCTACCCCAGTCATTGCCTTTTTATCCGTCGGTTCCAAAGCAGCTGGCTTTGCTCTAGCTATCCGTCTGTTAACTACTGTCTTCCCCTTCGTCGCTGAGGAATGGAAGTTTGTGTTCACAGCCTTGGCCGTCCTCAGTATGATTTTGGGTAACGTCGTCGCCCTAGCCCAAACCAGCATGAAACGGATGTTAGCTTATTCATCCATTGCCCAAGCCGGGTTTGTGATGATTGGCTTAATTGCTGGGACTGATGCGGGATACGCCAGCATGGTGTTCTACTTGCTGGTATATCTATTTATGAACCTGTGCGCTTTCACCTGCATCATCCTCTTCTCCTTGCGGACAGGAACAGACCAGATTGCCGAATACTCTGGGTTATATCAAAAAGACCCACTCCTCACACTAGGTTTGAGTATCTCTCTGCTTTCTTTGGGTGGTATTCCTCCACTAGCAGGGTTTTTCGGCAAGATTTACTTGTTCTGGGCTGGTTGGCAAGCAGGTCTTTACTGGATGGTCTTACTAGGCTTAGTGACCAGTGTTGTTTCCATCTACTACTACATTCGTGTAGTCAAAATGATGGTAGTTAAAGAACCCCAAGAAATGTCTGACGCAGTTAAGAATTATCCCGAAATACGTTGGGATTTACCTGGATTTAGACCGTTGCAAGTGGGTTTAGTAGTGACATTAATTGCAACTTCTGTAGCAGGAATTTTATCTAATCCACTCTTCACGTTGGCAAACAATTCTGTTGCCAATACTGCTATCTTGCAAACCACAAAAGTTGTCAGTACTCAGGTAAGTGCTATTCCTCCTGAGAAACCAGAAGGTTTATAGACTATACCTCACATCTTAAATCCCCGACTTCTTTGAGAAGCCGGGGATATTGTTTTTCAGTATACTCAATTAACCTGAATTCGACGTTTTTACCAAGTTATTATATACAGTTTTATATCTTCATTTCAATCAATGGGAATAGTAATTATAAACTCAGAACCTTTTCCCATAGCTGAATTTACCTCTAGCTTTCCTTCATGTTTTTGGACAATGATTTGGCGGGCAATTGATAAGCCTAAACCAGTTCCTTTGCCTACAGGCTTAGTAGTAAATAAATTATCAAAAATCTTTTGCTGAACTTCATCTAACATTCCTATTCCATTATCTTTAATTTTAATTAAAACGTTATTTGTATCTTCACTCAGCATGGTTTGAATTAAAACTTGGGGAATACCAATTATTTCACTATTTATCACTGACGACTGATTACTAGTAAATGATTCATCTAAAGCATCAATAGCATTGGCTAAAATATTCATAAACACCTGATTTAATTGCCCAGGAAAGCAGTTAATCAGAGGTACTTCACCATAATGTTTTTTAATTTCGATATCAGCACGATTTTCAGATCCTTTCAATCGATGCTTCAGAATTAAAATAGTACTATCAATTCCTTCATGGATATCAAATTGAATTTTGTTTTCTGTATCTGACCTAGAAAAAATTCGCAGACTTCTGCTCATATCTCGGATGCGCTGAATACCTTCTTTCATTGAGAAAATTAAATTAGGTAGATCAGAACGCACATATTCTAAATCCATTTCGCTAATTTCATTTTGAATTTCTGTTACAGGATGGGGATAGTAATTTTGATAAAGGTCTATTAGATGGCTCATACTTTCAAAGTATGATAGAGCGTGACCTAAATTGCCGTAAATACAACTGACTGGGTTATTAATTTCATGAGCTAATCCTGCTACCAATTGTCCCAGAACAGACATTTTTTCTTGTTGTATAAGCTGGAGTTGATATTCTTGTAAGTCTTGTAATACTCTGTTAAGTTCAGAAGTCCGTTCCACTACACGGGTTTCTAAATTTTTAGTCAAGTTTCTGAGTTGCAGATGTGTGGAGATGCGAGCTAATACCTCTGCTTTATGGAAAGGTTTGGTGATGTAATCAACTGCGCCTAAACTTAAAGCTTCGACTTTACTATCTGTGTCAGTAATGGCTGTCATGAAAATCACGGGGATATCATGAGTTTCTGGATGAGTTTTTAAATGTTTACAGGTTTCAAAGCCATCCATTACTGGCATCATTACATCTAACAAAATTAAATCTGGTAATCTATGTTGTATTTTTTGGAGTGCTTTTTTTCCATCAATTGCTGTAGCTACTTCAAAACCTGCTTCAGTCAATGCTTCAGATATAATTTCCAGATTGGTGAGAGTATCATCTACAACTAAAATGAAGCTATTTTCGGTTGATGTATCAAGCATTTGATTTAAACTCGTTTATTTTATAGTTATTCACTGCTGATGCTATGAGAGTATGGTTCCCAGAAATTGTACTAGAGCAACAGACGTAGCTAGGAATTGTTGTAACATCAATATATTTTCAATGTGAAGAAGACGAAAAAAACGATTGTATTCAACCCACAAATTTAGCTTTGATTGGTAGAGAAATGATAAATTCTGAACCATCACCGAAAACTGAATTTACTTTTAAAGTTCCTTGATGCTTTTCGACAATAATTTGTCGGGCGATGGATAATCCCAAACCTGTACCTTGTCCTACAGGTTTTGTTGTGAATAAGTGATCAAATATTTTTTGCTGTATCGCCTCTGTCATTCCCATTCCATTATCTTTAATCCGAATTAAGACATAATTTTTATCTGTGCTGATTTGAGTTTGAATTGTTATTTTAGGAGCATTAGCTTTAATTTCATCTAAACTCCGGCTAGAATTTGCTTCTTCTAAAGCATCGATAGCATTAGCTAATAAATTCATAAAAACTTGGTTTAACTGTCCACTGAAGCATTCTATGGCGGGTAAATTACCATAATCTTTGATGATTTGAATATCAGGACGAGCATCACAAGCTTTGAGGCGATGTTTGAGAATCAAAAGGGTACTGTCAATGCCATCATGTAGATTGCAGGAAACTGGGCGATCGCTATCACTACGAGAAAAAGTCCGTAGGCTGGTACTAATGTTGCGAATACGCTGAACACCTTCTCTCATGGAAGAAATCAACTTCGGTAAGTCAGCACGGATATAATCTAAATCAACCGCTTCAATTTCTTGTACAACTTCTGCAATGGGATTGGGGTAATACTTTTGATAAACGTCAATGATATGCAGTAAATCTTTTACATAGTCCATTGCTGGTTGTAAATTCCCCCCAATAAACCCCACTGGATTATTTATTTCGTGTGCTACCCCAGCGACGAGATTACCTAACGCCGACATTTTTTCACTCTGGACTAATTGCAATTGCATTTGCTGGAGATTTTCCAGAGATTCTTGGGATTGTTGGTAAAGACGGGCATTTTCTAGACAAATAGCTGCTTGGGAGCAAAGTAAATTCAATAGTTCTAGGCGATCGCGTGTAAATGCTCCAGAGGTAAGCTGATTTTCTAGGTACACAATGCTGATCAGCTTACCTTGTTTGAGGATGGGAGTACACAAAACACTCTGGGGTTGGTAGTTAATAATATACGTATCGTGGGCAAATCTAGTGTCACTGGCGATATTGTGAATTACTAATGTCTGCTGAGTCCGTTGCACATAGTTGATCACAGCGTGGGGAATATCTGGAAAATTGGCTAGAGGTGTAGATTGCAAGACTTGAATTTTTTCGCTGGCGATGTCTCCGGTAGCTTCTACAACTAAATTTCCTTGATGTAACAGTAATAAAATACCTCTTTGCGCTCCAGAATTGGTAATGACTACCTGCATCAAGGTAGAAAGTAATTTGTCTAGCTCGATTTCGCTAGAAAGTGCTTGATAGGCTTGCATTACTGTTATCCCCTCCAGAAATGTTGAACCACTTGCTTTGGTAGCAACTACGGTTTTATTCGTCATTGTCAGGGAAGCTAGATTTTCTTCGATGGTTTCTTGGTAGAGGAGTTTTGATAATAGTTGGGGATAGCGTTGTTCTAAGTCGTGAATCTTGGCTGTTGCGCCCCAACGAGCATAGGCGTAGTAAGCATCAATTAAATATACTTGAGCAATTTTCTCTTTCCCCCACCCCAAATAGAATTTAGCAGCCAGTTCATTAGCGAGGGCTTCTTCTTGCAGATATTGGTTTTCTTGTGCTGCGGCGATCGCGCGATCGTAATATTCAATTGCTAAGGTGTGTTCACCCAAAACTCGATATTTTTCTGCTTCCACTAAAGCAAATTTATGTAGGTAGTTCATTGGTGCATTATCTGCCCAATTCTGCATTTTTTGCTGGTTAAGTTTTACTTTTAAGATGATTTCTGCTTGTTCATCTGGCGTAGCATCAATATATATAGCTAACTTGATTAAAGAATCATAAAAATGAAATACAGGTACAAAAAATAAAGCTGTCATCCCCTCTAAATACTTTTCTGCAAAAGCCGTACTGACTACTGCTTCGCAATTCCTATTAAACAGATAACAAATTATCATTTCGTGGCAATAAAAATAACCAGCATTAATATCTTTTATATCTTCAGGTAATTCTAATTTGACACTATCTTTTTTACTGGATTGCCTGAGATATTTAACTGCTTGATAGAGTGTTTGATAATAATTTATGGTATTGCTACGTTTAATTTTTCTAACGCCTTCCATAAATAAGTTTACATCTTGCTCTACAACTGATAAATCTTCACCAGCAAAATATAAATGTACAGATTTCTTAAAGGCTGAATATGAAGCGAATTCTAAATCTCCTGTTTCTATGCCACTAAAATAGGCATCTTTTAACGGCTCTATGGTTGTCCTTAAATGATCTTGCCAATGTTTGATAAAACAATTAACAAGGAAATAGACTTTTGCTTGCAGTGCTTTAGCATTTAACTTTTGTAATAAGTTTAAAGCTAATTGACCAAATTGATACCCTAAGCTAATATTTCCCACTATCCCACAAAGGATAAGACCATAAGCAGCATAGGCATAAGTTGAAGCAGCAGTATTACCATATTTTACTGATAAATTGATTTCTTGAAAGACGATCAAAATATATAATGATGGTGAAGTGACATAGCTGGCAGCAGATATATTGATTAAGATTTGCATAGCCACTAACTTATCAGAGTCAGTCATTACAGGCAAATCTAAAATATCGGTAATTTTTATTCCTTCCCATAGCTTTTGTGTTGTTTGTAAGCCACTGATAATATCTTCTTGGTTTGGTTGTAGAGGAAATTCTATTCCCAACAACTTCAGGACTTTTAGCCCTATTTCAACAGCTTCCGAAAGTTGATTTTTGGCTATACAAACTTGTATTTTTATTTCATAAATTTTGGCTTTATCTAAAAATTTATCGGTTTGTTGCAGCACAATTGCAGCTAATCTTTCGACTTCTGCAAACACAGTGCTGAGATACGCTGCTTCTGTAGCTGCATTATATAATTCTAGAGTCAATTGATACTGAGTTTGCCAAGTATCTGGGGCTAATAGCTCTATTCCTGTGGTGAAATATTGGCTAGCAGCAACATAAGCGGTTGCAGTTTGAGCTTTACGTCCTGCTATTAAATTTAACTTTGCTAGTTCATCTTTTTGACTTTGTTGGATGGTGAGTTCTAAGCCATAATTTAACTGATTAACAATTTCAAAAATATTTTCTTCTGTCGTTTCAAAGGGGCTATTTGCTAACAGTAAATTTCCTATTCTTAAGTGAGTTGCTTGTTTATCTCCTTCGGGAATTAATAAATAAGCGGCTTGTTGTACTCGGTCATGGAGAAATTTATAAGTTGGAAAATGGTAATATTGCTCATTTCCTAAATTCGAGTCTCCAGTTTCCGATGGTTCATCATTTTGATAAAATTTATAAATTTCATTTTGAGGTAAAATCAAACCATCTCGTAGTGCTTCCCATAAGTCACTTGCTGTTTCCAAGAGTGATTTTTCATATATAATTGCCAGAGTATTTAAATCAAATTGATTGCCAATACAAGCAGCCAGTTTTAAGATTTCTTGAGTTGCAGATGGCAATTTTTGTAATTGTTGTGCCATAAATTCAACGACATCATCGTTGAGTGTAAGCAACTTAACTTGAGCAATATCCGATTGCCAATAACCAATATCAAAATCAAACTTAATTATTCCATCTTTATATAAAGATTGGAGGAATTGATTTGTAAAAAAAGGATTACCTTGAGTTTTTTGATATATTAAATCGGTCAGTCTTTGAGCTAGTTCTAGAGAACAGGTAAGCGTATCAGCCACAAGATAATTTAAGTCTGTTAGTTGTAAGCTATTTAATGTAATGATGTTGATGGTATACCCAATTTTTTCGATCTCATTTAATGTCAATATTAAAGGATGTACCAGGGAAACTTCATTATCTCGATAAGCCCCAATTAGAAGTAAATAACCTTGATCTACTTCACTCATTAATAGTTGAATTAATGTCAAAGAAGCAGAATCAGCCCATTGCAAATCATCTAGGAAAACGACTAAGGGATGTTCAGGAGTTGTAAAGACTTGGATAAATTTTAAAAATAGAAAATTAAACCTAATTTGAGCAGAAATTCCCGATAACGCTGGGACTGGAGGTTGTTTACCAATGATATGCTCCAGTTCGGGGATGACATCGATAATTACTTGCCCATTGTCTCCTAATGCTTGCAGAAGTTGATCGTGCCAACGGGCGATTTGGATGTTATTTTCACTCAGTATTTGTCCCATGAAATTCCGCAGGGACTGGACAAATGCAGATAGAGGAATATTGCGCTGGAACTGGTCAAATTTTCCTTTGATAAAGTAACCGTGTTGGCGGACGATGGGTTTGTGGATTTCGTTAACTACGCAGGTTTTACCGATACCAGAAAAACCTGCTACGAGGATAATTTCCGTTTTACCTTGAGCTACACGTTCAAAAGCGGCTAAAAGAGTTTGGACTTCTACTTCTCTACCATAAAGTTTTTCGGGAATGATAAAGCGATCGCACACATCCCGCGTTCCCAATGAGAAATTACCTATAATGCTAGTTTCTCTTAATTGATTCCAGCATAAAAGTAAGTCATGTTTTAACCCCAAAGCACTCTGATAGCGGTCTTCGGCATTTTTTGCCATAAGTTTTATGACAATATCACCTAGCACCTGGGGAACTAGTTGTTCATTTTTAAATTGTGAATTGTGAATTTTAAATTGATCTGGTTGCTTGGCAATATGACAGTGAACCAACTCCATTGGGTCATTAGAAATAAATGGTAACTCTCCGGTAATTAGTTCAAAAAAGGTGACACCAAGGGAATAAAAGTCACTACGATAATCAATTCCTCTATTCATCCGTCCGGTTTGTTCCGGTGATAAATAAGATAAAGTTCCTTCTAAAACTTGAGGATTTTGGATTTCTTGATTTTCTCTTGGCAATAGAGACGCAATACTAAAATCAATCAGTCTAATTTCTTTAGTTTTGGGATGAATCAGAATATTAGCAGGTTTAATATCTTTGTGAATAATTCGTTGGTGATGTAGTCGGTCGAGAATAGAAACAATTTGTACAGCAATTGATAAAAACTCATACACATCTAAAACATTGTGCTGCAACCACTGTTGCAAAGAAATACCGCCAAAGTCTTCCATCACTAACGCATAACCATTACGATAGGTTTCTAAACTGTAGGGTTTGACGATACCAGGAAAATCAAGATTTTTGGCAATGGAATATTGGTTGCGAAATTGCACCATTTCGCTAAAAGTGGGATATTCACTTCTGAGAAATTTGATGACAACAGGTTCTTGGTCAATATCTCGTTGACCCCGATAAACAAAGGTGTGGCTGCTGGAATAAATAAATTCTAGGATGTGGTACCCAGGAAGAGTGATGGTGGGATTAATCATATTTATGGGATGAACAGGGAAGGGGAAAGATTGTACTAGCTTCTTTGCTACACCTTCATTAAGTTTTCCCCAGTGATGTCAATTACTAACGAATACTTCCCATTCCCTACTCCCCATTCTTAACCAATCACTTGCTGAATTGGAATGGTAATTAAAAATTGAGCGCCTTGTCCGGGGGTAGAGTTTACCTGTAGAGTACCCCCATGTTTTTCCACAATAATCTCATGAGCGATCGCCAATCCTAAACCCGTACCTTTACCTAAAGGCTTGGTAGTAAAAAATTGTTCAAATATATTCTGTTGTACTTCTGGAGAAATTCCGATACCATTATCGACAATTTCAATTAATATCGATTTTTGGTCATCTGTGACTGCTGTCCGAATCCAAATTGTCAGTGTGTCAGTTGTTTTTTGATTAACTACTGACTCTTCTAAGGCATCAATTGCATTAGCCAGCAGATTCATGAATACCTGGTTAAGTTTTCCGGCATAACACTCTACCAAAGGTATGTCACTATATTCCTTGATAATGTTAATTATTGGACGTGTCGGGGAAGCTTTGAGGCGGTGACTTAAGATAATGAGTGTGCTATCAATGCCTTCATGTAGGTTAAATGGTTGAAATTCTATATCTTCTAATCGAGAAAATAAACGGAGCGATCGCACAATTTGTTCAACCCGCTCAGTTCCCATTGCCATTGAAGATAATAGATGTGGTAAGTCTTTTTTAATAAACTCTAATTCAATATTTTCGGAAAATTCTTTAATTTCTGGGGATGGATCACTTGTGTGAGTTTCGTATAATTTTAATAAGTCTAATAAATCTGTAATATAATTTTGAGCATGAATTAAATTACCATAAATAAAGTTAACGGGATTATTTATTTCATGAGCAATTCCTGCTACTAATTGCCCCAAAGAAGACATTTTTTCCTCTTGCGCTAACTTTAGTTGAGTTCGCCTTAATTCTAGATGGACATTAATTCTCGCTAATATTTCCTCATATTCGATAGGTTTAGTAATATAGTCCACTGCCCCAAGTTTTAAACCTTTGACTTTATCAACAGTATCAGATAACGCTGTCATAAAGATTACGGGAATATCCTTGGTTTTTGGATCAGCTTTCAGGCGACGGCAAGTTTCAAACCCATCAATGCCAGGCATCATTACATCTAATAAAATTAAATTAGGTAATGCTTCTTTCGCTTTGGCTAAAGCACTTTGTCCATTTTTAGCTACAGAAACTCGAAAACCATTTTGATTAAGGATGTCAAATAAAACCTTGATGTTAGTTGGGATATCATCTACAATTAAGATTGAGTTATTTATGGGACTGCTCATCTAATAATCCTGTAAAACATCGTAGTTTCAGATCCACAATTTATGCAAAATTTTCCGGAAATTAACGTACTTATAAAAATTAAAATCAACAAGATATATAAGGTTGAATCATTGCCACAATAGCCTCATCTTCAAACTCGGCAATTAATTCTGAGACTTTATCAGTAAAAGATGTATATTTTTGATCTAATTGTTCAATTCTGGCTATTTCTTCTTGAATGCCTACAACATAACCGGCTTTAGCCGCTTGATATAAATTAACTAGTTCTGTACCAGGAGGAAATATGATTTCTTCTGTATAAGAATTAATTTTTACTGAAGAATTATGACTAGCTGAATAAATCCATTTTATAGATAAATAATTTTGTAATATATCAAATAATTCCTCAGCTTTTACAGGTTTTTGGAGAAAATCATCACAGCCTGCTTCTTGGCTTTGTTGGCGGGTAAAGTTAGATATGCTAGCAGACGAAGCTATGATCACTATTTTTGAAGATTCTTCTGGCGATCGCAGAATTTCCTTCATCTGAAAACCATCAATTATAGACATTGCTAAATCAGTAATAATTAAATTTGGTTGATTATATTTTGCCTTGTCTAAACCCTCTTGCAAATTAATAGCCTCAATCACCTTAAACCCTATGGATGACAATAAATCGACAATAAAAGAACGATTACTATCAATATCATCGATAACTAAGATAGTTTTTGGCTCACCTTCATAGCCAATAATAGTGTTTGTAATTTTAGATGAATTTGATGATTTCCAAGTATCAACTATAGGCAAATCCAAGTCAAACCAAAACTTAGTTCCTTGACCATAGATACTCTCAACTTTAATCTCACTACCGATCAACTCTACAATTTGGCTACTAATTGCCAGTCCTAAGCCAGTACCTTCTGATTTATGTAGATTATCTCCTACTTGCTCAAAAGGCAAAAATATTTCTTTCAATTGTGCGGTTGTCATCCCGATACCTGTATCTTCAATATTAAATCTAACTTTCGCAACTGGTAAATCCTGATTTCTATCATTAATAAATATTTTTTTATTGCTACTAATAACTTCTACAGTAAAAGTGACTATACCATTGTCTGTAAACTTAATGGCATTACCTAAAATATTAATTAAAACTTGGCGTAGCCGTTTTTCGTCAGCAGAAATAGTGCTTGGTATTTGATTTTTTAGTTTATATATAAAACAAATTTCTTTTAGTTCTGCTTTAATACGGCAAATATCACAAACGCCTAATAATAATTTTTCTAAATCAAAATCCGTAGGATAAAGTTCTAATTTTTTAGCTTCAATCTTGGCAATATCTAAAATATCATTAATTAAAGTCAGTAAATGAGAGCCGCATTCGTAAATAATATTAAAACCTTGCATTTGCTCTTCGCTGGCAGTTGGATCAAGTTGTAGAATTTGAGCATAGCCAAGAATCCCATTTAGAGGAGTACGTAATTCATGACTCATATTAGCCAAGAATTCGCTTTTGGCGCGGTTAGCAGCATCAGCAACTTCTTTGGCGGTTGTAATTTCTGCTGTTCGTTCTGCAACTCGTTCTTCTAATTCTTGATTATTTTGTTCTAATGCTGCGAAAGTATCCCGTAGCTGTCCCGCCATTTTATTAAAAGATGTGGCAAGAATACTCAGTTCTTTTAAGCCATAAATTGTAACTTCTTGGTCGAGATTGCCGGAGGCGATCGCACTACTAGCTTGGGTTAACTGTAAAATAGGACGTATAATCCAACGGGAAGTATATACTCCGATTATTGTCGCTATCATCAGCGCCCCTAAGCAAAGTAAAATAGTTGTGCGATTATTGGTGTTAACTTCCGCCATAAAGTCCCTTTCAGGAACTACAATAATTACTAACCAATCCAAACCTACTTGATCATTCCAAGGTTTTATTTGTACAAAATGTCTTTCACCTTCCAGTTCTAATACAGCCTCTTGGTTATTTTTAATATTTTGAAGTTGACCAAAATTTTGCTGGAGATAATTGGTTGTTCCTTGAATTAAATAATTGTTACTCTGGAGTGCTGATAGCCTTTGTGCTTTTCCATTCATCAAGTTGTATGGTGGTTCACTAGTTGAAGAAGCTACCAGTAGTCCAGAACGTTCTAAAATAAATATTTCTCCTGTTTTACCTACCTCCAAATTAGCTAAAAAGCTGCTAACTTGTGATAATATTAAATCAACACTAATCACACCTACAAATTTATTAGCACCATCATTGATAGGATAACTTGCAGAAATAGATAAAACTTCTGGTTTATCCTCCCATGAATAAATTTGACTCCAAACAGGTTTACCTACCTTAACTGCATCTGTATACCACGCTTCTACACGAGGATCGTAATCTTTAATTGCTTTTAGTTGATGGCGATCGCCTTGATCATTAGTATTGTAAACATAAAGTCTGCCAATACCATTTTTTTGAGAAACTTCGTTAATTAATAGGCTACCGTTATCTAATCTTTCAACTCCAATAAATTCTCCTGGGGGATTAGCAAAACTAATATAACCAATATTAAATACTCGCATTTGCTGCCAGAAATAACGTCCTGTAAGCTGAAAATTTTCTAAATTCAGCATTCCTAGCTGTGTAGCATCTATATTAATTTGATTAATCTGATGAGGGGTTGCTAAGTAAGTATCAAGATGTTGATCAACTAGATCATTCACTTTCATCATCAGCTGATCAGCAAGTTCATTCACCGCCCTCTGCCCATTTTTAAAGGAGAGATATCCTACAAGACTGACTGCGGTAAAAATTTGCAATACAAAAGGAATAATTAAAACTAGGCGTAATGGCAACTTTTTAGTAGTTTGGACACTAAAATGAATCATAGTTTTTTGGTGCTGCGAAGAAGGCTGAGTGTGAATATTTAGCATTATTTTGCCCATTCTTGCAGCATCAATATCACAAGGTTATTGACCCTTAGCTGTAGGGTGATACTAATTCAAAATGGTATCAGGTACTGTATCACTATGTTTTTTAAGTAATATAGTAACAACTTGATATTAACAGCTTTTTGTCACCTAAAATATGTACCAAAAAACAACGCTAATTTAACTAGCGCTGTTGACTATGGACTATTGACTATGGACTAACTCCTCTGCCAAAGTTTAATCGTTTTATCCAAACTGCCACTGACTAACATCTCACCAGAAGTTGTAAAAGTTAGTGCTGTAACAATATCAGTGTGACCTGTAAACGTAGCTAATAACTCCCCTGTTTCCAGGTGCCACAATTTGATAGTTTGGTCGGCGCTACCACTGGCAATAATTTGTTCATCGGGACTGAAGGCGATCGCATAAACTTTATCTGTATGACCTTTGAGAGTGCGAATTAATCTCCCAGTCGCCAAGTGCCAAATTTTAATCGTTTGATCCCAACTACCACTAATTAGCAGTTGACCATCTTTACTCATCACTAAAGAACGCACAATATGACCATGACCCATGAGAGTGTGTAATGGTTGTGCATCCTTGAGATTTTTTCCCAGCCAGGAACCAGAAGTCTGCCAAACTTTGATTTTGCGATAGCTACCTGTGACTAAAGTTTGTCCATCCCGGCTCAAAACCAGAGAATGAGCCGCCGTATCATCTAAAGACAAGATAGCTTTGACCTGACGGTGCATCAAATCCCAAAATAAAATTCTTCTGTCATCGCCACCAGTCGCCAGCATCCTTCCATCCGGTGTGAAAGCCACACACCGCACAACCCCATTATGCTTATGCAGGATATCAATTAAATCTAGTGCGCCTGTATGCCAAATTTTAATAGTGGAATCTGCACCGCCACTAACTAACAATTGTCCATCGGTACCAAAAGCCAGAGAATTTACTTCGTCTACTATCCCAGATACAGTCCAAGGATATTCTGACAAGGTATCAATTAATTCACCTTGACTTAAATCCCATAACTTTGTCTCTCCCCGACTTCCACTAGCCAATATCGGCAAACCATTGTCACACCCAGAACTAAAAGAAAAACAATTAATTCCTCTAGTGTGTCCTCTCAATGTCTGCCAGCATTCCCAATCACCAATAATTTCTTTACGGGGATGCTCCGAGGGTACGGTTTGAATAGTTTCTGGTATTGTCCTCTCAATCACTACTGGTAGGAAATCCAGTCTCGCCTCTTTTTTCACAGTCAGCGATTCTAAATACCAACTTAATCCGCCTGCATATAACAAATGGCTAGGAGTGAAATATAGTTTTGGTTCAGTTAAGGCAATTTGACTAGTGGGTAAAAATCCAGCAATTACAGCTTGTTTTTCATAACCAAGTTTACCTGTGGATGGATAAAATAAACACAGAAAAATTAATACTTGGTGATTTCTCAAATCTTCTTGAGTAACTGACCACTTAATTTTATCTTTCTTAATACCGTTAAAACTTTCTCCATCCGCTACATAAACTTGCACACTTAACTTGGGATTATCCGCTAGTAAATAAGTAAATTTACTTTCACCGCGCAAATTACCCTCATCATCTAGTACCATGTTTTTCACTGTATCCTGAGGTAACTTTTTCAGTAACTTACCCAGACGTTCAGTGATGATGCGATCGACAATTTGCTCTCGCAAGAAATAATCTTCTGCTTGCTGCTGGAAATAGATAGGGAAAGGTATCGTCCAGTCAGGGGGTTCAGGATATTCAGGCGGGATGGGAGGTGGGTTTTTAGCGAGAATTTCTGCTTGTCGGCGAGAAACTTCCAGAATTTTGGCAAATGGCTCTCCCCAGAATGCCATAATTTCGCTGTGGCAACCTTTAACTTGACTTTCCAACAACGATAGATCGTAAGTTTTTGGTTTTTTCACACGAAGAAGGAAATCAGCTTGTTGAGCTTTGAGTAAGCTAATCCAATCCATCTGCATTTCTGTGGCACAATTTTGCATACTTAAGGTAAGTTATACCAATGCAATTAATCAAGTTTATAACTTCTAGTTAATTAAAAATTCCGTAATCCTCGCAGTCTCATAGAACACAATCATAGGCAAAAGTTTGCAGAGAGTATCCATATAAACAGGATTTGTAGCCTTGATTGCTTGATGTGACTCAGATAGGGAGAATTTCCATGAAGTCCATCAATTCTAACTAACCTTAACCAAGAGATACTGTTGCCCTAGAACAGTTATATTTCCAAAGAAGAGTATGATTTAATTGGGTTTTGAGACACAGACAACTCAGCAAAAATTGTTTAAGGTTAATCGAGTTTCACAGCAAATCAAGACCATAGTTGCAATTTGTGATTAATGATATGTGTTGTTAAGGTTAAGGTTAAGCTTTGTTGTTTGGCGTAGTAGCTTGAGTAGTGATACCAGAGGTATCCCCAGATTCTAAACCTTGAATTTTTTGGTGTAAATAAGAGTCGTCACTGCTAACTATAGTTTCTAAATTGGCAATTCTCTGTTCTAGTAATTCCACTTGTTGCCCTGGTAAGTAGTGAGCTTTCAATTTTTTCTCATCAGAGCGCCATATTGCAAGAGTGCCTGCTGTTGCTCCTCCAAGAGCCGCTAGGGGGATAATAGGGCCACTGCGAGTTATGGCCGAAAGGGGTATACAAAGAGCGAGCATACCGACCGTAAACCCCCAAATTTTTGTAGTAGCTGCCACTCTAATATCTTGAGATGCGTCTATATATTCTGGCGATCGCTTAACCATAGCTCACCTACAATGAATTACTTATTAGAGTGGCATATTTACTTAAAAAAATCCCTCCTACATTTGGGTTAAGTATAATTACTCTAGGGATGAAAGGCTACACCGGGGACAGGGCAATAGTGCGATTCGTTGACCTGAAATCAACCAAAATCCTTTATGGATAAAGGTTTGAGGGATAGGTCGCAGGGTTTTTATAAAACCTTGACAACTTAATCTTCGTGGAGG
>NZ_JACJRF010000020.1 GCF_014697105.1 Anabaena subtropica FACHB-260 | reverse complement strand
TCTTAGGTAGACTACTCATATTTTCTACAACTACTCAACCTGATCTAGATTAAAATCTAGTCCAGATTACTCAAAAGCTCTTTAGATTTTCTTTACGAATCACCTCTAAGTCTCCATAAGTATCTACTCTTCCTTCGCCAACAAATAGCTGAGAGTGATTGTTAGTAATATCTTTAATCGCCTTGTAGATTTAAATCTTCTACTTTCTGAGAACATCAACCTTTGCCCTAATTACCCCTATCCGCTAAACTCAGAAATGCTGCGTTCTTCCTCATCATGTCCGACCCTCAAACCGTTAGTAGTGCTGTAGCCAAACTCTACGATACATACCCTTTCCCCCCAGAACCAATACTAGATGAACCACCTCCTGGTTACAATTGGCGCTGGAATTGGTTAGCGGCTTACAGTTTTTGTACAGGACGGAAACCAGCAAAGCAAAATATCCGTATTTTAGATGCTGGGTGTGGTTCAGGTGTGGGAACGGAATATTTGGTACATCTCAACCCCCAAGCGCAAGTAGTCGGGATTGATTTAAGTGCAGGTACATTAGCAGTAGCCAAAGAACGTTGTCAGCGTTCTGGTGCAAACCGCGTCGAGTTTCATCACCTGAGTTTGTACGATGTGGAACAGTTACCGGGTGAGTTTGATTTAATTAACTGCGTAGGTGTGCTGCATCACTTACCAGACCCAATTCGTGGTATTCAAGCTTTAGCGAAAAAGTTAGCTCCTGGTGGTTTGATGCACATTTTTGTGTATGGGGAATTGGGGCGCTGGGAAATTCAACTCATGCAAAAAGCGATCGCTCTCCTGCAAAATGAGAAACGAGGCGATTACCGTGATGGTGTGCAAGTCGGGCGAAAAATATTTGCTTCATTACCAGACAACAACCGTCTTGTCAAGCGAGAAAAAGAACGTTGGGCAATGGAAAACCAACGTGATGAATGCTTTGCGGATATGTACGTTCATCCCCAAGAGGTTGACTACAACATTGATACACTATTTGAATTGATTGATGCTTCAGGCTTAGAGTTTATTGGCTTCTCAAATCCCTGTTTTTGGAACTTAGACAGGTTGTTGGGGAAAGCACCAGAGTTAATAGAACGAGCTGAAGAATTGAGCCAACGCCAACGTTATCGTTTAATAGAATTACTAGACCCAGAAGTTACCCATTACGAATTTTTTCTTGGTCGTCCACCAATCACCAAAGCCGACTGGTCAAATGATAACGCCCTACTACAAGCAATTCCTGAACTAAATCCTTGTATCGATGGATTTCCTAGTCAAGTATTATTTAATTACGATTACCAAGTAATTAACATCTCAACACCGCAGTTAGAGTTTTTACAAAAATGCGACGGCAATTCTACCTTAGCCGAGATTTTGGCAAGTGTGCAGCTAACCTTAGATGAAATTAGAAGCTTAATTAAACAACAGCTAGTTATGCTGACACCGAATTAAAATCACTGTGAAAATTAAAACTCCTACATCCTCCCAATACGTGATATTGCGTTTCCTAATCTGCTGAGGTACTGAGTACACATCTCCGCGCCCCTCCGCGTTTTCTTCCACGCCCCTCTGCGTTTAAAAACATTAATCCTGTACCTCACTTAACCAGGAATCGCCATAAGCAAAAGGCTATACCCCATGACAGGCGATCGCCCACAACCCGTTTTCGCAAATCTCATGTAAAGTAGAAGTGTGTCTAGCTCTTGCCCAGCAAACTGGGGATGACAAACTCTACAAGTCAGGGCTGTTGAAAAATTAGCAGGGGTGTAATTCCGCCTCAAACACTAGCTAATTTGCTTAAAACTGACTTCATCACAACATAAAAGCATTGGCTAGACCTCTAGAAAAAACATTGGAGGAAGTTATTCACCAAAATCTGGTAAAATCCCAAATTTGTCAAACAAAACTCCATCCCTGACAAGAAGTTAATTGTTTTTTTCTAAAGTATTGTTACCGGATCGTGATATGATTCAGCTGACTGAATGTGCAGTCATAATAAGTTAGCTGTACTGGTTTCAAGTCCCGTGAGCTTGTCAGAAGAACCGATCGCACCTACTCCGACAACACGACAAGATACTCAACCTGGTTTTGAGGACACAGAACCAGCAAACTCTTCTATGCAGGAGTTTTATCAACTCTATCAAGAGTTGGTGTTAATCACTCTTGTCTTAACAGTGATTGTATTTATCTCTGTCTGGATCTTTTATTCCTTAAACATTGCTCTGAATTATTTATTAGGAGCGTGTACAGGTGTGGTTTACTTGAGAATGTTGGCAAAAGATGTTGAGCGTTTAGGTAGAGAAAAACAGTCACTGAGTAAAACTCGGTTGGCTTTATTAATGGCGCTGATTTTGCTGGCATCGCGGTGGAATCAATTGCAAATAATGCCCATCTTCTTGGGATTTCTCACCTATAAAGCGACGCTCATTATCTATGTAGTTAGGGTAGCTTTTATCTCTGACTCGCCAAAGCTCCGGCAACCTTAAAAGGCTCCTCTTCTCCAGGTAAGATTGGAGAAGCAATTGAAATGGAAGGAAAATGTTGAATTTTCTGAACTTTTACTCTGTTCCACTTGCCGAATTGGAAGTGGGAAAACATCTGTACTGGCAAATAGGTAACTTAAAATTGCATGGTCAGGTGTTTCTCACCTCCTGGTTTGTTATTGGCGTGCTAGTACTAGCTTCTGTGGCTGCAAGCAGTAACATTAAACGGATTCCTAGTGGCATACAGAACCTCATGGAGTATGCACTAGAATTCATTCGGGATTTGGCAAAAAACCAGATCGGCGAAAAAGAATATCGCCCCTGGGTGCCGTTCGTTGGCACTTTGTTTTTGTTCATTTTTGTGTCAAATTGGTCAGGAGCGTTAGTTCCCTTCAAGCTGATTCATTTGCCAGAAGGAGAATTAACAGCACCAACCAGCGACATCAATACAACTGTTGCATTAGCTTTGTTGACATCCTTGGCGTATTTTTACGCTGGATTCAGCAAAAAAGGATTGGGGTATTTTGGTAACTACGTGCAACCTGTATCATTCATGTTGCCATTCAAGATTATTGAAGACTTCACTAAGCCCCTTTCCCTAAGTTTCCGTTTATTCGGTAACATCTTAGCTGATGAACTTGTAGTCGGCGTACTGGTATTACTAGTACCTTTATTTGTACCTCTGCCAGTAATGGCTTTGGGACTATTTACTAGCGCTATCCAGGCACTAATTTTTGCTACTTTGGCTGCGGCTTACATCGGTGAAGCGATGGAAGATCATCATGGCGAAGAGCATGAGGGACATCATTAAAACCCCTCAGAAAAGTAGACGTAGATCAGTTATTAGCGACTGACTACTGACTACTGACCACTGACCACTAACAAAACCATTCGTTTCATTAAGGTAAGGAAAGAATATCATGGATCCATTAGTTTCTGCTGCTTCCGTTTTAGCTGCTGCTCTAGCTGTTGGTTTGGCTGCGATCGGCCCTGGTATTGGTCAAGGTAATGCAGCAGGACAAGCTGTAGAAGGTATTGCACGTCAGCCAGAAGCAGAAGGTAAAATTCGCGGTACATTACTACTCAGCTTGGCGTTCATGGAAGCGCTAACAATCTACGGTCTAGTAGTAGCTCTAGTATTACTGTTTGCTAACCCCTTCGCATAATCAGTACTGGGTACTGAGTGCTGAGTGCTGAGTGCTGAGTCAACGCAGTTAGGAGTTAGGAGTTAAACACTTAACTCATAACTCGTAACTCACAACTCAGAACTCAGGACAAACATAGTAGATAGGAACAAGCGAACATGACACATTGGATCACCTTACTAGCGGTGGAAGAGGTTGCCAAGGAAGGCGGGCTGTTTGATTTAGATGCTACCTTACCCTTGATGGCAATCCAGTTTCTAGTGTTAGCTCTGATACTGAATGCTACTCTCTACAAACCCCTGGGTAAAGCTATTGATGGACGAAATGAATATGTTCGTAACAATCAATTAGAAGCCCAAGAGCGTTTGTCCAAAGCTGAGAAATTAGCAGAGGCTTACGAGCAAGAGTTAGCAGGAGCTAGACGACAAGCACAGACAATTATTGCAGACGCTCAAGCCGAAGCCCAAACAATTGCTGGACAAAAAATTGCAGCAGCCCAAAAAGAGGCACAGGCACAAAGAGAACAAGCTGCCGGTGAGATTGAGCAGCAAAAACAGCAGGCTCTGGCTTCCTTAGAGCAGCAAGTTGATGCCCTAAGTCGCCAAATCCTAGAAAAGCTTTTGGGAGCCGATCTAGTAAACCAGCGCTAACTCAATAAATTTTAGTCATTAGTCATTGGTCATTAGTCATTAGTCAACAGCAAAAAGTGACGAAGGGCGAATGACACAAACCTTTGGCAGCGCAGTTGTGGATGGAAAATCATGGGGACTTTTTTACTGTTGATGGCGGAAGCCAGTGCCGTTGGAGGTGAATTGGCAGAAGGTGCGGCGGAAGGTGGTTTTGGTTTAAATACCAATATTCTCGACACCAACCTGATTAACCTGGCCATTATTATTACTGTGCTGTTTGTCTTTGGGCGGAAAGTGTTGGGGACTACCCTGAAAACTCGCCGCGAAAACATTGAAACAGCAATTAAGAATGCAGAACAACGCGCCGCAGATGCAGCTAAGCAACTGAAAGAGGCGCAACAAAAGCTAGAGCAAGCGCAAGCAGAAGCTGAAAGAATCAAAAAATCAGCTCAAGACAACGCCCAAACTGCGAGTCAGGCTATCATTGCCCAAGCTGCTGTGGATATTGAACGCTTGCAAGAAGCAGGGGCAGCAGACTTGAATGCAGAACTAGAAAGAGCGATCGCCGGGTTGCGGCAGCGAGTAGTTACTTTGGCATTGCAAAAAGCGGAGTCGGAACTACAAGGTGGCATTAGTGAAGATGCTCAAAAAACTCTAATTGACCGTAGCATCGCACAATTGGGAGGCGGAGTATGACAAGTAAAGTAGCAAACACTGAGGTAGCCCAACCTTACGCTCAGGCACTGTTGTCAATCGCTAAATCCAAAAACTTGACGGAAGATTTCGGCACAGATGCGCGTACTTTGCTGAACTTGCTTTCGGAAAATCAGCAGCTACGGAACTTTATCGACAACCCCTTTATTGCAGCGGAGAACAAAAAATCTCTGATTACACAAATATTGGGTGAAGCTAGTCCTTACCTACGTAACTTCTTGCTGTTGTTGGTAGATAAACGACGCATTTTCTTCTTGGAAGAGATTTTACAGCAGTATTTGGCACTGTTGCGGCAACTGAATCAAACCGTATTAGCGGAAGTTACTTCTGCTGTAGCTTTAACAGAAGATCAACAGCAAGCAGTTAAAGAGAAGGTACTGGCAATCACCAAAGCTCGTCAAGTAGAACTGGCAACCAAGGTAGACAGTAGCCTGATTGGTGGTGTGATCATCAAAGTCGGCTCTCAGGTAATTGACTCTAGTATCCGGGGTCAGCTACGTCGCCTCTCCTTGCGCTTAAGCAATAGCTAGAAAGTTCAGAGGTACAGTTAGCGGTTTTACATCTAGCACTTGACAATTAATGTTTTTTGTGCATTATGTTTAACTTTTAACTCCTCAAACTAAATGCAGACGCGATATTATTTCTCGCGTCTATTAAATATCTTCCGTCTCGCAAGAAAAAAAGATACACACATGAGCATTTCAATTAGACCTGACGAAATCAGCAGTATTATTCAACAGCAAATCGAGCAATACGACCAAGAAGTCAAAGTTGCTAACGTTGGGACTGTATTACAAGTAGGTGACGGTATCGCCCGGATCTATGGTCTAGAAAAGGCTATGGCTGGCGAACTTCTAGAATTTGAAGACGGCACAGTTGGTATCGCCCAAAACTTAGAAGAAGATAACGTTGGTGCGGTATTGATGGGTGAAGGCCGGGAAATTCAAGAAGGTAGCACCGTTACCGCTACTGGAAAAATTGCTCAAATCGGTGTTGGCGAAGCCTTGGTTGGTCGCGTTGTCGATGCTTTGGGTCGTCCTATTGATGGTAAGGGAGAAATCAAAAGCAGCGAAAGCCGTTTGATTGAATCACCAGCCCCCGGTATTATTGCTCGTCGGTCAGTACACGAACCCATGCAAACGGGTATCACCGCTATCGACTCCATGATTCCCATCGGCCGTGGTCAACGGGAATTAATCATTGGCGATCGCCAAACAGGAAAAACAGCGATCGCCATTGACACCATCATCAACCAAAAAGGTGAAGATGTAGTTTGTGTTTATGTAGCGATCGGTCAAAAAGCTTCTACCGTTGCTAACGTAGTCCAAACCTTACAAGAAAAAGGTGCAATGGACTACACAGTAGTAGTTGCTGCTGGTGCCAGTGAACCTGCGACTCTACAATTCTTGGCTCCCTACACAGGTGCTACCATTGCTGAGTACTTCATGTACAAAGGCAAAGCTACCTTAGTAATTTATGACGACTTATCTAAGCAAGCCCAAGCTTATCGCCAAATGTCCTTGCTGCTACGTCGTCCACCAGGACGGGAAGCTTACCCTGGTGACGTATTCTACATTCACTCCCGCTTGTTGGAAAGAGCAGCTAAACTCAGTGATGAACTCGGTAAAGGTAGCATGACTGCCCTACCAATCATCGAAACCCAAGCCGGTGACGTTTCCGCCTACATTCCTACTAACGTAATTTCCATCACCGACGGTCAGATTTTCTTATCCTCTGACTTATTTAACGCTGGTGTACGCCCGGCTGTAAACCCTGGTATCTCCGTATCCCGTGTGGGTTCTGCGGCACAAACCAAGGCGATGAAAAAAGTTGCAGGTAAGATTAAACTCGAACTAGCACAGTTTGACGACCTGCAAGCCTTCGCACAATTTGCTTCTGACCTAGATAAAGCTACCCAAGACCAGTTGGCAAGGGGTCAACGCCTGCGGGAACTCCTCAAACAACCCCAAAACCAACCCCTGTCCGTAGCTGAACAAGTAGCAATCCTCTACGCTGGTATCAACGGTTACTTAGATGATGTTCCAGTTGATAAAGTTACAACCTTCACCAAAGGCTTTAGAGATTACTTGAAGTCAGGCACTACCCCCTACTTCCAAGACGTACAATCTAAGAAAGTATTGGGTGATGACGAAGAAAAATCCTTGAAGGCAGCTTTAGAAGATTACAAAAAGACCTTCAAAGCTACTGCTTAGTCATTAGTCATTAGTCAGTGGTCAGTAGTATTAAACACTGACAACTGACAACTGACAACTGACAACTGACAATAAACAAATAATATGCCTAACCTCAAATCAATACGCGATCGCATCCAGTCGGTCAAGAACACCAAAAAAATTACAGAAGCCATGCGGCTGGTAGCTGCGGCTAGAGTCCGTCGCGCTCAAGAACAGGTAATTGCTACCCGTCCCTTTGCTGACCGTTTGGCACAAGTTTTGTATGGTTTGCAAACCCGTCTGCGGTTTGAAGATGTAGACTTACCACTACTGAAGAAGCGGGAAGTTAAATCAGTAGGGTTGTTGGTTATTTCCGGCGATCGTGGTTTGTGTGGCGGTTACAATACCAACGTCATCCGTCGTGCCGAAAATCGCGCCAAAGAACTAAAGGCAGAAGGTCTAGACTACACATTTGTAGTCGTTGGACGTAAGTCTGAACAATACTTTAAACGGCGTGAGCAACCAATCGATGCTAGTTACAGTGGTTTAGAGCAAATCCCCACTGCCGATGAAGCTAATAAAATTGCCGATGAGTTGCTATCTTTATTCCTGTCAGAAAAAGTAGACCGCATTGAGTTAATTTATACCCGCTTTGTCTCCTTGGTTAGCTCTCGTCCTGTTGTTCAAACCTTGCTACCCCTTGACACTCAAGGTTTAGAAGCAGCTGATGACGAAATCTTCCGCCTGACAACCCGTGGCGGTCAATTTGAAGTAGAACGGCAAACCGTCACCAGCCAAGTCCGTCCTTTGCCCCGCGACATGATTTTCGAGCAAGACCCAGTACAAATTCTCGATTCTCTGTTGCCCTTATATTTGAGCAACCAGCTATTACGCGCATTGCAAGAATCTGCTGCTAGTGAACTAGCAGCGCGGATGACAGCCATGAGCAACGCTAGTGATAATGCTGGTGAATTAATCAAATCCCTATCATTGTCTTACAACAAAGCCCGTCAAGCAGCCATTACTCAAGAACTCCTTGAGGTTGTCGGCGGTGCAGAAGCGTTGACTTAGGAACAAGTCAATTGCTAACTATAACTAATAGCTAATTGCTGGTAACTTTAAATCCAGCGATTAGCTATTTTTGCTTTTGGGCATATGCGACAAACAAATGTGATACGACTCTTTGTAGTGCTAACATTTCCATGAAGTTTGAAATTTCTACACCGCTAGGCTTTACGGTGAGAACATCCTAAGAGTATTGGCAACGATTGATTATCAAGCATCCTGATATAGAGGCGTTGGAGGAGCTAATTCAATCAGCTCTTGCTGCACCGGACGAAATTCGACGCAGTAGCCGAGATGCAGAAGTATTATTATTTTATCGGGAACGGAAAGAAAAACGTTGGGTTGTTGCGGTGGCTCGACGCTTAAATGGAGATGGATTCTTGATTACAGCCTACCAAACCGATGCTATTAAGGAGGGCGAAACAGTGTGGCTCAAATAAAGGTGTTTTACGAACCAGAAATGGAGCTATTAAGTGTATTTTGGCAAGTTCCCAGAAAAAACCAAATTGCCACTGAGCTTGGAGATGGGGTAATTTTGATCAAAGATGGGGTAAGTGGCGAGCCAATTGGTATAGAAGTTTTATCCTACCGTCCAGGGGATGATCGCTTTGATGCTGTGAGTGTTGAGCTAGGGCAAATCAGTTCGATGCAACCAGTTGGCTAAGAATTATTATGTATCAGACGGACAGATGTGTAAATCCTTCCTTGTTTTACAACAAAGCCCGTCAAGCAGCCATTACTCAAGAACTCCTTGAGGTTGTTGGTGGTGCAGAAGCCTTGACTTAGGAACAAGTCAATTGCTAACTATAACTAATAGCTAATTGCTGGTGAGTTTTAAACTAGCGATTAGCTATTTTTGCTTTTGAGGATAATTCCTTTAACTGCCAAGTAGTTGTTAATGAGACTATTCATCATTAACTGGTATTTTTAATGCTAATTGAAAGACTTCTAAGTGCGATAAATTTTCTGCCTGCCATATATCACCACTATAAATACCTTCTGGCTGAAATACGTTACATATAGGCGGTTTTATAACAACAGGTTCTTTTAGATAAATACCCCAGATATCGCATTTACCATCCCCCCAGTGCGTTTGGTAATAACGAAAATCATTTTCTTGCAAATGTAAATTTCTATCAGCAGCAAAACTTTCTGCATCATATTTAAAAACATTTTCAACAGTTATCCATCCGGCAATTGAATAAATAGAAAATGTTTCTTCATTTAATTCATAAGATTCTATATATTCTTGTTCTTTTTCTTCGTCATAAAATTCTAATATATGAATTAGAAGTGTACTACCTTTATATTTTAAAACATGATTAGTTGGCTCACAGATTAGTAGAACTGTACATTCTCCAGCTAATACAGGTAGTGCAGTTTCAGGATGTAAGGAAACAGCTAAATGACGGCTAAAACCTCGACGGTGATAAGCAGAAAATTCTTTGGGGTTGACACAAGTTACTTGTGCATAAAAATCTTTTATATAATTTTTAAAATTAAATTTTAAACTTTTTGGTTTATGGTTTTCTGATAATTCTTTTAATCTATTCAAGTAAGGTGAATCTTTGATACGCATAAAACCAAAGCCAAAATTGCCACAAAAACTTTTAAACTCATTAAATTCTTTTGAGTTTAAAAGTTGAGGGGATTTCATCAAGTGACCAGAACCGAAAGCGCCATAGAAATAACTATCTTCATACTCACTGATAGTTTTTTCTTCACATATAAATGCAGACCAAAGATAATACTGTTTAGGTTTTTCTCCTATGCCTACTATTAAAAATATAGTATCACCTTTAGTGTTTAATACTGCTCTTTTATTAGTTGATATCCCAGGTAACACTTCATCATAATCATATTCTTCTAATAAATATTCATCAAGAATATGCTCTACAGGTAAATAACCTAAAGAATTGTAGTTATGATATTGAATCCAGAATTTTTTCTCAGAATCAACTTTATTTTTCTTTCTAGCTGGAGTCCAAATATTGCAGTTATATTCTGGGTTAATTGTATTTATCCAAAATTGTTCTCTTTCTAATAATTTATCTTCTGTGCATTGCTCAATTATTCTAAAATCAAACCACCCAATTTTATCTGATGTACTAACTGTTTCCGTTAATCCATATTTTAGAAAAGCACATCTTAGCGGGTAATTTCCTATTTCTAAAGCATTAGGTCTATTTAAACCTCTTGTATGTTCTCTCCAGCGTCTATGTATACTGCGTGATTGACCAATGTAAGATTTACCATTAGAAGTATTTACAATTTGGTAAATGCCACAAACCATGTTTATGATCCTTCTTAGTTGAACGGTTAACTGGTTAATGAAAATCTTGGCTAGAAAATATAGTTTAGTATTCCCAAAATTTTTAGAGATTCATCATCAATATCAAAATTATGATTTAACTAGGTAAATTAAACATTATTAAAATTTTTAATATTGAAATATATTCGGAAAATGTTGGAGTAGTCGCACCTGAGCAAGTTTGAATTGATGGTGTGCCACCTGTCATCTTTTGAGTAAAATCGGTGACACTGTACACAGGATGATAGTTTGGGTGGTGCAATGCCTGTGGCGGGGCGTACCTGATCGCAATTTCTCTTACTTAAGCTATCTTCAAACCATAGCAATAACAAACTTGGACATTTTTTTATTGCCGATAGCATTATTGTTATCAGCCTATCAAGAGGTAGCAGATGAATGTGTCTTTAACCCCCGAATTGGAAAAGTGGGTGCAATCGAAAGTTGAAAGCGGGATGTATACTTCTGCAAGTGAAGTTATTCGTGAAGGTTTACTGCTGCTCAAGGAACACGATGCTTTGAAAGAAATACATCTAGCAGAGTTACGTCGGGAGATTCAACTGGGAATTGATAGTGGAGAATCTACACCTCTAAACATGGATGAAATTATCGCTAAGGCAAAACAACAACGGCAGGAGAAAGAATCTGCATAATGGCGATAATGCTCAAAAAACCGCTTGCTGAAGCTGATTTATTGGATATTTGGAATTTTATTGCTAATGACAGCTTGACAGCTTTGAAATAGCAGATCGGTTGCTACAAAAAATTGATAGCCAACTCAAAATACTGGCATCAAACCCAGGCATGGGAAGAAAGCGTGACTCCTTAGCATCCAATCTGCGAAGTTTTCCAGTAGGCAATTACCTAATTTTCTACCGTCCCATCAACGAAGGTATTGAAGTCATTCGTATTCTACATGGGGTAAGAGACATCCCAAGCCTTTTTCAAGAGTTAGAAGAAGATTGATAGATGCTTCAACTGCGGCATGGGCTGAATGATAGTTTGAGATAATCGTTATGGTGATCGCACCCCGTCATCTTTTAAAATCGGTGACAACAGCATGATAGTTTGAGTGGAGCGATCGCGTCACCAAAAATTCTCCATCAATAATCTCATAACGAATCCATTCGTTATCGGGTAATGCGGTAACATCTTGAATTGTCCAGTGAACTCTGCCTGTAGTTTGACCCATGACAGTTAAGCATCGGTAATGAAAGTTTAAGATTTCTTGGTCGTCGTGTAACACATTTCCCTGACGACAAACTATAATGAATATATAGCACAGGGGTCCGTAACGGTTTCGACAGGTTGGCGAACGCTACTCTGTGATTCAGGTCGAGAGTGAGTCTCCTCTCGCAAATCAAAGGCTCAAAACAAAAGTAAATGCGAATAACATCGTAAAATTTGCTCGTAAGGACGCTCTAGTAGCTGCCTAAATAGCCTCTTACAGGTTCGAGCGTCTTCGGTTTGACTCCGTTAAGGACTGAAGACCAACCCCCAACGGATGCTCTAACAAGCGTTCTCTGGTTGGCTTGTTAGCTAAGATTAAATCAGAGCATCCTACGTTCGGGATAATGAACGATTCCCGCCTTGAGGGTCAGAAAGGCTAAACCTGTGAATGAGCGGGGAGTCAATACCCAATTTGGACAGCAGTTCGACTCTGCTCGGATCCACTAAAATATAAATTACAAGTCCACTTCAAACGATGTGGACTTTGTGTTTTTTGATAACAAAACAACCCCAAATTCTTACAGAAGAAGGGGTTTTAATTTTATCTTGATTAGTTTTATCGGCCGTTGGATGAACGGATAATAGGATTTTCTACAGAATCTCGATATTGTTGAACAGCATCCGTATAACCAATAGGTAGGACTGCTTCAACGTTTTCATGAGGACGGGGAATAATTACCCAAGATTCCAATGTACCACCATAAACATTTTGTGCTGCTTCTACGCCAGCCGCCATCGCTGTCTTGACTTCCGAAACATCTCCACGAATATTGACTGTAAAACGAGCGCTACCAACTCGGATATAGCCAACGAGAGTAACACGACCGGCTTTAACCATAGCATCAGCTGCTGCTAACACAGCCGGAAAACCCTTAGTCTCTAATGCTCCAACGGCCTGTAATGACGACATTTAATAATCTCCTGTATGAATAATTAATTTATGTGGCGTACTAGTTTATTGTACGAATATTCGCTACACATTCTGATAGCAGGATTGCTTAGAAGACCCTAAAAGGATCTGATTCTTCAGTAAAGTGAATGGGGAGAATATCTACCACGTTTTCTGGAGGATTGGGAACGATGTAATGGGTGATGACTTCACCACCGTGTGCTTGCTCACCCGCCTCAATTCCCGCTTCTACGGCTCGTCTAACTTCTGCAACGTGTCCCCTGACAGCAACTAACAAGCGGGCGCTTTCCGCTTGACCATAATAGACAATAGTAACTGCGGCAGATTTTACCATTGCGTCTGCTGCCGCTAATACAGCCGGAAATCCTAAAGTTTCGATTACGCCAACAGCCATTGGCATGGCATTAGCTCCTGATAAAAAGTTAAGTGATACTAATTGTACGAGGCTTTAGACCCCATTTTGATATTCAGGAGAAAATTTCTTTTGTGGAAACCTTTAACTGTTAACTAATGACTAGTTCTGCATACTCCTGCTTCTGGTAAGATAATATCCATGTTTCCAAGTTTTTTACCTGCCGCAGTCGGACAACTTACCGAGTCTGAGTCCATCGCCTTAGCGCAAACCATTCAAACTCAGGCGATCGCCACTCCCTTGAGTCATCAACCAATCACCACCGCCTATGTCCATCAAGGTAATGGTGGTACACCAATATTATTAATTCACGGCTTTGATAGTTCTGCATTAGAATTTCGTCGTCTTTTACCACTGTTAGGAAAAGAGAATGAAACTTGGGCTGTGGATTTGTTGGGTTTTGGATTTACAGAGAGACTTGCAGGGATAAAATTTAGCCCCATTGCCATCAGAACTCACCTATATTCATTCTGGAAAACCCTGATCAACCAGCCTGTGATTTTAGTAGGTGCATCGATGGGGGGTGCAGCAGCGATTGATTTTACCCTCACTTACCCAGAAGTAGTTAAGAAACTAGTATTAATTGACAGTGCTGGTTTGCGGGGAGGTTCACCGTTAACGAAATTCATGTTTCCTCCTTTGGATTATTTAGCGGCTCAGTTTTTACGTAGTCCGAAAGTGCGCGATCGCGTTTCTCGCCTTGCGTACAAAAATCCTAGTCTTGCTACAATTGATGCTCTATATTGTGGTGCATTACATTTAGAAATGCCTAGCTGGCCTGAAGCTTTAATTGCTTTTACTAAAAGTGGTGGTTATACAGCTTTTAGATTTAAAAAATTGGCAGAAATTACACCACCAACTCTCATTTTATGGGGTGATTCTGATAAAATTTTGGGTACTGAAGATGCCAAAAGATTTAAAAGGGCAATTCCCCACAGCCAATTAATTTGGATTGAAGATTGTGGTCATATCCCACATTTAGAACAACCAAAAATTACTGCTCAACATATTCTCGATTTTTGTTGAAACATTTTGTTTTCCGGATGTGAATAAATAGGGATGAATAACTAACATACAGTGAATATGTATGCTTAATTTATGGAAATGCCCCAACGCGTATCAGTTCGCTACAAAGATACATCCTACAACATTAATGAGATACGTCTGAAAACCTTTCGTCTGGGATTGCAAATTTGGGATGAACAAACTAAACCGAGAAAAACCGAGCTTTATGACTTCATATTAGCTTGTTTAAAACAGGTTGATCGTCAGGATCGTTTCATATTCTCCCTCTTATTTATAGAGTTAGCCGATGTTATCCGCGACACTTCTTTAAATAGGAATATGAAAGAAGATTTGATTAAAACAGCTTTTCGAGAGTTTGCTTTTGCTGTAGCAGACTTTGAAAATATTGCTGTTAAATCAAATTAAATAGATAAATTAGTTGCATTAAAGAACTTTGGTAGCTGCGTAAGTCCTCATTTAATCGATATTTCTTTTCTGCTGACGTTCTTGGAGTTGCAACATAATTTGGGCGTGCATTTCACGGGTGATGGGGTAGAAATAGGTTAAAACTAAGCCACAAATTAAACAAATGGTGGGTAAAGGGCCGACGGCAATCCGGATAGCTAAAAGTGCAGATTCTGGTTGTACTGGTAGTATAGTTTGTCCGGGGACAGTTTCTTGAAAACCAGATGCTTGCAAGGCGTTACCTACAAGAAATAAACCGAAAGCTAAACCAAATTTCTGTAATAAAACCATGAAACCATAAAAAATCCCTTCTCGGCGTTGTCCGGTTTGCAGTTCGTCTAATTCAATGACATCAGGAATCATTGACCAGGGGACTAGGTAAGCTGTGGATACACCAACACCAGCCATGATAGCCATGACATACATCAAAACTATTTGACCAGGTTGTAAGAAAAAGAGCAAAGACGCGGCGATAATCCAAAGAATCATTCCCAGAAAATAGACTGGTTTTTTGCCGATTCTCTTACTTAAAGCAGTCCAAACAAATAACATGAGTAAAGCCGTGCCTTGGACTGCAACCATAACTGTAGGGACATCGGAATTTTTGAGAGACATACAGTAGATCACAAAAAAAGGAATAATACTGGCGGTTATTTGTACTCCTAACCAAGAAAACAGGTATATTCCAATTACAAATAGAAAGGGACGATTGCTGAAAACGATTTTCAGTTGTTCAAAGAAGGGAATAGAGGCTGATTCCTCAACTTGGATACGTTTGGCTTCAAATGCCAAGACGCGATCGCGTACTCCAAAAATGCACCAATATAATGATAAAACCGAAATTACCGTACAAATTGCGGCTAAAACTAGATATTGTTGCTGCTCACCAGACACCCTCAAAAACACCACTTGAGCTAATATCAAAGATAAAATGCTGCCACCAATGGAAAAGGCAAAGCGAAAACTATTCAGGCTAGTACGTTCGTCATAATCTTGGGTAAGTTCTGGAGTCAGCGCCGTATAAGGTAAGTTGACAACTGTATAAAAAACTTGTGATATGAGTCCAATTGCAACGTAATACCAAAATAACGCCCAAACATTAGTACTTTGGTCACTACTAAAGCGCGGTACAATCCACTGTAAAAAAAAGAAAATCCCAAAAGGAATTGCCCCGTACAACATCCAAGGCAAACGACGACCCCATCGCCGAGATTTTGTTTTATCTGTCAACACTCCCACTAAAGGATCATTGACAGCATCCCAAATTTTACCAATCATTAAAACACTGCCAGCTAAACCAGCCGGGATACCAGCAACATTGGTAAAGAAAATTAGTAGAAAAAAGATAGAAATATTAGCAGTAATTGCCGGGCCTAAGTCTCCTGCACCATAAGCCAGCTTGGTTTTCAAATCTAGCTTTTGACCTTCTTGAACCTTCTGGGGATGACCATCAGCAGCAGAGTCGTTCATAATACCTTGCACTCATATTAAAATATTGCGATCGCCTTTAGTATCACCTAAACTTACTTACCTTATGCCAGACCTTTACGTTTCTTGGTCAGAATATCACTACAAAATTGAGCAACTGGCTGCTCAAATTTATCAATCTGGCTGGAAATTCAATCAAATTGTCTGTCTAGCCAGGGGTGGGCTACGAGTGGGAGATATAATTTCCCGTATCTATCAACAGCCCTTGGCAATTTTAGCAACATCTTCTTACGGTGGTTCTGGTAAGCAAGAAAGAGGTTATTTAACTCTTTCTCTCCACCTGACAATGACTACTGAAAGTTTAGGCTCGCGCATTCTTCTAGTCGATGACTTGGTAGACTCTGGAATCACACTCCAAGAAACTATCCCTTGGCTGAAGCAATATAGTGATTCCCCAATTGAAGAAATTCGCACAGCTGTAATTTGGTATAAAGCCTGTTCGGTGATAGCACCCAATTACTATGTCGATTATCTGCCTGATAATCCTTGGATTCATCAGCCCTTTGAACATTATGAACATACCAACCCCGCAGATTTGGCGGCTAAGGTCGGTCAGTCTTGTTGATGAGTAATGAGTAATGAGTAATGAGTAATGAGTAATGAGTGATGACAACCGACAACTGACAACTGACAACTGACAACTAATCAATTCAAAACAACCATAACCATATCGGGAGTGTTAAGAGTAGTAACATAGCGCCTACTGCTAGTGTGGTGACTGCAAGGTTGCGGTCTAGGTTGAAGGTTTCGGCAATTACTAGAGATGCGAAGGCTGGAGGCATGGCCATTTGCAGGATAATTACTTTGGCGGCTGGCCCGGTTAATCCAAAAAGTGGTAAGGTGCTGCCAAGAATTAGAGGAACTATCAGCATTTTGATTCCTAAGCTGATACCTACTTGTGGTAAGTTGCCCAAGGAATTTAATTTACTTAGGCGCATTCCAATTAACACTAGAGATAAGGCTACTGTACTCCAAGCGAATTTATCTAAGCCAAATTCCCAGATATCGGGAATTGCTATTTGACGAAATATTAAGCCGAATCCAAAACTCCATAAGGCAGGATTAATGAAAATAGCCCTGCTTACTTGAGTGAATTGGCTGTGATTTTGTAAATTAGTGCCAAAATGTGCGCCTAATGCTACACCTAAAGCATAAGCACCGGGAAAAGACCCCAATAGGTCGTAAAATAACGCCCAAGCAAAATATTCTTTACCTACCATTGCTAAGGTAATTGGGAAGCCCAAGTAACCTGTATTACCAAGCATGGCGGCGAGTAACAAGCTTCCTTGGGTGGGTCTTTGCGGTATTGTATTACTTAAGTATGTCTGTCCTTTGATTCCTAGCCAAGCTAAAAATGCACCTAGTAGAATAGCAAGGTAAGCGATCGCTGGAGCTATCCAAATTTGTCCTGATAAGTCAGTCTGTCGTAGAAAAGATACTATGCTTATCGGTACTCCCACCCAGAAAAGCCACTGAGCCAGGCGGGTAGGAACTGTACTAGGTAGCTTACGTCCCAGAATAAATCCTACTAGGACTAACCCTACAAGTTTGACGTATAGTTCTAGGAGATTTCCCAATGTTGCGCCTAAGAATTATAGATGTAAAATGCTACCCAATAAGTTTATTTTTATCAAGTCTACAATTTCTATCACAGTTAAACAAAAGCAGGAGTTGACCTTTGAATAAAGCAGGGTTTTCTGGAGAAACACACAACGCATTTGATGAACTCAGTGATGATATCCCAGTAGCTGTACGCGATACTCCTGGTATCACACCTCAACAACGGTTGCAACGTCTCATTTTTGTGATTGGGGGAATAAGCACATTTCTTGTATTGGCAGTTATTAGCGGTTTTGTGTTTTTTATCACCACCCCGAAAAAAACTGTTGAGTCTCAACCTGCGCCAGTTAGTTCTGTTGCTACGCCAGTACCAGCAGTCAGTAACCCTGCTGATCCGCAAACCATACTAGGTCATTTGGCGTATCCAGAAGCACCAGAATCAGAATTATCGCCCATTACTGCCGATGGACGTATAAGATTACGAAGAACTGCTGCCCAGCGCTTCCAAGCAATGGTACAAGCGGCGCGGAGTGCGGGTGTAGTTCTAGCACCTATTTCAGGTTTTCGTTCAGTAAAGCAGCAAGAGCAGTTGTTTTTTGCTATTGGCGCTCAACGTAATCAAACCCCTGCTCAACGCGCAGCTCTCAGCGCTCCTCCTGGCCATAGTGAACATCATACAGGTTACGCTGTGGATATCGGAGACGGCACAGCGCCAGTAACTAATCTTCAAGCCAGATTTGAAAATACTAGAGCTTTTCAATGGCTAGAAGCAAATGCAGCTCGGTTTGGCTTTGAGATGTCTTTTCCCAAGGACAACTCTCAAGGGGTGAGTTATGAACCTTGGCACTGGCGTTTTGTAGGCGATCGCGATAGCCTAGAGACATTCTACAAAGCCAGAAATTTAAAACCAGTCCAAACACCGCAATAAGCAATTCTTTGATTCTGCTGATTTAGTGACAATAACCCACTAAAAAATTTGATACCGCTTGGGCAATCTGTTGATTAATATTTATCACATCAAAGCGCTGACTAGCAGTAACCTTGGCGTTACTGGCTATAGTTGCGATTTGTTGTCTATCCTCAAGACAGGTGTGAATAATTTTTGCTAGTTCCTGGGGTTCTCCTGGGGTAGTCAAAAATCCATTCATCCCATGTTCAACTAATTCGATTGCACCACCGGCTTTAGCTGCAACAACAGGTTTACCGCACAGCATGGCTTCAACAATAACTCTACCAAAGGGTTCTGGTGCGGTGGAAGTATGGGCAACTAAGTCACAAGCTGCCATTAATTGGGGAATGTCAGCACGAAATCCTAAAAATTTAACGCGGTTTTCTAGCCCTAATTGGCTAATTTGTTGATGTAATTGTTTGACATATTCTTGCTCACCAAATAGGGCATCACCTACAAAAAGTGCTGTTACTTGTGGCGGACATTGAGCTAGTGCATCAAGCAAAATATGCTGTCCCTTCCAAGGTGAAAGTCGGCTAAAGTGTCCAACTACAAATTGATTTTCTATACCTAAATTTTGTCGTAATTTACTAATATCTGATGCACTAGTTTGATAGAGTTTGGTGTCAAAACCGTTATAGATAACTGTTGTTAGTTCTGCGCGTCCTCCAGCTTGTACAAAAGCTGTTTGACTTGCTTGGGAATTGGCGATTACCAATGAGGCGAAACGATTAGCTAAGTTAATCGCCACTCGCAGATTAGTTTGACTAAAGTGTTCTGGGGAAAGAATATCATGTAAATGATAGACTAAGGGGCGACGAGTAAAAAAACTAGCGATCGCACCAACAACTAACGCCTTTTGTGTATTGGCGTAGATTAAATCATATTCAATAGCCTTCTGTACTACTTTAGCGACTAGGGGTGCAAGTTGTCCCAAACTACCGAATGCTTGCAATAAATTGCTTTGTTTACGGACTTGAATTGGTTGATTTGTGAATACTTCAACAGGGATATGGTGTTGCTCTAGTAAAGTTTTAAATGAGCCATCTGCAAATAAACCAACTAAGGCGCGATCGCGGTAAGGTTTAGCAATATCAATTAAACACAATTCTGCGCCACCAGGTTTACCACTTTGGTCTAAAAATAATATTTTCATATCTTCAAGCTAAAATAACCTGTCGGACTTGTTGAGCGATTTTTTGCCAATCAAAGTTAGTTACGGCATACTGGTGACAGTCTTCTCGTGAAGGGATTGGTATTTTTCCTAGTAATATGTTTTCTAGTTTTTCAGCAATAGCAATAGATTCAGCAGACGTAGTAATTAATTCTGGTGAAAAGGGGGTTAAAATTTCTGGCATTCCCCCAATGGGAGTACATAAAACTGGAGTACCACAAGCCAAAGATTCAGTAATTGCTAACCCAAATCCTTCAAAAGATTGACTTGGCATAACCGTTAAATTAGCGGCTTGGTAAGCGATAGGTAATTGCTCATCTGGGAGAAAACCTAGAAATTTTACGTTGTTCTCTAAACCCAATTCTTGAGCTTGTTTTTCTAATGTAGCTTGGAGATGTCCACGACCGGCGATCGCTAACCAAATATCCGGGACTTTTGGTTTAATGATGGCTAATGCTTGTAATAGTTTATCTAGTCCTACACGATGAACTAAACGTCTAGATGTAAATAGGATAGGGCGATTTTCAGGCCAGTTTAACTGCTGACGAGCCTCTGGGCGTGATAAATTTGGCTGAAATTTATCAATGTTAACGCCACCGGGTATGATGTATATTTTGTTCCAGGGTATTTTATATTCTTGGTGTAATATATTACCAAAAGCTTTGCTGAGAACAATAAAGCGATCGCAGCGATTATATGTAGTTTGTTCTATTAGCCGACGCTTTAAAAAAATACTGAGTTTATTCTTTACTAATTCCTGTTTACTTTCCGAGGCCCAAGGCCCATGAAAATTAAACGTAATGGGAACACCCTTAGGCAAAATATCCAAAATAGGAAAACTATATAAGGCAAAATGTAAATTAATAGCATCTGGTTTGTCTATTCTTGTTCTTTTAAAATTAGTCCGAATAGACACGAATCTTTGCCAAATTGAACTATCTTGAGATGCTAAATTAGTTAAATTTATTGGCAAATAGGATTCATTTTCTGGTAAACCAACTCCACATAATTCAACTTTATCTTGATTGGCTGATAATTGATAAATTAGTTCATAGACATACCTTTCTAACCCCCCAGGATTCGTAGGAAACCAGCCTGAAGCTAGAGTTAAGATAGAAGCAGATTTTAAATTTTCTTTTTTATTTTCCACTTTTATTTCCTATTAATATATCAAATTTGAAAATATATTTTTTTCAAATAAAGCATAGCCCTGTTTGTATATTCAGCACGATGGCAAAATTTAACCATAAACTGTTACCAGAGAAAAATTATCCGTCTGTTTTAGTGTAAGTAGTTTATAAGCAGCTATTTATTATTTATATTCTCTAATTTTCTCAGCCATCAGTAAGCATTACATCTAACTCGATATAGATTTTATTTAAATTTATTTATGATTGGGCATTTTTATTTATCAAATCTTTAAATAAACAGAAATGACCGATTATAAGTCTAAACCTGACTATTTCCTCAGCATCTAGATTCTTTTTTCACTCAGTGTATTTTTCATAACACAGTTGATTTTATTGATTTAATCTGAAATTATTGGATGGGTTATGGATTTAATTTTGAATACATACTTGTCAAAAAACAACTTGGTAAATAAATATATAAATAAAGGATAATCTCTGGCATTCTTTTATTTCTTATAAAGTATCTTAATATACTAAATACATATTATTTCTACTAATTTTTAAAATTTAACAGTCATATTTTTTTGATAAATATTCGATGAATATTAACTGACAAGGGGCAATCATTTGTTATTTGTGTATTATCTTCTAAACAGAAAGATAATTTTAACTCTATCTAAAAAAGTGTATATGAGATATACAAAAACTGACTTCACCCTTTATTGATGATATTAGGAAGATTTTTGTAGTCTGTTTAACATCTATTTTCCAATAAAAAATTTATTTTACTTTTGATGAAAAGGTTTTTATTAGCTAAATTTGTCATCTTTAGTAAAGTTGAATGTGAGGGTTTTAGATTATATTCAAACGTACATAAAATTCGTATCAATAGACACAACTAAAGGTAGACATTTATAAATTGTTTAATCTTATCCTGTTAATTTTTTACAACCTAGTAATCTTAATTTAAGAAGCTATTTGTATATATGGCTTGTCCTTTGAATAGGGTACATTTCGTTAATTTTAGGGTTTGGAAACTAGGAAGTTAAATAAACTGCTGATTATATGAAGCCTTCATTTACGTATTACTTGTATAAAGTAACATCAAAATTAAATAAATATTATAAGATTTTTTTAAAAAAGAGAATAAATAGGAAATCTAAATCTTTACTATTTTTATTTGCAGTGATAATTGGCTTTCTTGGTACTTTCATTATTATTCCAATAGATTTAACATTAAGTAAAGTCCCGAAAAATACTTACAAAACCGATTGGATTGGTAATACTTTTACTGGTGCTAATAAGTGGGTACAAAACTATATAGAGGCAATGTATGTTACTCCTAACGGTATAATTTATACTAATAGTCACTGGGATGAAGCTGGAGCAGAAGCATCAATATATAAAGACGGTCGTGTTATTGGGATGCTCAGTGACATTCATGGTTGGAGTCGTAGTGGTGGTAAAGCTGTCACAGCTGATAGCAAGTATATTTACATTGCAATGAGTCAAGGATCAGTTGGCAAAATAGATAAAGATTATCCACCAGAAGGAACAACTTGGTATTGTGTGAGACGTTATGACTTATCTGGTAAACCTGCACCTTTTACTGGTGGAATAGGCTGGGATAAAAGTATGTTACTTACCAGTATTAAAGGTGAAGTTACTGGATTAGTAACTAGAGATAAAAATTTATATATTAGTGATTCGGGAACTAATAAAATTCGCGTCTTTAACACTGACACGATGAAAGAATTACGTAACTTTAGTGTTGCTAGACCAGGAGGTATAGCTATTGATAAACAGGGTAATCTGTGGATTATTCAAAAGAAAGATGCTAATAATCCTGCTAAAATATTACGTTATTCCACATCAGGAAAACAATTACCACAACAAATAACTAATGTTGTAGTACCAGAAGCGATCGCAGTCGATAATCAAGGCAGACTGTTAGTAGCAGAAAATGGGCCGCTTCAGCAAGTATTGATTTATAGCATTACAGATAAACCCTTGCAGGTTGACACTTTTGGTAGCACTGGAGGAATTTATGGAGGTATTCCTGGCGAAGTCCAAGATTTAAAGCTTTATGGACTAACGGGAGTAGGTGCAGATACTGAAGGCAATCTTTATATTAATAGCAATGGTTTCAATAATTCCAGAACGGATTTAAGGAAGTTTTCGCCATCAGGAAAACAACTATGGCGATTATTAGGATTATCCTTGGAAGAAAATGCTGATGCTGACCCTACAACAGATGGAAGAGAAATTTTTACTAAGTATGAACATTTCTTGATAGATCATAGCAAGCCTGCGAGTCAGCAATGGATTTACAAAGCCTATACCTTGAACGCATTCAAATATCCTCAAGATCCCCGTCTGCATACATCCCCAGATACTACTTTTGTGCGTCGCATCAATGGTCAAAGATTTTTGTTTCTCTTGGATATGTACACCAATTCCTTGCAGATTTATCGGTTCAATCCCAGCAAGGATGGCAATATTGCCATTCCTGCTGGAATGTTTATTAGTACAAATAGCGAGAGTAAACAAGCAATTTCAGGAACTTGGCCGCCCTATCAACCACAAACAGGAGAATGGATTTGGCGCGATCGCAACGGTAACGGTGCTTTTGATCAAGGAGAATATGATAATGGGGAAGATTCCTCCTATGTTGGTGGATGGTGGGTAGATAGTAAAGGTGATGTCTGGACGACTTTACGGAACCAAAAAGGGATTCACCATTATTCCTTGCAAGGCTTGGATAGCAATGGCAACCCCATCTACACTTATAGTGCTATGCAAAAGGACAAAACTCCCCGCATCTTTACCGATTTACGGCGAATCAAATATTTTCCCGAAAGTGACACTATGTACCTGTCTGGCTTTACTGCAAAGCATCCAGCAACTGGTGACGACCCTCAAACCGCAGGTTCGGAAATTGCCCGATTTGACAACTGGAGTCAGGAAAATCGTACTCTGCGATGGCGGATTTTAGTTCCTAAGGACACCATCCGTAAGCGTGAAATCATTACCGCATTTATGGACGTAGTAGAGAAATAAGACATTGCTAAATTAAGGGATGATTCTTGTGTAGTAGGTATCTTACCTGCCCAATCAAGACAAAGGACGGTAACTGTTCACTGATATAACCTAGACCACTTGTAGTCTATCCTTTGCAAGGTGATAATTAACCCTGATAGATTTGAACAGGGGGTGACATCATGGGGCAAAACTTGCAAGCACTGGCGGAACTTTACAAAAACTCCCTCCTCGACGACGTATTACCATTTTGGGAAAACTACTCCCTTGATTGGGAAGAAGGGGGTTACTTTACCTGTCTCGATCGCCAGGGTAAGGTGTATGACACAGATAAATTTATCTGGCTGCAAAACCGCCAAGTATGGACTTTTTCCATGCTGTGCAACCAGATGGAAAAACGCGAAAACTGGCTCAAAATTGCCAATAATGGCGCTAAATTTCTCGCTCAACACGGCAGAGATGCAGAAGGTAACTGGTATTTTGCCCTTACCCGTGGAGGTCAACCATTAATACAGCCTTACAATATCTTTTCTGATTGCTTTGCAGCGATGGCATTTAGCCAATATGCCCTAGCTTCTGGTGAAGAGTGGGCAAAAGATGTAGCAATGCAAGCATACAACAACGTTCTGCGCCGCAAAGATCATCCCAAGGGCAAATATACCAAAACCTACCCCGGCACACGTCCGATGAAAGCCCTCTCTGTGCCGATGATTTTAGCCAACCTCACCTTAGAAATGGAATGGTTGCTACCCAAGGAAACCCTAGAGGAAGTTTTGGCTGGAACCGTTCAGGAAGTCATGACGGATTTTTTCGACCAAGAACAGGGACTGATGTATGAAAATGTTGCCCCTGATGGTTCCCACATTGATTGTTTTGATGGTCGGCTGATTAACCCCGGTCACGGTATCGAAGCGATGTGGTTTATTATGGACATCGCCCGGCGGAAAAACGACAACAAAACCATTAACCAAGCTGTTGATGTGGTGTTAAATATTCTCAATTTCGCTTGGGATAGTGAATATGGTGGCTTGTATTACTTTATGGATGCAGCAGGTCATCCCCCACAACAATTGGAATGGGATCAAAAATTGTGGTGGGTACATTTAGAGTCTTTAGTAGCCTTGGCAATGGGTTATCGGCTGACTGGTCGTGATATCTGTTGGGAATGGTATCAAAAAATGCACGATTACACTTGGAATCACTTTGCTGATCCAGAATATGGAGAGTGGTTTGGCTACTTAAATCGTCGTGGAGAAGTGCTGTTAAATCTCAAAGGTGGTAAATGGAAGGGATGTTTTCATGTACCCCGTGCTTTGTATCTTTGTTGGCAACAGTTTGAGGCTTTATGTTAATTCTTAATTCGTAATTCAGTAGTTGGGTACAAAAGTTTTCATCAGTTTGTAGTAATCACTTAAGTGCTTCACAATTAAGGACTAAAGTCCTAACTACGAGCTGAATTTTTGCTAGGGTACAAGTGAAGGAATACCACTATACAGATATGTTATGAGCGTTGTCACACCGAAGCGATTCACCATTGATGAATATCATCAGTTGATTGAACTTGGATTTTTAAAAGAGGGCGATCGCATCGAATTAATCGGGGGAGAACTCATCCAAATGGTAGCTAAGGGAACACCTCATACAGTCTGCGGTTCTATCCTTTGCCGACAACTAGATCGACTTTTAGGTGATAGTGCAGTCATTCGTGGACAAGATCCAATTACCCTGCCAAATCAGAGTGAACCTGAACCAGATGTTGTGATTGCACGAGGTAAAGATGAAGATTATCTAGATCATCATCCCTATCCCGGAGATATTTTCTTGGTTGTCGAAATTTCTGACTCAACCCTAGATTACGACCAAACCAAGAAGTTAGAAATATATGCAGAAGCTGGAATTGCTAACTATTGGATTGTCAATTTAAATGCTCGTCAGTTAGAGCGTTACAGTCAACCTTATCAAAATGCTCAAGGTAAATTTAATTATCTGAGCAAGCAAATCTATTTACCAGATGAGGCAGTGGCTATTCCTGGGTTTGAAGATAACTTGTTGGATTTGGGGAGAATTTTTCCTCAAAGTGCGATCGCTGATCCCGTAGGTTGAGTTAACGCCACCTTCTGTCTTAACCAAATCATCATATTTATCAGCCTAAGTTTTCCTTCATAACTGTAATCTCCTAAATCAACAAGGGAACACTGAAAGTAAGTGTTTCACTTTAATATATATCTATGACCACAAACGGTTATGAAACTGCAAACATTTTAGGCGTACCAGAGTATCCTAAACAGCTACAGTTAGTGGTTCAGTACCAAAAAATTCTGGCGAGAATTTTGGCTAAGATTCGGACATCTGTAAACTTAGAGTCTTTGTGTTCGACTTCTTGTCAAGATATCTGCCGACAATTGCAGATTGAGCGAGTAGCAATCTACCGCTTTAACTCTGATTGGAGTGGTAGTTTCATTAATCATTTTGGCTTTGCAGAATCTCCTTGGCATACACTCATCGCCTTTGGGCAGGACTTGGTGTGGCAAGACTCGCATTTGCAAGAAACCCAAGGAGGGAGATATCGCAAAAATGAGCCGTTTGCTGTGGCTGATATTTATGATGCCGGACACTCTCGTTGTCATATAGAAGTATTGGAACAATTTCAAATCCGGGCATATGCGATCGCACCTATTTTTATTGGTGCAAAACTGTGGGGTTTGATGGCAGCATATCAACACTCGGCTCCTCGACAATGGCATCCGAACGAAGTCGAATTCTTATTGCAAGCTGCCAGCCATATCGGTATTGCCATGCAGCAGGCAGAAATCCTAGTGACTTCCAAAGAACGCACCGCAGAACTGCAAGATGCGATCGCTAGGCAACGTGCTTTAACGGAAGTAGTGGGCAATATTCGTTCATCCCTAGACACCAAACTTATTCTCAACACCGCCTGTCAGGAACTGTGCCAACTCCTCAAGTTAGAGCGAGCAGCTATTTACCGTTTTCATGAAGATTGGAGTGGTGAATTTGTTAGTCAATTCGGTATGGTAGAAGCTTTATGGGATAGAGTCAATCCCCTTGGTAAAAATCTAGTTTGGGAAGATACCTACCTCCAGGAAACAAAAGGTGGGCGCTACCGCAATAACGAGAGTTTTGCCGTTAATGATATTTACCAAGTCGGTCACTCGCGTTGCCACATTAATATTCTCGAACAATTCAAGATTCGGGCTTATGCCTTAGCGCCTATCTTCATTGGGTCAAAACTGTGGGGACTAGTAGCAGCCTATCAACACTCCAGCCCACGCCAATGGGAAAATTATGAAGTTGAGTTTCTAGAGCAGGTAGGCGCACAATTAGGAGTAGCAATTCAACAATCCGAGATAGTAGCGCAGTCAAAACAACAAGCCATCGCTTTCCAAGATGCGATCGCTAGACAACGTGCTTTGACGGAAGTAGTCGGGAAAATTCGCTCCTCCCTGGATATTGATTTAATCTTGAAAACCACTTGCCAGGAAGTATGTAAACTTTTGAAGGTTGAGCGGGCTGGTGTTTATCGCTTTAATCCAGATTGGAGTGGCGAATTTGTCAGTAATTTCGGTATGGTTGAAGCACAATGGGACAGCATCAACCCCTTTGGTAAAAACCTCGTTTGGGAAGATACTCACCTGCAAGAAACCAAAGGTGGACGCTACCGCAACAACGAAAATTTTGCTGTTAACGACATCTATCAAGTGGGACACTCGCGCTGTCACCTAGATATTTTAGAACAGTTTAAGATTCGTGCTTATGCCTTAACTCCCATTTTTGTAGGACGTAACCTGTGGGGATTGCTAGCTGCTTATCAACATTCTGCGCCGCGTCAGTGGGATAGTGTAGAAGTCGAATTTTTGGGACAGGTTGCTAGTCAACTCGGTGTAGCACTGCAAAGTTCCGAAATGGTGGCACAAATTCAAACTCGTGCCGATGAACTACACCAATCGGCAGAACAGCGCCGGATCTTATTTGATCTGGTCGTTAAGATTCGGGAATCCTTGGATTTAGAAACCATCTTTAAAGTTACAGTACAAGAAATACGGCGATCGCTCCAAGCAGATCGAGTCGGCATCTTCCGTTTTGATCATGATGCCGGTTTTTGTAGTGGTGAATTTGTTTCTGAAGATGTGTTACCCAAATTTGATTCTGCCCTCGCCGTGAAGGTGCAAGACTATTGCTTCGGCGACCAGTACGCACCGCAATATCACCAAGGGCAAGTACAAGTAATTTCTGATGTCAACAGCATTGGCTCCAAAGTACCTCACCTGGATGTCATTGAACGATTCCAAGTTAAAGCCCAGATTGTCGTCCCACTCATGGAAGGTGACGCACTATGGGGGTTATTGTGTATTCACCAATGCACCCATGCCCGTGATTGGGAAGAAACTGAATTAGGATTTATCACCCAAGTAGCAGCGCAACTGAGCGTAGCACTGCGTCAAGCCACTTTGTTTCAACAATCCAGTTTGTTGGGTCAAACCCGTGAAGAAGCAAATCAACTCGCTCAGACATTAAACGAACTGCGTACTGCCCAAATGCAGATTATCCACGCTGAAAAAATGGCTAGCTTGGGGCAACTAGTAGCGGGAGTTGCTCACGAAATTAATAACCCGATTAATTTTATTCACGGTAACTTGGAACACGCTCACCAATACACCCAAGACTTACTACGTTGTGTGGAACTGTATCAACATTATCATTCTGATGTTGTACCCGAGATCAAAGAGTTTTTGAAAAAGGCAGAAATAGAATTTTTATTTGACGACTTGCCTAAATTATTTCAATCTATGAAGGTAGGCACTGAGCGCGTTTGTGAAATTGTCACTTCTTTGCGGAACTTTTCGCGCTTAGATGAATCCGACTTTAAAGTGGCAAATATTCATGAAGGCATCGACAGTACCTTGATGATTTTACAACACCGCTTGAAGTCATCCGCCGATAGCCACACAATTTATGTGAATAAAGACTATAATTCGTTGCCGAATATAGAATGCTATCCGGGTCAATTGAATCAGGTATTTATGAATCTGCTTTCTAATGCCATTGATGCTTTAGAAGAGCGAAACATACAAGCTACTCCCGAAGTAATTGCCGCACACCCCAGCCAAATCAGAATTTCTACCTCCCGGCTCAATCATGACTGGATTAGCATTCGCATTTCTGACAACGGACTCGGCATGGATGAAAAGGTACTTTCTCGGCTTTTCGATCCCTTTTTTACCACTAAAGTTGTCGGTAAAGGCACAGGGTTAGGGCTTTCTATCAGTTATAAAATTGTCACAGATAAACATAAAGGCAAAATCTACTGCCAATCGGAACTCGGTAAAGGTACAGATTTTATAGTTGAGTTGCCGATTCTGCAAGCAACAACTAATACCAATTCATAATTTTCGCGTAGCATCCCGCAGATAAGAAAGTCAGATGATATCTGACTTTCTTAATTTTGAATTTTGAATTGGTATGAGAAATCTGGGTATCCTCTTGTGGGTGGAGTTTTTGATTTATAAGGCTTCTTGTACTTTCATTGCAAATTATTACTTTGCCGTGATATGCTTGCGTCATATAAAAAGCGCCCTTGTAATTATTGAGAAGGTTCAGGTAATGTCGCAGGTAACAATCTCTTCGGTAGCTTTAAATAGTTGGGATTCTCCACCTTAGGGTGATGCCTGAACCTTGCAGCAATCAGAAGTATTTGCAGATAATCATGCCAGAAAGTAGTTTAACTTTGTGGCGATCGCCCTTTTGCTGTCTCCATGTGGGAGCATTCTATCCAACCAGGTTTATATAAGCATTTTTTACTAGGATGGATCGCTATTTTTGATCTGCGGATTTGGCTGCTGATGTTTGTGTGCGTTCTGCATACTGTCTTACTCTTCAATCAGTATGAATGAAACAATCACCAATTTATAATACCCTTTGCTTCTCTGCGTTTCCTGGCAGGGGTACACGCAACTGTTTGGTTCCTCAACAATTGCGTTAGCAATGAACAAGCGTCAAGGCTTCCTGCATGGTATTAATGACGGAATTATATTGACGGGCGAGCTATTTTGAGTGTGAATTAGGCACTGGCAATTTTATTTGAATGAAGACGCTAGGAGGAAACTTGAACGCGACAATTCTGAGGCGAGAGTGGTTTTTCAACACTCGACGAGACATTATGGCTGGGGCTGTGGTTGGGCTAGCTTTGATTCCAGAAGCGATCGCCTTTTCGATCATTGCCGGAGTTGATCCTAAAGTTGGGCTATATGCCTCCTTTATTATTGCGGTCATGACAGCATTTTTAGGAGGCAGACCGGGGTCAATTTCTGCCGCAACTGGAGCGATGGCGCTACTGATGATTGACTTAGTTAGAGATCATGGCTTGCAGTATTTATTTGCCGCCACCTTTTTAACAGGGATATTTCAGGTTGTGTTTGGGCTGCTGAAATTAGGACGCCAAATGAGATTCGTCCCCAGAGCCGTGATGATTGGGTATATAAATGCCCTGGCGGTTTTAATTTTCCTCGCCCAGTTACCCCAACTGACGAATGTACCGCCCACAGTATATATATTAACTCTCCTTTCCTTGGGGATTATTTACATTCTGCCGCGCTTTACCAAAGCCATTCCCTCTCCCTTGGTAGCTTTAGCAGTGATGACGATCGCGGCGATCGCCCTGAAACTTGAGGTTCCCACCGTCGGTGATATGGGACAGTTACCCACTGCGCTACCGAGTTTTGCCATGCCCCAAGTCCCATTCACAGTGGAAACATTAAAGATTATCCTGCCCTATTCTTTAACATTGGCGATCGTTGGTTTGTTGGCTTCATTCTTAACCGCTTCACTAGTAGATGAACTTACAGATACCCCCAGCGATAAAAACCAAGAAGCTCAAGGACAAGGCATTGCAAATATAGTTACTGCATTCTTTGGGGGCATGGCCGGATGTGGGATGATTGGACAATCGGTGATTAATGTCCAGTCTGGTGGACGAGGGAGATTATCCACCCTAGCGGCTGGAGTTTTTTTGTTAATTGCCATTTTATTTTTGCAAGATTGGGTCAAGCAAATGCCGATGGCAACACTAGTAGCCGTGATGATTATGGTATCAATCGGTACATTTCGCTGGACATCCTTCAAAAATATCCGCCGTATCCCCCGCACTGAAACGGCCGTCATGTTAACGACTATGTTTGTCACCATTTTTACTCGTAATTTTGCCCTCGGCGTGGTGACAGGAATCGTCATGAGTACCGTATTTTTCTCTAACAAGATTGCCCAGTTGGTATTTGTGGATAAGGTGCTGAGTGAAGATGGTTCCCATCGCATCTATAAGGTAGCCGGACAAATTTTCTTTTTATCGAGAGATGAGTTTCTAGGGTTTTTTGATTTTACAGAACTAGTGGAGCGCGTCACCATTGATTTAACTTATGCTCACCTGTGGGATCAAGGTGCAGTAGAGGTACTCGATAAAGCAGTACTTAAATTTCGTCGTAATGGAGCAGAAGTAGAACTAATCGGACTGAATGAAGCTAGTGCTACCTTGCTGAATAAGTTAGCAATTCATCAAAACTCCAACGCTGTCAAAGAGCAGTAGCATTTTTTCTTTTAATCCTCTGAATATCAGGTTTAAAACCACGATGAAAACTATTTTACTTTGTACAGATGGTTCAGCTTTTGCGGAAAATGTTTATAAATACGGAGCTTGGTTTGCTAATCAATTTCATGCCCCAATCAATGTCTTGTTTGTCACCGATATTCGTAGCCAAAAAGTTGCTTCTATAGGCAACTTAAGCGGTAGTATTGGACTTGGGGCTTCTGAACAGTTGTTGAATGAATTAGTGAATTTGGAACATGAAAAAGCCAAGCTAAACAATCAACGAGCAAGATTGATTTTACAAAATGCTGCCGAAGTTCTCAAAGCTGAAGGTGTGGCAGATTTTAATTTAATTAATAAAACCGGATTTTTAGTAGATTGTTTTCAGGAATTTGAAGCAAATTCAGACTTAATCGTTTTGGGTAAACGTGGAGAAGCGGCAGATTTTGCCTCTGGACATTTAGGGGCAAATGTAGATCGAATTGTACGTAGTAGTAATAAACTTTGCTTAATTACTACCCGTGAATTTAAACCAATTGAGCGTATTTTGGTTGCTTATGACGGTAGTTTAACTGGCAAGAAAATATTACAATTTTTAGTAGATTCTCCAGGTTGGCAAAGTATAAAAATACATCTGCTGACAGTCGGGAAAAATAGCTCAGATCAAACAGCAGTAGAAAGACTGAGTGAAGCAAAACAATGGCTGGAAAGAGGTAAATTTGAGCCGACTTGTAGCCTGATGGAGGGTGAACCAGAAAAAGTAATTGCCAACTATGTTAACCAACATAATATCAGCCTTCTGCTCATGGGTGCTTACGGACATAGCCGTATTCGCCATTTGATTATTGGTAGCACTACAACTCAAATTCTTCGCAGCAGCAATATTTCCGTACTGGTCTTTCGTTGATCACAAATTTTGTTTAAATACTGAGCCTGATTGTGTTCAAATTTGTCTAATTAAGAGTGGTAATGCGGTGTCCATCAACATAATTAACAAAATTCATTTTCGCAATTGGCGCGGCGACCTGTTTGGGGGCTTAACTGCTGCTATTGTAGCTCTACCTCTAGCCCTAGCCTTTGGGGTTGCTTCTGGCGCTGGAGCGATCGCTGGACTCTATGGTGCTATCATCGTCGGCTTTTTTGCTGCCTTATTTGGGGGAACACCAGCCCAAGTTTCTGGCCCTACAGGACCAATGACAGTGGTAGTAACAACCGTCATTGCTACCTTGTTAGCCCGTCATCCCGATACAGGGTTAGCAATGGCATTTACTGTTGTCATGTTGGGTGGGCTACTGCAAATCATATTTGGGGTAATGCGCCTGGGACAATACATCACCCTTATGCCCTACACCGTCATTTCTGGCTTTATGTCAGGGATTGGCGTAATTATCATTTTCCTCCAATTACCCCCCTTGCTGGGTCATATCGGCACGGGTAGCGTAGTGACAACCTTACAAAAACTACCCACCTACCTGAGTAATCCCAACTGGGTTGCTGTAGGACTGGGATTACTCACCTTGCTGATTGTCTTTGCCACTCCCACCAAACTGAATCGGATTATACCGTCCCCCTTATTGGCATTGGTTGTGGTAACAATTGTTTCAATGGTGGTATTCAAAGACGCAACTCTGGCTCGCATTGGTCAGATTCCTAGCGGATTACCCACCTTACGAAAGCCCACCTTTAGTATCCGTGAGTTAGCAGATATGCTCCGGTACGGGCTGATGTTAGGGGTGTTGGGGGCGATCGATTCTTTGTTAACTTCCTTGGTGGCTGATAGTATCTCCCGCACTCAGCATGACTCTGATAAGGAGTTGATTGGGCAGGGGATTGGCAACATGGTGGCGGGGCTATTTGGAGGTTTACCCGGTGCAGGAGCTACCATGCGGACGGTGGTGAATGTCCAGGCTGGGGGGAAAACGCCCCTATCTGGGATGATTCATGCCCTGGTACTGCTGTTAGTCGTATTTTGGGCAGGGCCTTTAACGGCACAGATTCCTAATGCAGTGCTGGCGGGACTGTTATTGAAGGTAGGTATTGATATTCTCGATTGGGGGTTTATCAAACGTGCGCCCCGTCTTTCTTTAAAGGGTACGGGATTGATGTATTTAGTGTTGTTTTTAACCGTATTTGTAGATTTAATTACGGCGGTACTAGTAGGAGCGTTTATTGCCAATGTCCTCACTATTAAACGGTTAAGCGATGTCCAAAGTGATAATATCAAAGTCATTACTGACTCAAATGGCGATCACAATCTCACTCCCACCGAGCAGAAAATCCTGACCCAAGCAGGAGGAGATATTTTGCTACTTAAATTGGGGGGACCAATGAGCTTTGGTGCAGCCAAAAGTATCTCTCGCCGAATGTCGATGGTGCAGAACTATCAAGTACTAGTTTTAGATTTGAGTGAAGTTCCCAATATTGGGGTAACAGCTGCCCTGGCGATTGAATCTATAGTCGAGGATGCGATCGCTCATAATCGTCATGTCTGGATAGTCGTTACCCCTGGACAAGTAGAGCGACGGATTACCCAGCTTGAATTGCAGAGATTCTGTAAGCCTCGGAATACGCAAAATGAGTCATCTGTCAAGTTATCAGCCCAAATTAATCAGGTAGAAAGCCGCTTACAGGCATTACAATCGGCATCTGCCCTAATTAAGCCAGAAAGTTTCGTCTGAAAAGTGCAGTAAGGTAAAATTATTGCCCATATTAAGTGGCACTGATTTTGATACTGATACCAATTTGAACCATGATGGCGACAGATGGACACATAAAACTCATATAAACCAAGGGTTTTCAATCCAAAATCTGAAATCCAAAATGGTCTGACAAGCCTTTTTCTTATCTTCCTTAATTGATAATATCCTGTTTTGGCGAATCGCCTTAGGGAAAGGCGATCGCTCACTTTTTAAGAGGGCATTGCTGAATCAGGGAATGAAATTTAATGTACGTAAATACTTGCGTTCTAACTCTTTTCATTCATTTTCAATGATGGGGCAAATTGTGGAATGATGGTTATCAGATTTTACTTCCCAACCCGACAGCAAACCTTCTAACTCTTGCCTGAGTATTAGTAATTGTTGAATTTGCTCATCAATAGCTTGGACTTTATCCTCCAGTTTGATTTTGATATGGTCGCAAGGTAATTCACCTGCATCATGAACCTGTAAAAATTCCTTAATTTCCGATAAATGCAATCCTAAACTCTGAGCGCGTTTAATAAAATGCAATCGCTCTAAAACATCAGTGTTAAATAATCTAAATCCGCCTTCAGTTCTCCCTGATGATTTAAGCAGGCCAAGTTCCTCATAGTAGCGAATCGTTTTAATCGGTACACCGCTTTCTTTAGCAACTGAACCAATTAGTTTTGATTCTTCTTGAGCTAACATAAATTCTCTAGTTTTTGAGACAACCATACCTATACTAAACTCTCCAGTTACATGGAGAGTCAAGCATAGATGCTCATAAGTAAATATTCATGGCTTGGGTTTGCTGAGAAGAAACCACCATATTTCTAAACCTATTAATGTCATGCCAGCAAATGTAACCGCAGCCTTGGTTGATAGTGGTTGTTCCATCGGACGGAACTGAGTTGTTGGTGATTCATGATTGATATCTGCTAAGGCTGTATTCGCACCCAAACTAAATATCAATCCCCAACTGGCTAGACTGGCAAGAATTATCTTTCTCATAAACATTGTGGGTTGGGTTCCTAGACAATCGTTTTTGGTTGAAATTTACGCAGACGTAGAGCGTTAGTGACAACAGACACAGAACTAAAAGCCATTGCTGCACCAGCGATAATGGGGTTGAGTAACCAGCCAAAGATAGGAAAGAGAATACCTGCGGCGATGGGAATACCTGCAACGTTGTAAATAAAGGCGAAGAATAAGTTTTGCCGAATGTTACCCATCGTGGCGCGGCTGAGTTGAATAGCGGTGACAATACCTTGCAAATCACCAGATATTAAGGTAATGTCACTAGCAGCGATCGCTACATCTGTACCAGTGCCAATGGCAATCCCTACATCGGCTTGAGCCAACGCCGGCGCGTCATTAATTCCATCACCCACCATTGCCACAATTTTAGATTTTAGATTGGGGCTTTTGGATTGATTTGCTCCCCTGCTCCCTGCTCCCTTCCCCCCTGCTTCTTTATTTGCTCCCCTACGTCCTGTTTGTAGCAACTTAATTGCTTCCACCTTCTGTTCTGGGCGGACTTCTGCTAAGACGTGCTGAATACCCACCTCACGGGCGATGGTTTCGGCGGTGCGGCGATTGTCGCCTGTGAGCATGACGACTTCTAAACCTAGTTTTTGTAAAGCTTTAACAGCTTGTAGAGAAGTTGGTTTAATGGCATCGGCAATACCCATTAATCCTTGAATTTTTCCATCTACTGCTAACCAAACGACTGTTTTACCCAGGTATTCCCAGCGTTCTTTATCTTGTTCTAGTGCTTTGGTATCAATGCTTAATTCCGTCATCCAGCGTTGTGTACCGATTTGTACAAGATGGTTGTTAACTATACCTTGTACACCACTACCGGGAATTGCGGCAAAATCATTGATGTCTACTAGCTCGACTGCTTGAGATTGAGCATATCTGACAACTGCTTCTGCTAATGGGTGTTCCGAGTTGCGTTCTACAGATGCAGCTAGTTTGAGTAAATTGATTTCATTGCTATTAGCAGTGCCGTTGACGGTGACAAAATCTGTAACTGTGGGTTTACCTTGGGTAATTGTGCCGGTTTTGTCTAAGACAATGGTTTGAATTTTGTGGGCTAATTCTAGGCTTTCGGCTCCTTTAATTAAAATGCCGTTTTCTGCACCTTTACCAGTACCTACCATTACAGATGTCGGTGTAGCTAAACCCAAGGCACAAGGACAAGCAATAATTAAGACTCCTACCGTAGTGATTAATGCCAAAGTGACATTACCCATCACATTAAACCAAATGATAAAGGTAAAAAGAGCGATCGCTATCACCCCAGGCACAAACCAACCTGTAATTTGGTCTGCTAATCTCTGAATAGGGGCTTTTGAGCCTTGAGCTTGCTGTACTAGTTGGACAATCTGCGCCAGTACGGTATCTTTACCTACCCTCGTGGCTCGGAATTGGAAACTCCCAGTTTTGTTGATAGTAGCGCCAATTACTTCATCTCCTGGCTGCTTTTTCACAGGGACACTTTCCCCTGTCACCATCGCCTCATCAATTGTGGATGAGCCGCTAATAATTTCTCCATCCACGGGAATTTTTTCCCCAGGACGCACCAAAATTACATCGCCAATTTGCACTTGTTCCAGGGGTACATCTATCTCTTGTCCATTGCGAATTAAACGCGCCGTTTTCGCTTGCAAACCAATAAGCTTACGGATAGCTTCTGAGGTTTGTCCTTTGGCACGATTTTCAAACAACCGCCCTAGTAAAATTAAGGTAATGACAATTGCCGCAGTTTCATAATACACATCTGCACTCAAACCTTGGCTGATGAAAAACCCCGGAAATATAGTAGCAAATAGGGAATAGAAATATGCGGCACTCGTACCTAAAGCAATCAACGTATCCATTGTGGCGGAATGACGTTTAAAAGCTTTCCAACTATTGATGTAGAAGGAGTAACCACACCAAAATTGTACAGGGGTAGTTAGTAGTAATTGCACCCAATGGTTATGCAACCATGCGGGAATTAGTGGTAAGTGTATCCCTGTCATCATCGGTAGTGAACCGACGAATAGGACTATGCTAATAATGCCACCTACGGTCAACTTTCTTTGCAAATCACGAGACTCTTGCAGACGATACCTTTTTTCGGCATCATCATCACCCTGCATCAAATTTTCTTGCTGGAGTGGATAAGCAGAGTAACCTGCTGCACTGACTGCATTTTGAATTGCTTGTAAATCCGTGGTTTGGGAATCATACCTAATCGTGGCTTGTTCTGCGCCAAAGTTGACACTGCATTCCTTGACACCAGGGACAGCAAGAATGGCATCTTCAATATTTTTGGCACAGGAAGCACAACTCATACCACGCAATTTTAAGGTGGCGTTTTCCATCTGAGTACTCCAATTACCAAGTGGTACTAACAACTGTTTTCATCTTGAATCCTCCAGTTCACTGGAGAGTCAAGAGGTATCGCAGAAATTTTTCCCTGCTCACATCCTGTACCAAAAAAAGCTAAAAAGTCCGTTCATATAGGACTTTTTAGCTGAAACTGACATCTTTCCTACAAGGAGAGAGACTTACTCCCCTTCCCTACAAGGGAAGGGGCTGGAGGTTAGGTCTAATATTTGACTCAACTGCAAACCGCTATAGTTTTGAATTTTGAATTGATATCGGCCCAGCCGTTACAACTATCAAATTCTCAGGCTTAATCAAATCTTGAATTGCTTGCTGCACATCAGCCATAGTCACAGCTTGGATACGTTGGGGAAACTCTTGGAGTTCTCCTACTGATAAGCCATAAACAGCGTTATCTAAAATAATGCTGGAGACATCACTGGGATTAGCTAACTCTACAGGGTAACTATTGGTAATTGAGCGTTTGGCTGTATTGAACTCTGCCTCAGTTACACCTTTACCGCGTAATTGCTTGAGTAAAGCTATTGTACTAGCGATCGCTTGATCTGCATCTGTTGGGGCTGTCTGCATTTGAATCAAGAAGGGGCCAGGATTTACGCCAGCCGCAAACCCACTATAAATACCATAAGTCAAACCCAGGCGATCGCGTATCTCTGTACCTAAGCGGCTAGATAAGGTATCGCCGCCCAATATTTGATTCAGTATTAATGCGGCATAATAACGCGGGTCTTTACGAGAAATACCACTGTAACCAATATATGTCACGGCTTCAGCTTTACCTGGAATTACCTTGTTAATCCTAGTTAAATTTGTCGGCGATGACACATTCGATACCTTTAGCGTTGGCGGTTGATCAATCGCTTGCCATTTGCGAAAAGCTTGAGTGAGTAACTGCTTGACCTTTTCTGGTTCAAAATCTCCCACAAGAGCGATCGTTGTCGTATCTGGTCGATAATATTGACGGTAGAAACGAACAACATCATCACGGGTAATACTTTTTAAACTTGCTTCTGTGGGGAAGCTGTAAAAGGGATGATTTTCTGGGTAAATTGCTTGCTGAAATACCCTTCTTCCCAAGCTTCCAGGGTCATCTAACTGGGCTTTGAGGTTAATCAATGCCCTTTGGCGACTGAGTTCTAACTGTTCTGGGGGAAAGGAAGCATTCTGTAACACATCTGCCAAAGTCTGCACTAATATCGGCAGATTTGCGGATAAGCCTTGACCGCTAATATTCACGCCTTCACGACCAGCAGTAAAATTTAAACTGGCTCCCCGGTCTTCTAAAACTTCTGCCAAAGCCAAAGCATTTTTCGTCCGTGTCCCATTCAATAAATTACTAGCAGTGAGATTTGCCAGTCCAGCTTTTTTATTACCATCAAACTCATTCCCTGCGTTCACTTGTCCACTCAAGTTAACAGTGGGAACACTATGATCAGGTAATAATAGTAGGCGCAAACCATTTGTCAGAGAAAATTGCTGAGGTAAAGATTGTTTACTAGTATCTGTAGTTGATGTAGCCGCAGGCAAATATTTAGCTAATTCTGCGGGGTCTACTGGCTGACCAGGGTCGAATTTTTCTACAGTGCGACCGGAAGCATCAGAAATTGCGGGTTCACTATCTAATTGGGTTGGTTCAAAATAACCGATAGTTTGTTTTGTCGGGTTGAGGTAGGTTTTCGCTACTCGTTGGATATCATTTGGTGTCACCTTGGCGATCGCACTCAAATATTGTTCAATGTAGTGATAATCACCCGCTATTGTTTGGCTATATCCTAATTGACTGGCTTGGCTGGTAATGTCCTGATTCCCCAAAATAAACGAGGCTTGTAATTGTGTTTTCGCCCGATTCAACTCTGCGGTGGAAACCGGTTGCTGTTGTAGTTCCTGTAAAGATGCTTGCAATACTTGGTTAATTTTTACTAACTCTTGTCCTTGAGCCGCAGTTGCACTAATCTCATACCAGCCAGGCTCGATCAGTTCCACTGCACTACCACTAACAGAACTGACAAGCCCAGACTCTACCAAAGCCTGATAAAGTCTAGAACTCCGCCCACCAGTGAGGATAGCATCCATCACATCAATTGTCGGTACATCAGGATGTTTGACATCTGGTAAGGGATACACAGCTTGCAATAATGCTGCACTTCCTGGCTGCTTGAGGACAATTGGCGCTTTTGTAGAAGATGCAGCAACAAGAGTTTTTTTATCGCCTTCCTTCGCCTGTCCTCGCCGTGGTAATTTTCCAAACACTTCTTTGACAGTCTTGAGTGTAGGTATTGTGTCAAAGTCTCCGGTAATAACCAAAGTGGCATTATCTGGACTGTAATAAGTTTGGTAATAGTTCCTTACCTGCTCCAGAGTAAATTGTTCAACATCGGCTTTAGTTCCACCGACAGGTAAACCATAGGCGCGGTTGGGGAAAGCAGCCTGCATCACTGCCCGACTTAACCGATAATTAGGTGAGTTTTCATACCCTTGTAACTCAGAAATTACTACCCGTTTTTCACTAATTAATTCTTCTGCACCAATTAAAGCATTTTCCATGCGGTCTGCTTCTAGGATTAGCAGTGCTTTGAGTTTATCTCTCTGCACTGTGCCAAAATAAGCCGTTTCGTCGTAGCTGGTGAAAGCATTAAATTGACTACCCAAAGCACTAAATAAACGTCCAAACTGTACTGGACGGTCAGTAGTACCCTTGAACATCAAATGCTCAAGCTGGTGAGAAATACCACTTTCTCCCTTCTGCTCATTGCGTGAACCAACTTTATACCAAACCTGTACACTCACCACTGGCGCAGTATGCACTTCCTTAGTGAGGACAGTTAAACCGTTATTTAATCGAGTTTTTTGTACTCCTTGGGTAAAGGATAGACCAGATACAGGTGCAACATCTGGTGTAGGTGTTGCTGCATAAGTAAAATTACCCGCAATAGGCAAAATACTAAACAAAAGGCTGAGGACAAAACCTATCAGCATATATAAACGTAGTTTCATAGACGATGTACACTTTTAAGTTATTAGTGTAACGAGCGATCGCTCTCATCGTCTCTGATTCTTTTGACTTTTGACCGAAGAGGCAGGGGAGCGGGGAGCAGTTCTTGCTAGGAGAAAGATTCTGGAATTCCCCCTGCCATTGGGTCTCATACCCCTCCATACCCCTACGGGGAAGCAAGCTACATGGATGGGGTTTCCCCCTGCTCCCTTCCCCCTGCCCCCTGCCTCTTGTTGACCAAGAGATTAGGTGTCTTTTTCACCCATCTGTCCCTTTACCCATTCCCTGATTACTTGCCGGAAAACCAGTCTTCCTGCCATACGATATCTTTCAATTAATGAGGGAATTTCTTGAATGTTCAGAAGAGGAAACACTAAACTTGTTTCGCTTTCGATATATTCTTCACCTTGCAACTGATAAATCTTGATTTCTCCAGTGTCATAAGACCAAATTTCAGGTACACCTAACCGCCCATAGATGGGAAAGCGATCTAAAGATTTACTGGTGAGATCAATTTCTAAAGCTAAATCAGGTGGTGGGTCTTGATTTAAATCAAACTTGAGCTTACCTCGAACTAAAGCTTCGTTTTGGAAGTAAAAACAATTATCAGATTCTATCCCAGCCTTTTTTAGTTCTCGTCTCCATGTAGTTAAGCCATAACATTCAAAATCTAGCTCTAAAACTTCAGCCGTATCTTTGATGATGTCACCAATTATTTCTTTGTAATATTCGTGTTCTGGTAATGGTGTCACGATTTCTAACGTACCATCATCATAAGCTATCCTGGCTGCCCGACTTTCACCTAAGTCTACCAATAAGTTTTCAAATTGTTGCCAACTGATATTGTATAGAACCACTCGATCAGCGCGATGTTCAGTTAATAGCATAACTCTTCGCTTTCATCAGTGAGCAATTTAGTACTGATGATTGATTAGCTAAAAACTTATCTTAACTTAATCCTATCAATTGTTATCAAAAAATTAGGTCTAAAACCCCGTCGTTCTACGACGGCCTTAAAGTAATAAGTAAATACTCATTACTCATTACTCCTTACTCCTTACTCCTTACTCCTTACTCATTACTCATTACTCATTACTCATTAATAACTACCAACAGCGACACAGTAAAGCGCAGCATGACGCTGTCCATCAATACCCAACATAGCATTTATACCCATGTCATAGAACCCACCTAGACAAAGACTACCAAGTCCCAACTGCACAGCCATCAGACATATATTTTCTGCCTGATGACCAGCTTCCAAAAGCGCAAAGCGGTAGCCACGCGCACCATATTTGCCCATCGATCGCATAAAAACAGATGTGAGGAAAAATAGAACATTGGCATTTACAATATAATCTTGCTGCAATAAAGGTTCTACAAAGTCTGTGGGAACTGCTTCACTGACCCGATGTAGCCCGTGTCCTCGTGGTTCATAATGATATAGTCCGGGCGTTAAATCTGCAACTGCTTGTGTGGAAACAAAAATTTCCATCGGATACAGTCCTCCCGCAGACGGGGAGTTACGACCTTCATAGAATTGACCTTCTACTTGACGTAACCCGTTAACTCCACATCCTGCATCAAGCAACTGAGCCAAGGAAGTAAGTGGCATAACTTTATTCTCAAACGATCGCACAGAATAGCGTCGCCGCAAAAGCTCAGTCAAAGGGTTATCACCTGGTGCTTTCGGCAGTTCTAGAAAAGGAGCCTCCGGCATATACCGCAGTTCAGTAGCCGGAACACGCTTGACATAACTTTTAGGTACTGGAGAGTTTAAATGATATAGAAGAGCTAACTCCAAAGGTTCATTGGCTTGGTACATTGTTGCGATTTCCTCGTTTTAAGCCATAGGATGTGGGCAAGGATTCAAGTCTTTTTCTGTACGTCGTCCCCCATAACCTAACCTTTCTGGCACCTCAAACAACCGCCGAGTACCCAATGGTTCTTGTCCGTAACCAAAATATATGGGAATTAGTTCACTGGCCAAAGTCCGCACTACTCGGAAACCAAGGGATGCAATATCAGGGGTAGTCATTTCCACTAAATATGATTCGCTACCGACTGAACGCAGCTTGGTAATTACTGATTGCAACTTTTCTGTTTCTACTTGAGAAGTGTAAGTTGGTAAATCTTCGGCTTTGAGACATTGGTCATGAGCAAACAAAAAGTCCAACTCACCTAACCGATCTGTGGTGTAGAAGAAAGCACTATGATCATCCAAATATTTAACATCATCGTATTTATGGAGATTAGCACCAGCGCCGCCAGCCATGCGATTGATGTCACCGAAGCGGGATTGACAAACTTCAAATATGGCCTTGCGGAGGGCTGTAGATCCATCCAGATGACATCCTAGACCAGTGGCTACAGCCGGACTTTTCCCTGAACGGTCAATGATCATGGCCATCACAACAGGGACTTGAATATCAGTAGTCAAATCAAAAGCAACTAACTCAATATCAAATCTGGCGTAGTGGCGGGCAAATTCGGTTTCAATTCCTGGTCGGTGATCAAAATAGATGCGGGGAGCAGGTAAGCGATTTAACCACGTAATTATGAAAGCATCGCGCTCAATCAACTCACACAAGCCGCTATAAGCAGCAAACTCTAGAGAAGGGCCACTAGCCATACCATTAGAACTGGCAGGTAAAATAAAATCTCCTGGTTGATCACTTTCCCAGTCTAAATAAACTAAGCAAGCTGGGACTAAAACTTTTTGGTTGCTTGCCAGCGCCAGGGCGGAAATCCATGAAGTCTGGATTGTCGGATCAAAAGCTGGATAAGGAAAATTGGGTTCAGAGTATTGTTTGTCAGAAAAAGAGAAAAAAGCGGGAGGTTGGACGGCGCACTCACCTAAATCTTCGTAGTTACTAACAATCATCTGCCTATAGTCAACAATACTACCGCAGTATCTCTCTACGGCTTCGCCAACAGCACCAATAATTGCTTGCTCATCAGTCATACCCCTGCCTACGCCAGAGCGTAAATCCTCCTGCTGTTGGCGAAGCTGGAAATTTGCTAATTCAGCTTGCCACAAAACTGGAAACTCAAACTCTGTATAAGGCTTGGTGAACCTATTGATGGTGCGGATAATTCCCGTATGGGGGCTAACTAAATCGCGCCAGCGTGGACTAGCGATCGCTGCATTCACTATGTTCTCTCCTGTTTTCGGGAACAATGGGGACAACCTGGTTTTTTTAGCACAACATTGTGAGTCAGCTTTGTGCCGAGCAAGTCTAGATGTAGCATTTTCCCATCAGTGGCGATCGCTAGTCCAAGCAACATTTTCAAAGCATCAAGAGCTAAGTAACTACCAACCAACATTTGGGCGATCGGTAAATTTTCTCGTAGCCGTGGTTGAGAACGCCGTTCTCGGTTAAGCAACTGCTCAATTGCTAATTCTGCCTCTGGAAGTTTGGCACAAGCCATAGATCGCATCCGATAGCAGAGATAGCAAGGGCCGTCCTGAGCAAAGACCAAAGGCCCTACAGTTCCCTCAACACCAGCAGCGCCCCCCGGTAGCAATGGGCGCTGCATCTTTAGGCATAATCTATTCAGGCGGTAGGCTAAATTAACTGATACTGCATCGGTAGCGACAATTACCAAGTCAACATCATCAAGCAAAGGATTGACTGTTTCATCGTTAGTTAAAGGATCTGTGACAATCTCAGTTTGGGTAGATTTGGCGATCGCTTCGATCTGTCGGGCTGCTTCTACACCTCGAAAAGCACCGATTTTATTAGATACTGAGTCTGTCATCATCAGGGAATCAGACGCAAGTATGTAGGCATCATCGCACAGACGGAGAAAACCGATACCCGCAGTAGCTAGATTTGTTGCTGCTACCAACCCTGAACCTCTAAGTCCGAAAACAGCAATCCTAGCGTTAGCTAAATGCTTCTGAGCATCCCTTTGGTCAAAGCCTAACTCATGATAAAGACTGAGCTGAGGGAGTAAATAAGCATGACTATCTAAATCAAGCTGATCCTCCAGAAACTCCTCTACCAAGCGATTGTCAATCAAAAATTCCAAACATTGATTCAGTGAAGAATCTGTCAATTTTTCCCCAATGACAGCCCGGATTTCTCCTATTGTTTGGGAGCCATCTAGTAAAGGGAATACAATCTTTTCCACATCATGCAGTGCTTGACCCTTCACTGTCAATGTTCGCCGCGTCGTATTGAAAATCATAGTTTCTTCGTCATTGCAATCTGACGGGATAACGTGAATGACGACGTGTTCTAGTAGACGCAGCCGCTTATTATCGTTTAATTTCATAAGCATTGTTTGATTGTCCCCAGTTCCACTGAATTAAATGGAAGGTAACAGGTAACACGATTTTGGATTGAAAACCGCTTGGTGAATTTGGGTTTTCTCTGTCCATCTGTCGTCATCATTTTTCCAATTGGTATAACAAGTGGCAGAGAAAATAATTACCTGTTACCCATTACCAGCCACAACTAGATAACTAGCAACTTGGGTTAGTATCCAAATTCCATATCATCAGTTTCTTCTATCTCGTCTGATACGGTTCCACTAGCGCCAAATCTACATCCATGACAAGGTTTACATCCTCCACAAGGTCTACATCCTCCACAAGGTCTACATCCAACACAAGGTCTACATCCCCCGCAACCACCACAAGGTCTACATCCTCCACAGCCACCACAACCACCACAATTAGCAAACCATCTTTGATTGGTTGCAGAATCAAGAAATCCTGGTATTTGTAATTTTTCTAAAGCTGCTATTTCCTCATCAGACAACAGAAGTTGTTCTAGTTTGTCTGCTTTGTCTACCAGACGCATTTCTATTGTTTGTTGAGTCAGTGTTTTTTCTGCAAGCATGATTCCTTACTCCTTTGAATTTACAATTCAATGTCTGTCTGTAAATCTGCATTCGAGTCCGGGAAAAATTTTTTCTGACGTTTTTGAGTCAGGCAATTTTCACGGAAGAATAGGTATTTAAACAAGTGAGTAGGAAGGAATGACCAGAAAACAAGACAACGCTTAATTCTTAACTATCATCCCTTTACAGGTCTAGCTAAACAAAAACAAAAATTCAGGCGCTTATTTAGAGTTTTACTAGCCTACAAAAGGTCAAAATCACTTGTTTATAAGTGACGCAAAATTCCAAATAGGATTTATGTCCCTCAAAATCTTACATTTAAGAAGATTTTTGCTGCTATCACTGTGATCAATGATGTCTTTTATGACCCTTTGGTTCTTACAACAATATCTTCTTCTATGGTTTTTTGTTCTTTCCCAAGAAGTATCTTTTTTACTATTGATAGTAGTTAGATTCTTTCCTGAGTAAGATTATTTTCTTGGTTGATAAAGCTTATGAATATCTGCCATCTTGCATTATTTAAATAAAAAAACCTGAAAGACCAGGTAATCTAAGAGTTAAAAGTGATTTTCCCACAGTAGTGGTCAGCTTGTCTGAAAATGTGATGCTATTCCTTTATGATTACCATTTTAGTAAATTGACTATACTACGATTACACGCCGGAGTTTTTCTAATAAATTCATTTTAGGCTAGATACCTCATAGGTATTTCATGAATCTTTAATTATAGAATTGAACTCCGTCGCCCATCCTGGAATATACTAGGTTGTTTTGATATCTGTGTACATTCTCAGGTGAATAGATGTTAACTATTTTTGATATATTCATCCTCTAGAAGTGGAGATAAAACTTTATCAGGGGTACTAATAATAATAGATAACAGAATCCAACCTGTTTGAAATTAGAGAATTATCTAAATAAAAATTAGGTTTAATTGATGAGCGATTTAAGAGTTTGGATTGAAGACTACTCTAGAGCTTTATTTCGTTCTCTGCCTTTATTATGGACAGCAGCACCGAAGGAAATGGTCTTTCTTGTCGCTGTTACTTTAATACAGGGGTTTCTTCCTGCTATAAGTGTTTGGATTACCAAGCTAGTGGTAGATACTGTAGCCACAGCCTTAACAACTGGTAGAGAATTAGGCTATGCAATTCTTGCCCCTTTGGTAGCAGGATGGGTTGGGGCTTTGCTACTAGAAACGCTTCTGTATCCTTGGATATCCGCACTTCAGGGAAATCTCAATGACAAGTTAACGGCTCACATTAGCTTATTATTAATGCGGAAAGCTGATACTTTTTCAGACCTGAGCCGTTTTGAAGATGCTCAGTTTTATGATGAGTTGCAACTTCTCCAACAACAAGTCAGCTATAAACCGTTGAGCTTACTGGAGAATTTGGTTGAATTAACTCGATCTTTTGTGACTTTCATTGTGATAGTCGGGCTACTAGTTCCTCTAGCTTTTTGGATACCATTGGTGATTGCGATCGCTACTATACCCCAGGTAGTGGTTTCTTCCCAGTATGGAAGAACTATTTGGCTAACTTTATTTGAAAATAGCCCCCAAGCTCGGAGAATGGAATATTACACTTCGGTGATGCTGACTGACACCTATGCCAAAGAAATCAGATTATTTGGGCTAGGTTCGTTTTTTATGGAGCGTTACCTGCAAGCATTTCAGTCTTTACATCAATCTATGCGTCATCTGAGGGGGAAACAAGCATTTTGGTCGTCTAGTTTAGCTATTCTTAGTACTTTAGGCAATGGTTTTTCTTTCTACTGGGTGGTACAAAAGGCTTTTAGAGGAGAATTAAGCCCAGGAAGTGTACTTCTTTTCGTACAGTCATTAACTTACTTCCAAAATAATCTAGAAGGATTTGTAGGTAATTGGCTAGATTTGTTTGAAAATGTTCTCTATATGCAGCAGTTTTTTAACTTTCTCGATAGCCCTATCCCTATGCCACTAAGCATACCTGGGGTAAAAGTCCCAACTCCCATTCGTTCAGGTATTACTTTTGAGAAAGTTGACTTTCACTACCCAGATGGTCGATTAGCCCTCCAGAATATTTCTTTTACCCTGCATCCTGGGCAAACAGTAGCCATAGTAGGGGAAAATGGGGCAGGTAAAACTACTTTAGTGAAGTTGCTGACTAGGTTATACGATCCAACATCAGGAAGTATTTTAGTTGATGGTATAGACCTCAGAAATTTCAATTTAGAGCAGTGGCGGCAGCAAATTGCTGGGGTTTTTCAAGATTTTGGTCACTATGCGCTCACCTTGGGCGAAAATATTGCTTTAGGAAACCTAGCTGCTCTAGAGCATCCAGATATTCTCAGATACGCGATGGAAAAAGCTGATATCGTCAGACTAGTTGATCATTTTCCCACAAGGGAGGATACACCACTAGGTAAGCAGTTTGGCGGTACAGAACTTTCTGGTGGTCAGTGGCAAAAGTTAGCTCTAGCTCGCGCTTTTGTCCGTCAAGAGGCTCAATTACTACTCTTAGATGAGCCTACTGCTGCACTTGACCCCCGTAGTGAATATGATTTCTACCTCCGTTTTATTGCGCTGACCGAGGGCAAAACTACCATCCTCATTACCCACAGATTGGCTTCGGTGCGGATGGCTGACAGAATTTTAGTCCTTAAAGATGGTCATTTAATTGAGGATGGCACTCATCAGGCACTTTTACAAAGTGGTGGCGAATATACGGCGCTATGGAATATGCAGGCGCAACATTACGGTATTTCTGATCTACAATCAAGCTGAAAAAGAAGGCAAATTTTCAGTATAATTAACTAGTTATGATGTTAAATAGAATTTAGTCCAAAATTGCCAATGAGGAATCAAATCTGGTACGTCGCTGTTCTGATAGGTGTGATGTGCATCATTCGATTTTCTCTGAGTGCGATCGCTTATGCTGATCCACAGTGGCTAATGACACAATTGGATATTCCCTTAACTTCCAATATCCAAATGCCCTACATCATCCGCGTTTGGGCTATCAGAGATGTCGTCCTGGCCTTGCTTGTTGCATTTGCCAATAAAAACAGTGTGAAAGTGCTTTTATTGGCTTGTGTGGCGATAGATATGACAGATATCTTATCTGCACACTTGAGTAGTGTAGCCGGTTTGTTTAATGAAACACAAACTTGGTCGCTAAAGCTTACCGCAATTGCCGCACTGATTCCAGAACTGGCAGCACTAGCATTACTGGTTTTTCAGAATAATCAAGAACAGAATAAAATCTAGCAAAAGTTACCTTTCTCAGTAAATATTTACAATTTATTTTTAAAAATTAACATTGATTTCTTAATACATTCTTCATTGACAGCTATATGAAAATAATGATAATCGTTATCACAAGTAAATAATACTTCAGGAAAAAGCACAGTGGCTTTACATAGCATTCAAATAGGGCGAGCATCTGCTTCAGTGGTCGCAAGTTTTTTAGTTGCAACCCCAGTCGTGTTATCTAGCAATATTGCACCAGCACAAGCTCATGGTACTCACAATCATGCGGATGAAACTGAGTATTATATCGGGTTGGATGGTTTAAGGGTTCTTACTGGTGGTATGTATGCGGGATTAGAGAACCCCAACTATAATCGGTTGACATTTTTATTTGCACATCGGGAAGAAGATTTTACTACCAATCACTTTCACGGTATTGGAGTTTATAGCTATTCAGGTCTTCTAGATAGTCCAACAATTAACCCAAGCAATACAAATAACAGAATCCCTGAGACATATACAGGACAATTACCTTTGCAATTACTTCCTGGTAAAGGAGCCTTTTCTGGTCGCTTAGTTAATACTGCAACAGGGGAAGAATATAGCAATATCAAAATAGAATCTATAGCAACCCTCGCAACTGCTACAGATGAAGATGACCAATATTTATTTAATAGCTCTGGCGGTCGTTGGCAATCATCCTTAACAGGTGCAACTATTGGTCTACAGTTGCTGGAAATTAGTAGTGGATTAAATATTGCTGATGAGACGGGTGTAAATATTTTCAATTCCGTTGGTGATATTTATACCATCGGCACTGGTGATGATTTTACTTTTAAGCCTAAATTCTGGACTGATGCAGCAGCAACACTAGGTAAATATTCAGCAACATTCAAACTTGTGGATATCAGTACAAATAGTAGTCGCACTCCCTTACTAGAGTCTGGTACATTTAGTTTTGATTTCCGAGTTGAACAAGTACCTGAACCTTCAACCACTGTTAGTTTAGGACTATTGGGTTTACTGGGTTTTTCTTTATCTCAACTAAAAAAACGGACTGTAAAAAATTTGAAATAATCTTGGAAATAAGCAAGTTTGTAGTAAGGACTTTAGTCCTTAGAAAAATCAGAACTAAAGTCCTTACTACGAACCTCTTTAATCACTCTCGGTAAATAAAAAATCTTCAATAGCGGCAAAAATAGCTGCTGGGTATTCCTCATGCAATCCTAAGGAACCGGGAATGACTGCACTTTGCACTCCGGGTATGGCGGCTACAGCGTTCATTTCTTCCCGTGATTTGGGTGGACTGGATTCTCCAATCACTACCATGAGGGGTACAGATAAGGACTGGACTAGTTGCAGAAAATCAGATTGATTGTGTACAGCGTCAATATTACCAGTGACAAAAGCCGCAGAAGCAAATCTGGCTCCTGGTTGTTGAGTTGTTTGCCACTTTTTCTCGATGAAATTGGGTGTGAGTCTATCCGCGTCGGTGAAAACGTGACGGCGGTACATGAAATTTAAGAAGGAAGGTGTGGTGTTAAGTTTGTAGAGGATTTGTCCTAGTATGGGCGATCGCACTAATCCCCTCACTATACCAGCTACCTGTTGATTTGCTCCCATTGTCGGCAAGGGACCGCGCCAAGTGGGTGCAGTTAAAACGATGCGCGAAAAAGCATTTGGCTGTTTTTGCGCTAGTAGCAACACATAACTAGCCGCATGACCAGCCGCTAACACGGTAATTGGGGTAGAGAAAACAGTTTTTACAAAATCTTCCAGAAATTGTTGATAAATTTCTGGTCGATAATCTAAGCCAGGGCGAGAAGATTCGCCGAATCCTGGCCAATCTACTGCTACTACTTGAAAATGGGGAGCTAGTAATCTAGCCATTTCCCCCATTTCTACACGGGTAGATACACTGCTAAAAGCTGGTAATAATAACAGTGGCGAACCTTGACCAAGGGTTTCATAAACCACACGTAATGGTTGACCTTCCCATTGCCAGATAAATTCATCAACTACTCCACCAAATCCAGTAGGTTCAGAGGTGGACAATAAATTGGTAGACATAATTTTGCATCATCAACCCTATGGTTCTAACTTACATTCCAGCGCCTTTTTTTGCATGGTTTTAAATATGTTGTAAAATCCATTGGCGCGGGAAGGTGTCAAACTGACGTTTAAGCCTGTGGCTTGGATGAAATCTGGAGTCAGTGTGACAATTTCTGTGGGAGTCAGCCCATTTAATCCTTCAATTAACAGCGCGACTAATCCCTTGGTTAATTGGGAATCAGAATCTCCTTGGTACGCAACTTTACCATCATTCAAGTTGGCAGTTACGTAAACTTGGGAAACACAACCAGGAACCTTATTTTCTGGCACTTTATCGGTTTCGGGAAACTCTGGCAACTTTTGTGCATACCAGATTAATTGTTCATAGCGTCGCTTGGGTTCGGTAGCACGTTGAAAGCGTTGGACAATTTTAGCTAGTGCTGGTGGTAAAGAATCTAAAGTTGAAGACATAAAATCATCTGCAAATAATCGATCTCACTTTGAGTTTAGATTATCTACTGTACTTCGGTAAGTGATGTATGTATGTTTTTGGCTGATCATCAAACTGTCAGACAAGATTTATACTAATTTTATGTGAGGCTGCACTTAATTTACTCTCAGGCTAATAGCAAAAGTCAGTTAAAACTGACTCAAATAATGTTCCATTTTAACTATTAGCTAAAAAATTTATTTCTGGGTGAGCTAAAAATCTAATGCAAGATATAAACTTATCAAAAATAAAATAGGCTTGGCAAAACACCAAGCCCATACATACCAAGAGTTTACCATACATTGCTAATTTAGTTGTTGTAGTACTTCAATTCATCTATCTATAGAGAGTGTACAAATATTTTGCAGCATTTCTCTATTTGGTGCAGTATAAATTCATAGATCAAAAAAATCCCCCAGAATCTCTGAAGGATAGGAAAAAAGAAGCGTTTTTTCGATGCTAAAACTATGCAGGGTTAGGTTGGGTGCCGTTTCGCAATAACTGGATAATTGCGGCTTTTTCTAAAATTCCTACTAGCACACCGTTGTCATGAATTACGGGTAGGGTAGACAATTTTTGTTGTTCAAGTAGTTGGACTACTTCTAACAATGGCTGATTTGATTTGATGGTTACGGACTGAATCGGGCGCATGACTTGTTGAATTTGGGTTTCAGCCCACAATGTAGTAGGAATGGTTCGCAAGTCATCAAGAGCGATCGCACCTACTAATTGTCCTTCATTATTGGTGACTAAAAACCGTCGCCAGTTTTGTCCCTGAACGATTTGTTCATCAGCAAATTCTCTCAAGCTGAGATGGTCGCAAACAACGGGGCTATCAGTGGTTACAGCATCTGCGGCTGTTAAGCCTGTCAATTTTTCTTGTACTCTAGCAAATTGGGCTGAATTACCTGCATTTTGCAGTAAGAAGAAGCCGATTAATAAATTCCAGACGTTGGCGAAGCTACCAAAGTATAGTATGGGGAAGATACCAGAGGCGATCGCTATCCAACCAAAGATTTGTCCAACTCGACTAGCAAAGGTGACGCCTTTGTAGGGATTACCTGTTAATTTCCAAACGATCGCTTTGAGAATGTTTCCGCCATCCAAGGGTAAGCCAGGAATCAGGTTAAACAATGCTAATGCTAGGTTGACTGAGGCTAGAACTCCTAGAATTGCAGCCAACGGCCCTGTGATGGAGGTAGTCACACCGATGATTGTGACGATACCACACAATAATAAACTGACTAGAGGCCCAGCGATCGCTACCCAAAAGGCTCCGGCTGGTGTTTTTGATTCTTGTTCTAAACTAGCCAAACCACCAAATATAAATAGTGTGATGGAGTTGACGTTAATTCCTTGACGGATGGCGACAAAGCTATGTCCTAATTCATGGGCGACGACAGAAGCAAACAATAACAACGCTGTCGTCAATCCCAGTATCAAAGCCAATCCCCCGGATAATTGGGGAAATTGCGCTGAGAGTCCACCGCCATAACTCCAGGTGACTAAGCCCAGAACTAAAAACCAGGACGGATGGATATAAAAAGGAATACCGAAGAGATTACCAACGCGAATTGTGCCATTCATGTCGTTTACCTAGAATTGCAAAGTGCGAGTGTTTTGTGTTTGTCTTCACTCGCTGTTCTCAGTGTAACGAAGTGTTAAGCAATTTTAATCTTTCTCATGGTAGTGGTGTCCGTCTGTTTAGGTGTGGTTTTTCGGGTATTTTTGTTTTCAGGGGCTAAATTTGCAATAATCCCTCTGGATTCACCGAGAGGAGCGATCGCCTCTGCAAACCTTCCCGGTGTAAAATCTCATTGGCTGCTAATAAACCGCTACTCACGGCGCGTTCCATTAAACCGCAGGGGAAGGGCATTTTCACCCAATCACCAGCAAAAAATAAATTAGAAATATTACTATTGGTTTCTGGACGTTCTCCATAACTATTGGGTGGATAACCAGAAAAGTTATGTTGATTCACCAATTCCCGATGCAGTAACTTTGCTTGTTGCAACTCAGGAACTATCTGATAAAGTTCATTTTCAAAGGTTGTTAACAACGCTTCCTGTGTGGGAAATTCTTTTTCTTTGTAACAGTAAGCGTGCAACTCTATCACACTACCACCAGTTTTTTGTGACCAATCAATGAATTGTTGTTGAATGCGATGATATAGGGTGATGCTGTCGGTTAATTGGTATCCGGATAGAGAAGTAAAATTACTTTGTTCCCACTCAAAATCTTGATCAAACCAAAAACGACACACAGCAAAAGGATCAGCGATACTTAATTTTTCCACTTGCGATCGCACTCTTGGTTCTACATCACCACTAATCTGCTTAAATAATTGCTGTACCCCAGGGACATCGGTAGCAAAGACATAATAATCTGCGGTAATTGTTTCCGGTAAAGGTGCATCATTACTTGTGGCTAATAGTTGCAATTCATCATGCTGTTTCTGGACAACTTGCAACTTTTGTAAATCTCGTTTAGCTGGGCCTTTGATAACTCTACCATCAGCCGCAAATTCTGCCCCATGACAAGGACAACGAAACTTTCCATCGGCGGATTTTTTGACAGTACAACCTTGGTGAGTGCAAGTTAGAGAAATTGCTGATTCACTACCAGATTCTAAAGCAAATACTTCATCAGCCGCACCAAAATATTCTGTTTTCTCTTCAGTAATAATTGAGTTTCGTTTTACCCAAAAAGGTACATTAGTTTGATTACTACCAACATAATATTTCAATTCTTGGATTTTACCATCCTGATATTTAATTTCGCTGACTGTAGCATCGGTGATAACTTTACCGTCATTATTTTGAATATTCTTGGCGATGGGTTGGACTAAACTTGTCCCCATATCGTCTTTCGTACCATTAAAAGCTAGTCCCTCTGGATTACCAAAAAAGTAAAAATGGAAGAATTGCATTAATTCTCCCACACTCATAGTATCTGGTGCATTCAAACTAGACTTAGCAAATGGCAGAAAATACAAGTCGTATAAACCTTGAGGAAATTCTGTTTTCACCCAATCAGCAACCGATATATTATCAAAGCGTTGATAGTTCTTATCTCGCTGAAAACCTGTGATTGCTTGGAATACTTGTAAGTGTTTAAATTTAGTTAAATTAATCCCCCATTGGAGGCGGTTAGGAGAAGCGATCGCTAAGTCTACAATATTCCAAGGAAATGCTGAATGACTAGGACGGAATACTTCTGGTTTGTATTTATCACCTCGATAAACAACCGAATAAAAATTTAACGATTGAAAATTATCTTTGATTCCCAGTTCTGCAACTATACTTTTCAAATTATAATACTGGGGAAAAAATCCATGAAAGCCATGTTCCATCATGAAGGTTTCACCCACGGCTTCAATTTGCCAACTAGCAATTTTACCGCCTAGTTGGGGTGATTTTTCTACAAGTGTAACGGCAAACCCCCGTTGACTCAATTCATACGCACAGGCTAAACCTGCCAAACCACCCCCAATCACGATGACACTTTTTGCTTGATTCAGTACCCGTGGTAAATTTAAGGTATCTTTTTGGAACACCGTTGGCTTTGGTTTTGTAAACCGAGAGTATCCTGTTACTCCTGCAACTGCACCAACACCAAACACCTTCAGCAGTGTGCGACGGGAGAAATTAGTAGATTCTGGCAAATTGGGTAATAAAGTCATTGGTGATAAAATTAACTCTTCACAATGAAATACTGGCGTAAAATTATGGCTATGAGTCAGTAAATTTCGGGATGGTTTCCCTGATTTTTGTTAACCCTAAACGGAATTATTTTTGCAGACTCAAGAAAATTGTCAATGGTTTGGCGCTAAATGTGTAACAAATTACCTGATCATCTAATTTCTATGTTAAGTACATTCTTGAGAGTCCGTGTATTAAATTAAGAAACTAAGACTACGGCCTACTCTCCATTTTCTAGGCACTTTCCCATACTCTGCAAGTCAATGTTATTTGTATGAATTAGTAAAATTTACATTAATGCAAAATTGGGTACAATCAACCAAAATTGGCAAAATCTTCTGCTCAATAGTCATTTTAAGTACTATTACTTACGGGGTAACGAAGCTTATAGCCACTACCGCACAAGCACAATCAGCGCCAGGCCCTATGTTTACACCCAATGTCAATCTTAAGGTGCAGCGCACTAGTGGGACTTGTCCGCAAACAGTTGGGTTATGGTGGATTGGGCTACCTTATGAAGGTGGTGCAGAACACACAGTAGTAGCAGATACTAGGGCTTTTGCAGACACAACGCAGTTAACTGCATCTAATAATCAGCGTTTTGTAGAATTTGTCTCACCTTTACGCAGTAATTATGCTTCTTGTGTTGGTCAAGTACGCGGACAGGAATATGCTTTCTATAATGTAGAGTTTAAGAATAAAAAAGCATACTTTCGTGTAGATTTACGCAGGATTAATGCACCAGCACGGCTAATTACTTATAAAACTGTAGCACGTTCTCGTCCGTATGTGCGGTGGGCGATCGCTGACTAGAATCTGACACAAAGAAGCCCACCTCTAAACAAACCTACACCTGTCAGGGGGAAGGGGTGGGGTAATATGGCGAAGGATAAAGGCTTTCAGTTAGTAGGGTGCGTCAGTGCAAGAAAACCTAGCTGTACCAAAAAATTATTCATACTGACGCACCCTACATTTTAGATATTTTATTTTCTGAAAGTCTTCTTAACTGCATCTAATCATCAGCGTTTTTTAGAATTAGTTACGAATAATTAACAATATTTGCTCTTAAATATTTCTTTCTATTTCATCACCAATTACTGTAGAGTTTTTCTGCATAGAACATAATCTCTTCATAAGGTAATCTAATCTTTGGCTTTTGTCTGGGATATAAGTTTTCAACCGTCTCTGTATCTTGTTCTATGATTTTTCCTGCTGCTTGTAAAAATGAATTTTTAAACAATAACTTCATTACAGGATTAATATCCTTAGCATAAAATAGCACAAATGTCTTAGTTCTATTTTCTGTTTCTGGGTAAAGAATGTGAACTTGAGCAACATTGCCAATAGGAGATTTAGCAAAAAGGGCAGTAGTTGAAGGAAAAGCATATTCCAAAGTGTTATTCATAACTTTGGGAATAATTCCTAATGCAGGATTTTTGATGATTTCTCCTAATGTATTATCTGCTCTCAAAATCTCTTGGGCTACTTTGGCGTAGTAGCCATTTTCCTCAAAAGAGCTAACCTTACAAGATGTGATTCTAAATAGGTCTTTATGAGTACCATTTTGATGGTTATAGTCATAGTTGACCATCAAAGTAGTTAAAAAATCTCCTTGGATGCTTTTTTCTCCCGCTACACCGATAAACTCATATTCATTATTTATACTTTGATGTAAATCAGGAATAGGTAATCTTGCTTCAAATCCTGCATAAGTCCAAATACAGTCATTACTAATAATTAGTTCCAATGACTTGGTAATTGGTTGAGTGTCTTTTTCTTCTGTGCGATGGAGTCTACCTTTTCCATCAAACTCTAACGCATGAAAAGGACAAGTAATAGTACCTCTTTCTTGACAAACCCAACCATTTGATAAAGGTGCTTGCAGATGAGGACAAATATTATCAATCGCAAAAACTTCACCTTTTGAATTCTGCCAAATTACATAATCTTGTCCATTCAAGGTAATTTTATTCGGTTTATTAACTCCTAGCATTGATTTATGAGCAATCAACCAAGGCGCACCAGGTAAAATTGGCTGCATTTCACTTTCTCCTAAATATTTGGCAATGTCTAGAAAACTGGTTTATGTATGTTGGATTTAGCTATTACTCACAAGAATAATTGCCAAGTGTTGAGATGCTGGGGATGAATAAACTATGGATGGTAGTTAAAGCAAAAAAATACCTTGTAGCTAAAAAAAATTACTTTAGCTACTCTATGATTTAGTTAATTAATTAAATTTTTAGTTAACACAATCTTAATTTAAACAATCTCATCTTTGATGTCAACTATTAACCAGTTTTTTAGTTAAGATATTGTCGTTAGCATGATGGAGAATCGTGGGACGTTCAACGCAATCAAAATTATCATCAAGAAAACCGCGCCAAGTACGGGATGCTGAGGCGACGAAAAAGCAGATTCTCGATGCAGCAGAAGCAGAGTTTGCCAGAAATGGACTCAGTGGGGCGCGGACAGAAGCGATCGCCAAAGGTGCAGGTGTCACCACAGCGATGATTTACTACTACTTCGAGAGTAAGGAAGGACTATATCAAGCCGTTCTCAAACGCCCAGCCGTAGAAATGCACGAAGGCTTTAAACAGTTAAATCTGGATCAGTTATCCCCAGAAGAAGCCTTGAAAATAGTAATTAAAGAAGCGATCGCCTACGAAGCAGCCCACCCACAACGGGGAATGCTATGGTTTCAAGAAGCCAACCAAAACCAAGGAAAATATTTTCAGTTGGGGAACTGGCAAGAAAATTTCGCCTATTTAATTAAAATTTTAGAACGAGGGATAGCTGAGGGTTGTTTTCGGGAGTTAGATCCATTTATTGTCACCCTCCAGATTGCCGGTGTTTGTAATTTCTACTTCAATGCCTACGAAAACCTCAAGCACATTAAACCAGATGTAGAACTACTAAGCCCAGAGATGATTAAAAATCATACACAAGAAGCGGTTAATTTAATCTTGGCTGGTGTATTGCGGAATTGACACTCCCCTATCACCCTTTACTAGACTTCATCTTCGGGTAAGCAATCCGCTTATGATTAAACTGCTGCCAAACTTCTACAAATATTTCAGCAATTTCAGTCATTTCTTCCCGCGTTAATCCTGAATCAATGAGTTGATTGTCTTGCCATCTGGCGCGGAAAATATTATTTAATACAGTTAACGCCTGTTCAGTATTCACATCCTTGAGCGATCGCAGTGCAGCTTCACAAGCATCAGCTAGCATCACGATTCCAGTTTCCCGCGATTGAGGAATCGGGCCGTCGTAGCGAAAATCCGATTCCTGCACGACAATTGTAGGATCAGCTTGTGCCATTTCTTCTGCCTGATGATGAAAATAGGCAATCAACATTGTCCCTTGATGTTCAGGGATAAAAGCTTGAATCGCTGTCGGTAGAAGATGTCTCCGCGCCATTACCAAGCCTTCGCTGACGTGCTTTTTGATAATTTCTGCACTCTTCCAAGGGTCTTTAATTTCGGTTTCGTGTTTATTTGGCCCCCCCATTTGGTTTTCAATAAAACCTAAGGGGTCGTGCATTTTTCCAATATCGTGATATAAAGTCCCAGCCCTGACTAATTCCACATTACAGCCCAGCTTTTTCGCCGCAGCTTCCGCCAGAGTAGCTACAAACAGTGTATGTTGAAAGGTTCCTGGTGTTTCTGTCGCTAGTCGTTTTAATAAAGGTCGATTGGGATTTGCCAATTCTGCTAATCGAATTGGGGTAACTAAATCAAATAGCTTTTCTAAATAAGGACTTAAGCCCAAAGCTACAATACTCCAAGCCAGCCCAGATAAAGTGAATAACCCTGCTTCTTGGAGTATAAGATACCAGGATGAACCAAAAGCAGCACCAATCAAAACTTTAATCAGCAGGTAAACGCCACCCTGAGTCCCAGCGATCGCCACACCCAAAAGTGCTAGTTCTTCACGCGATCGCAGTCGATGGGCGATGTAACTACCTAAAATTCCGCCAGCCGCACCAGCCAACAGTCCAACGGCGCTGATTTCCATGCTTATGGGTAAGATGAACACGAGTAATCCGATAACTGTTGCACTCAACGCCCGCCCATAGAAGCTACCCAACAGTAAGCCTACAGCACCCCAAGTAGTGTAAGATACACCCATTGCCAACAACCCAGGTGTACTGAGGGTAAGCAACAAAACTAACAGGCGATCGCGTTGGCGTAATGGGGATTTACACCGTTTCTCTACGAAAGCAAATAGACAAATTCCTCCTGTCACCATAGTTGCTAACTTCAGCAAAGCTAGCCAGTTGTTTTCGCGGCTAATCAGTTGATAATGCTCTAGTACCTCAAAATCCCATTCGGTAATATTTCTACCCTTACCCACAATTATCGTGCCTTGTTTTACCTCAATTAAGATAGGCTCAACAACAGATGCTGCCTTTTGAGCATATTTTCTGGTTTGTTCCTCATCTTTCTTCAGATTCGGTTGCAGCACTGACAATAACAGTTTAGTTGCCAAAGATTCGGCATTTTTGGGGACAAAAGCTTGCACTTGTAGACTTACTGCATTTTGCAAAACGCTTTGTGGCAAACCTATAGGAATACCTTGGGCTAAAATCCTTTCAGCACCTTGGCGAATTCCCTTTTGTGTTTGTATCCATTCATCGTCTGACAATTCTAGGAGAACGGTTTCATGGTAAATTGTCTGTGTCGTGATCGTGTCTATACTGAAGAGTTGGACACTAGCTTGGGCGTAAGCTTGCCTAGCTTGAGTAATTTGAGTGATCAGTGAAGACAAATTTCGCTCAGTCGTTGTGAAACGATAAGTAGCTAGTTCTGCTAATGCCTGAATAAACTCAGTTTTTGTAGAGACTTCAACGCCTTGTGACTCCACAGAGGACAAACTTTTGTTTGGGAGATGAGAATCCATAGAGATAGCCCAGACTTGGCTTTCCTGACTTGGGTAAACTCTGGGCGAGGGAAATACCGAAGAGATTTCTGTTCTAGTATTGAGTAACTTCTGTGCAATCTTCTGTTTTCGTAAGCGTTGGTCTCCGACCGACAGTCCTTGGTCATCTCTACCTTCCCTGCGGGGAAGCAAGCTGCGCGAAGCGTCCCGCAGGGTTACGCGGAGTGTATCGGCGACAGAGACTGTACTAAGCCCTGGCTTGTCCCAGTGCAACCCCAACTTTTTTTGACCCGTATTTTCTAAAGCAACCAGCATCATTTGCCATTCTGCGTCAGGACAAGAGCGCAGATAATGCTGGCTAGATAAAGACAAAACCGAAGTATCATAAAAAGGAAAAGAACCTGCGGATATGCGGATTTCGTTCCCTTGATCCAGAATTTTTTGTAAATTTTGGTCGATTTGTGCCGTAATTTTGGCATCGACCATTAACACTTGAGTTGATCCTCTACTAGCTGCTTTGCGTTGATTTTCAGTTTGTTTTTTATCCTCGATACTAGCAGTATAAGGCGCTCTAATTGTCTGTGGTGCAACAGTTCCTATTTTCAGCTTTGGCTGATTGTATAACTTATTACCCATTACCCCGGTAAGTGATACAACCGCGATCGCCCAAACAACGGAGGAACGCTTTTCATGCACCCAACCCAGACTTATTGCATCTATCCAACTCTTATTTTTGAACGATTTTGCCATTTTTGCTAGGTCTCTCAGGCTAAAAAGCTGACGCAACCAGCTTTTTTCCAAGTTTACAAATTTTTTAAAAGGGTGAGAACTGGGGAAAAAGGTAGAGTTTTAGAGTTTTTAAGTAAGTTTTCTTCTCTGCTCCCCTGTTTTCTATCTCCCTCATCCCTCCTAATTCCCAACTTTTAACGCCCGCGAATGACGCGAGGCGCTGCATAAACAGAAAGTGGAACTGATTGATTAGAGATGATACATCCTGGGTTTGGAACCTCCCGGGGATGTAGGGCAAGATTATACACTCCTGACCACACTGCCGCAAGGGCATCGGCTAATTCTAGCATTTGCCAGAGGTTGCTTTCTTCGTTGCCTGTTGAGTTCGTTGGTAAAAGTGAAATCTGCCAATAAGCAGGAATACCCACAGTACTGTTATAACTTCCAGATAACGCACCAGTAATAGTTGTGATAGTTTGTGAGTAAACAGATTCTAGTTGCAAGCTATGTAACACTGAAAAACGAAAGTCTTCTAAAGTGCCAAGAAAGCAGTAAAATGCCACAGCAACAGCATGAGAAAGTTCTTCTTCTCTACTCAACTCAGCTTGTAATCTTTCTAATCCAGCCCTCTGTTCTAAAAGTTTGTGTATTATTAATAATTTTTGTGGGAGTAATGTCTGAGTTTCTCCAATAAAAGAGATGATTTGAGGAATGAGGGTTTGGGGTTGTAGCTTTTCTGTGAGTGATTGAGCGATCGCATACCCCAATGCCAGTGTAATATCACGAATAATTGGGTCATCGTCCCAGCTTTTTAATACTCCCAGGCAATTTTGGCGCAGTTTAACTGGATTTTCGTGAAAAAACAGTGCCAAGGGGATTGAGGCAAAAATTCTTTTTATTGTAATACTTGAGATTACAGGCGAAGTGATAAATTCTTTTTGATAACGTGTCAGCCAATTATCTAAATCTAACTTTCCCAGGGTAATCAAACTTTCAGCACCAGGAGTAATAGCACCCGCGAAGTTAGGATAAGCCTCACGGCAATTTTTTTCCCCTCCCTTAGCTAAACTTTCCCCTAATACTCCTCCAAGTAAAACACCCCTGAACCTACTAACCAGCGAGTAGCGCATAATCTTTACAAGTTAAAAGTTAAAAGCAAGTTATTCCACCTTTTTACTTTTAACTTTTTTGAATGGGAAAGTGCTGATACCAGCTACTACAACGCACTTTTTCAACAACTTGACGACTGGCACACACTGTGCAATAAATAACAGTTATTTTCCCACTTGGCAGAAAGCTATATCCCTTTCATTTCCGCAAATGCTCCACCAAAGCTTGTAAACCCAAAAGGTAGCTCTGCACACCAAAACCACTAATTTGACCGATAACCACTGGGGCGATGTAAGAATGATGGCGGAACTCTTCTCTACGATAGATGTTGCTGAGATGGACTTCTACTGTAGGTAAATTTACAGCAGCGATCGCATCTCGTAAGGCCACACTAGTATGGGTATAGGCTCCCGCATTTATCAAAACGCCTTGATATTTCCCCAAAGCCTCATGAATAGCATCCACTAACACTCCTTCATGATTTGACTGTAGGGGAAACACTTTTGCCTGTAACTTTAGCGCTGCTTCTGCCAATAAGCTATTAATCTCAGCCAAAGTTGTAGAGCCATAAACTCCTGGTTCTCTTTGTCCCAGCAAATTTAGGTTTGGCCCATGCAGCACCAAAATACTTAGAGGTTGCACTGTCAATTTTCGTACCTTCAGGCTTCTAGCGACGACGCGAGCGATGGGCTACGCCCCGCCGGTGGCGATCGTTTACAGGAATCGGAATCAGTTCCGGTTCCTGCTCTGCTTCTGGCCCTAACAGAGACTCAATAAGCTTGCGGGCCAATTCTTTCAGCTTTTCCAGTACCTTTTCTATATAGTCCATTAAACTGACCGCTCCTGAGATACTACCTCAATTTTGACTAACAGCTACGCAGAAACTGGCGTAATTTTGCACCTCTGGCCTACAACTGGACTGACACATATTTTGGTATTGCAGCCGCAGGCTAATTTTAAAATTTTCGTGTTGTTATCTCCCTTACTTTTTAGAGTATCACATTAGCAACCTATCAGACTGCATCCAAGGATGGTCAAGAGTCATTAGTTTGGACTGTTTATTATGGACTATTGACTTATGCCCCCTTTTTTTTCGTAGCAGCGCTGGACGATTTCGCAGTTGATTTAGATTTAGTAGTAGTGGTTTTACTAGTTTTGCGTGTAGTTTTAGCAGTTGACGCTTTAGAGGCTAGTAATTCCAGGGCTGTAGCTAGTGTTACATCTTCAACTGATGTACCTTCAGGAAGACCTACGTTTGTTTTACCGTGCTTGATATAAGGCCCATAGGGGCCGTCGTAGATATTTATTGGTGCATCATCATCTGGATGTGTACCTAATTCCCGTAAAGCGGCTTTTGACTTGCTACTAGTAGAACCACGGCTCTTTTTTGGTTCGGAAATCAATTCTAGCGCTCTTTCTAAAGAAATTGTTAAGACATTATCAGTTGCTTTGAGAGAACGGTAGTCTTTACCTTCTTTACCTTGGTCATGGACGACGTAAGGACCAAAACGCCCTAAACTAGCTTGAATTTTGCCGCCAGTGTCAGGATGTGTTCCCAACGTCCGGGGTAATGCCAAAAGACCAATAGCTGTCTCTAAGGTGACGTTTTCTGGAGTAACACCCTTGGGTAGAGAAGCTTGTTTGGGTTTGGGGTTTTCATCTGATTTATCACCCAACTGGACGTAAGGCCCGTAAGCGCCAATTTTCACGTAAATTGGTTCACCAGTTTCGGGATGACGGCCTAGTTGGTCTGGCCCGACAGTTTTTTGTCGGAGGATTACTTCAACTTGTTTAGGGTCGAGGTCGGCTGGTGTTAAATCTTTGGGAATGGAGGCGGTAACTATACCATCACCATTTTCCACTTCAATGTAAGGCCCATATTTACCAATACGGACTTTAGCATCTAAGTTTTCTAGTTCTACAGTTCTGGCCTGGCTTGCATCAATTAGGCTTTCTCGTTCTTTAACCAGAGTTTCCAGTCCTTTATCCCCTAGATAAAATTCCCGTAGGTAGGGTAGCCATTCCGCTTCACCATCAGCAATATCATCCAAAGTTTGCTCCATTTTGGAGGTAAAGCTGGGATCGACGATATCAGGGAAGTTTTTTTCCAAGAGGTCAGTGACGGCGAAAGCAGTAAAGGTGGGGATGAGAGCGTTATTCACCAGTTGGGAGTAACCCTTATCGATAATTGTGCCAATGATGCTGGCGTAGGTACTAGGACGACCAATACCTTCACTTTCTAGGGTTTTGACGAGGGTCGCTTCGGTGTACCTAGCTGGAGGTTGGGTTTCGTGACCAACTGCTTCGATATTTTGACAATCTGGATGATCCCCAACTTTCAGGCTGGGTAATATTACCTCTTGGTCTTCCAAAGCCGCTTCTGGGTCATCGGAACCTTCAACGTAGGCGCGTAAATATCCAGGGAAATCAATCCGCTTACCGGAAGAGCGGAAACCAGCGTCTTCAACTTGCAACTGCACGGTAATTTGGGTTTGGCGAGAGTCAGCCATTTGACAGGCGACAGTACGCTTCCAAATCAAATCATAAAGGGCAAGTTCTCGACCACTTAAACCGGTTTCTTGGGGGGTGCGGAAGCTGCTACCAGCCGGACGAATGGCTTCGTGGGCTTCTTGTGCGCCTTTAGATTTGGTGGTGTATTGCCGGGGCTGGGGACTGAGATATTGTTTGCCGTATAGTTGTTCTACACAACTACGAGCAGCTGCGATCGCCTGTTCTGACAAATGTACCGAATCTGTACGCATATAGGTAATGTACCCTTGCTCGTACAAATTCTGGGCAATCCGCATGGTGTCCCGTGCTGAAAGGCGCAGTTTGCGGTTAGATTCCTGCTGCAATGTCGAAGTGGTAAAGGGTGGCGCGGGTTTGCGCGTCACGGGACGTTCTTCTACTTCTGAGACATTCCAAGGTTTACCAGTGAGCCTTTCTTGGAGGGCGACTGCTTCTGTTTCACTCAGCAGCACTACATTGCGTCCGGCGGTAATTCTACCAGTAGAAGCATCGAAATCGCTCCCAGTCGCCACTTTCGTGCCTGCTAGGTTGATTAACTGGGCGGTAAATGGGCTTTTATTTTGCTCCAGGTATGCCTTTAAATCCCAGTATGTACCTTCATGGAAGGCGCGGCGTTGGCGTTCTTTGTTTACCAGCAGTCGCACCGCTACAGACTGTACTCGTCCCGCAGATAATCCCCAGGCGATTTTTTTCCACAATAGAGGGGAGAGGGTATAGCCCACCAAGCGATCCAAAATCCGCCGTGTTTCTTGGGCGCGAACTAGCTGCTCATCAATATTGCGACAGTCTTTTAAAGCTTTTTTGATGGCTTCTTGGGTAATTTCATGAAACACCATCCGCTTTGTCGGCACTTTTGGCTTCAGTAATTGGTATAAATGCCAACTAATGCTTTCGCCTTCCCGGTCTTCGTCAGTTGCCAGAATCAGTTCATCAGCATCTTTCAGCGCTTCTTTGAGCTGGGTGACAACTTTCTTTTTGTCTTTGGGAACAACATACACGGGTTCAAAGTCAGCGTCCACATTTACCCCAAGCTGCGCCCATGTTTCCCCTTTAACATTGGCGGGAATTTCACTAGCTGACTGGGGTAGGTCACGCACATGACCCATCGACGCCTCTACCCGATAGTCTTTTGGCAGGTAGTTGCGAATGGTACGAGCTTTGGTTGGAGATTCGACAATGACGAGAGTTGACATGGAATTTCAAAAAAAAGAATAGCTGTGAAGCTAAACAGTCAAGTTGGGGTACTTTCGACGAAATGTCAAGATGAAACGTCACGATTGCTTGAGATTGAGCCTCATCAAGATTGTCTGTTGGGTTGAAAATCCTTCAAACTTCGGGTGTAGTCCTTTCTAGAGGATATGTTAGAAGAATGCTGATGGAATTTCCAGCTATTTCCATCTTTAACTTATCAAACGCACAATTGGCGACTAGAGTTTTCAAAATAGGCTGCGAGTTTAATACAACGATACCCTAGCTTTGGGAAAGGGCAAGAGGTAGGGGAGTAGAGAGAGATGAGGAAGATGTGGGAGATAGCGGGAGCAACTTGCATACAAAAAGATTTCCCCTTTCCCCCTTTACCTTGCTCCTCTGCCCTTTTGCTAGTAGCCAATATCCTGTGCCAAAATTAAACCAAACTTGAGAGAAAAATCGAAGTGTGGTTGGTACTTAGCACTAGAAGCAAAACTTATGTAAGAGTTTTTTTAGGCGAGGCTATTTATTACCGATGGGAGAAGTTACTGGAGAAATGATACCTCAATTAACTTAGGAAAAATTGTATTTATCGGCTGGGCATCTTGCCTACTCTACAAGAATCATCCCTTGATTCAGCAATGCCATCTCACTTTTGGATGTCCCTATTGAGATAGTTAAGCAGAATATACCCTTTTGCAGATTGACAACCCCATTGATATTGAGGCAACCTACTTGTTAAAAATGACTTGCCCCAGCACAAAATTCATTCACGTTTTACAGGTTCCACCTCAAATCCAATCAGCCCGTAGAGTGATTCAGTAGATGATTGGGGAATCGCTCCAGAAAATTTTCGTTGCACAAACTAAGTTTTTAGATAAAAAGTCTTGCATTATACCATATTTCAGCATAAAAATGCCCATTTATGCTTTACGAATCATGAAAATGTGATAATATCATAATTGGAGAAGTTGAGTTCGGTGATAAGTATCTTGTTTTTAGTAATAATTGCAAGCGGCTCTCCGGATAAACATCTCTGCATCAATGGATTCTGGAGAGTTTCATGTCAATATACGTAGGGAATCTGTCCTACAACGTCACTCAAGACGACCTTACTAAAGTATTTTCCGAGTATGGTGCCGTCACACGCGTTCAGTTACCCACAGACAGGGAAACCGGACGGCTTCGCGGTTTTGGTTTCGTAGAAATGGAATCATCAGACGCAGAAGATGCTGCCATTCAAGCGCTAGATGGTGCCGAATGGATGGGGCGTGCAATGAAAGTTAATAAGGCTCGTCCACGGGAAGAGAGAGGCGCTCGCTCCGGTGGTGGTAGTTGGGGAAGAAATAATAGTGGCTACTAAAGTCAATATTAAGTCTTAAGAAAATTTAGTTTTTGTTAAAAACAAATCATCCCATAATCAGCAGATTAGTAATTAACTAATCTGCTTTTTATATGAAAACTTACGACTGGATTGTGGTTGGTGGTGGAATTGCAGGTGCTGCACTCGCCTATGAATTAGTGAAAACAGGCTTTAGTGTACTTTTATTAGAAAAAGATGCTGTACCCCAGAATGCTACTCGTTACAGTTATGGTGGACTTGCCTATTGGTCTGGTAGTACCCAGCTTACTCGTCAATTATGCCAGGAGGCACGCGATCGCTACAATATCCTGTCTCAAGAGTTAGACGCTGATATTGAACTGCGGGAATTAGATTTATTACTGACAATTTCTGCGGACAGTGACCCAGAAACCACGGCAGCATCGTATGCTCAGTGTGCAGTACCACCACGTTTACTCACTGTAAAAGAAGCCTGTGAGTTAGAACCACTGCTCAAGCCAGCAGCAATTGCAGGTGCTTTAACTGTCAAACATGGTCATATTAATCCGCAAAACACAGCACAAGCCTATATTCGAGGCTTTTTGCGTGCTGGCGGTGAGTTGCAGATAGGTGAAGTATTGCAAGTAATGTCAGGTGGTGTTAAAACAACTACTGCAAACTATGACGGTGCTAATGTAGTAATTTGCGCTGGTGGACTCAGCCGCAAGCTACTCAAATCGGTGGGTATTCCAATTAGGGTGTATTTTACCCATGCAGAAATAATTGAAATTCCACCTGTTGATTTGCGATTAAATACTTTAGTGATGCCATCTAATTTGCAGAGATTTAAATTAGAATCTGCTTCTACTAAAGTTGATGAATTGTGGGATGAACCCGATAATCAGCTAATATCACCAATATTAGACGTGGGTGCAATTCAGTTTTTAGATGGAAGTTTACGCTTGGGTCAAATTAGTCGTGTGCTTACAGATACCGATGCTTTTGTAAATCCTGAAGAGAGTGAAAATTGGTTGCGTCAAAGTATCAGTCAAATTTTACCAGCTTTGGGAAATTTACCAGGGAATTGGCATCATTGTTTAGTAGCATTTAGTAGTAATGGATTATCTGTGATTGGTGCTGTTCCAGAATTTGCAGGCGTTAATATTTTTTCCGGTTTTAGCAATCCCCTAGTTTTTATACCACCTTTGGCACAGCGCTTTGCTCAATTTTTAGCTGGTGCAGAAGATGAAATTATTAACCAAATTTCCAATTTTTAGATTTGACTGCGAGTAAATTTTACTTCTGGAAGAGTTATCTCGATGGTATCTGAAGGAATTAGCTTTTTAGCCTCTTGTAAAAGCTCTCTTTGCTCCTGTTGAATTGCTTCTAATCGTTGAAAAATTTCGTTTAATCTTTGCTGTTTGTCTGGAAAAATAATTTGATTATTACTAACAGAAAAATGTGATTCATCATTTATTGTCTGATAATTATTGATTTTTTGTATAGCGAAAGTACCAACTTTACTAAAAGAGAAGATGCCAACTTTAATTAAACCCTGAATTAGTTTTAATGGTACTTGGAAAATTGACCAACTAGCAGTTTCAATCAAGCGCATAATTGCTTTAATAATGCTCCAGATAAAAGCTATAATAAATAGCAAAATTACCAAACTGATAATTGGGTGATTGGTTGCCCAACCTAATATTTGCAACAACCGCAAAAATGTAGGATGTTGTACTAGCAAATCATTTACAGAGGAAGCGATCGCTGTTTGCATTGCTGTTGATGTTGTACTCTTAAATTGATCAGCCGCTTGCAAATTTTGATCTAAGTAACCTTTAGCGTGATCAATTGTTGTAGTCACTACACGAACTGCTTTATCTGTCGTTTGGGTAGCAGTTTCTTGTAAAGATTGACCAAGTTGCTGTGCTGAATCAACAACAGAGTGAACGCTTTGGTTAACAAACTCTGGTGTTGTTTGCCAATTTTGTAGAACTTTTATGGGCATATTGGTATCTATTGGCGATGTTATCTTTTATCAAGTAAGATATCTTCATTTCTATTTTGGCAAAAGCTATGGCAAGACAAAAGCAAGTATGAACAATTTGATCACAAAACCCCCAACTTCTTAAAAAAGTTGGGGGTTGGAAAATCTTGATACTGACGAATCAGATAAGACTGCTATGCAATCACAGTAATATCGCTACTCGTGAGTGCTGCTTGATTCGATAACAAACCTATCTGAACTTTGGCTGCACTGCCAATACCATCTTCATCAAAGAATAGTTCGCCTGTAGTATTGTCATAGATAAAGCGATCGCTTGCTGTTACTGCACTACTACCAAGACGGAATAGACTGGGGTCAAGTGTACCCAAGGCTTGGTTTAGTCCAAACTCTGAGAGGGAAAGCAAGATTGTATCTTGCCCGACTCTCAAGTCGGTAATAGTGTCAAATTCTCCAGTACGAGTATCGCTTAAATAGAAGCGATCGCTACCGTTACCACCAGTCAATATATCGAATCCTTGACTACCGACTAGCAGATCGTTACCGTTACCACCAATTAAAGTATCATTGCCAGCACCACCATATAAGGTGTCATTACCATTACCACCATCGAGGTAGTCGTTACCGTCATCACCATAGAGGATGTCACTATCGTTACCACCTAGTAAGGTATCATTACCCCTACCACCGTAGAGAATATCATTACCATTTCCTCCTGACAGCACGTCATCACCATCGCCACCATACAAGGTATCGTTACCGTTACCACCTCTCAAGGTATCATTGCCACCCAGACCCCGGATAATATCATTGTTATTGGTACCTATGAGGTTATCGTCACCGGGAGTCCCAATAAAGCCACCGCCAACAGCATGGACAGAGACGCTCACAGATGCTGTTGCAATGCCACCCTTACCATCACTGATGGTATAAGTGAAGCTATCATTACCGACGTAGCCCATATCTGGGGTGTAAACAATAAAGTCATCAGCAAAGTTGCTTGGTGTACCATTGTCGTTGATAACGGCAATACCATTAGCTGGTATAGAGACTAGCGTGATTTGCAAAGAATCATTATTGAAATCACTGTCATTAGCCAAAACATCAACATTAACGGCAGTATTTTCATCGGTAATGGCGATGTCTTGGACGGCGGTAGGGGCAGTATTTAAGTTCAACCCTACAACTACTGGGTCATGGTCTGATGAACGGAAAGGATCATCATTGTATAAGCTGTTGATCTGTGTTGTTGACTTGAAGTTGGTGTTGTAATCGAGAACATTGGGTTCATCAGCATTAATATGCCACTTGGCAGCGTCAGTGACTTGTGATACTAAAGAACCATTGGCTAAAGCATGGTCTAAAGAACCCCATTGACCATTGAAAACAAATGAGTAGGAAGTGTTGGGTACGAGGTTAGTGTATCCGGCATTTTCCAAAGCCCTAATTGGGTCTTCCTGGGAGTAGGCGTTGATGTCGCCCATAATCAGGTAATCTGTGTCAGTAGTACCTGTGGGATTTGTGGCTAACCATGCTGCCAAATCTTCAGATGCACGGGTGCGTGTACCATTGGATAAACCTTGACCGTCACCAGCATCAGCATCACCAGGATTTCCAGAACTCGAACCCTTCGATTTAAAGTGATTGATGACGGCTGTGAATTGTTCGCCGGTGGAGTTTTGCAGGAAAGTTTGGGCTAAGGGTTTACGGTTATTGTTATCAAATGCAGCTTGACCAAAGTCATCAGGGACGGTGGCGGCTGCACCTACTGGGGTGACACTACCAGGTTTGTAGATAAAACCAACAGCGATCGCATCTGTACCTAACCGAGGTAAACCCGGATCAATAAAGGCATAAGTACCAGCACCAGCGATCGCATTCAGTCCGTTGACTAAATCTTGGATAGCACTGTTTGCACCGTAACCATCATTTTCGATTTCAATCAGACCGACAACATCAGCATTTAATCCCAGGATGGCAGCAATTGTTTTATCACGCTGACGGTTGAACTCAGTTAGGTTTTCAGCACCCCGTTGTTCAGGACTAGTAAAGCCGCTACCAGTACCATCACCGTTGAAGTAGTTTAGAACGTTAAAGCTGGCAACTTTTAGTGTACCGCCGACATCTGGGGTGGTTGTTGGGCGGGGATTCGCTGGTGTAAAGTCTACACCTGTTGAGGTTTGGACACGATACCCTTCAAAACGGTGGTCTAAAACGCCAGTGATGGTAGCAACTGTATCGCCACCGCGTAAGGTATTAGTAGCGCTTAAAGGTTCACCACCACGACCAAAGACAATTGGTTCTGGGTTTTGCGTCCCTCTACCGTCATCTAAGATAATCCTTCGTGTGGCAATCTCTTGTAAATAAGCAGAGTAGCCAGCAACACTGGGGTCATTAAATTGGGTATATTGTTCTAGTCTCCCATCTGTACCAGGTTGGTCACTAGCACCAGTAGACGAAAGCACAACCTGACCAAAACGACCTAGTTGGAAATGTTCAGTGACAGTTAAATCACCACTCGCAGCACTGACATTGACCAGCATCCCTTCGTAGCGTTCCAAGTCTGCCACACTAGTTACAGGAAACTGGATGTTAGTAGCTGTAGGTAGTATGTCTGCACCCAAGTTAACCACACTACTAACTTGAGATAATTGGGTAAGGCTGCTATTGTTACCACCACTGCTACTGGTAAACTCACTCACCGTTCCAGTCACACGGACTTTATCACCGACGCTACCAGAAAACCGTCCTATGGGGTCGAAAACAAAGATACCTTCAGAGGTTGTAGGGTCATTATCGGTATCTGCATCTTCTTCTTGGACGAAGAAACCATTGAGACCAGAAACACCAGGGAAAGCTGCAACTACAATCCCCTCAATTGTGCGAATACCACCAAAGTTAGAGTCAAAGGCTGCACCGCTACCTTGAATCTGATGAATTTTGGTAATGGAGAGAGAAACATCATTATCGGTGATAGTTGCAGTAACTGAGTCAAGGTTGATTCCGTTGTAGTTAGTATCGTTACTACTGACTGTGTGAGTAATAACACTGCTATGTGTGCCTTCTATTAAATCATCATCAACTGCTGTAACAGTAACGGTTTGGGGTGTATTCCAGTTATCAAGTGTGAAGATGAGGGTAGTAGCATTAGTTGTGGTTTGAGAGTCAGAGGTAATGGTAACTGTAACATCTTCTGTAGGCTTGGTGTTCAGCACGATAGTGTAGGTATCTGTTGCCCCACCTTCAGTAACATTAGTGCTACCACCAGACTCAATTAAGGTGATACCAGGAATTGGTGTCACTGTTTCATTCAGTGCTGTCAGAGAAAAGTCATCAATTGCTAAACCATCATCTGCACCACTAGCATTAAAGTCATTCCAGCGAATCCAAAAAGTTGTACCTGATGGAATAGACAAACCAGTAATAGAAGCACTTACTGCTGTTCTGTTCGCAGGATCATTACCATTTCTTAGTCCTACTGTTCCAGCACTATTGGGTGTTGTGAAGTCGAGCGTATCAACATCAATCCATGTTCCCGTTGTCAAAGAAGTAGCATCTAAGCTGTATTGAAAATCTAGTCTATCGCTTCTGCCTGCTGTTCCTAAGCGCCACTGCTCACCAGTGTAAGCAATATCGAGTGTAGTGATAGTAGCACCTGTGTTATTGGTGAAGCTAGAACCAAATGTCGGTATTAGACTACCTGATTGCAATGTACCAAGCGCTCTGTCTGTACTTCCAGCAGCACCAAAGCTGTATGTATCGCCAGCATTAGAGCTACCAGTACCTGCTGTATAGGTTGTATTTGCATTAGTTCCTGACTCAGTAAATACCCAGTCACTAGGTAGAATAGAGCTAGTACCAGTATTAGCTAATGTATCAAAATTCTCAGTTACAGCTATCCCTAGAGTATTAATATTTGCCATGTTTCTGTTAGTAAGTAATGGTTCCCAGCAGCCAGCCATAGCTTGGCTTGTTGACAAAAGCGAGCAAGTTTTCTTATCGACAAAAATTTAGTGGGCAGTAACTTTAATCGTGTAAACAAGCACTAGAAATTTACTGAAGCAAGGTTAAGAACATACTAGGAGAAGGTAAAATCATTAAGCATTTATTAAAGATTTTTCAGCAAAAATACTCATAAAATAAAAAAACTCCACCCATACAAGGACGGAGTTTCTATATATAGTTAGTTGACAACTGGTACTCAATTAAGCTGAGTAATATTATTGAGAATTTCTGGATTGATCTAAATCCTTGAAATTACTCACCCGAAATTGGTATGACACGCTCATAGCTCAATCATCTAGGCAAACAAATCTAAATCTGTGACTGCACCAACACTACTAGAAGCAACTAACTTGGCATATTTTGCCAGTATGCCTTTCGTATATCGGGGTGGGCGGGGTTGCCAATTGGCTCGACGACTGGCTAATTCTGCATCGGTAATGTTTAACTGTAACAGGCGTGCATCGGCATCAATTGTGATGCTATCACCTTCTTCCACAAGAGCGATCGCACCACCAACGGCTGCTTCTGGTGCAACGTGTCCTACTACCATCCCGTAAGTACCACCGGAGAAGCGGCCATCGGTAATTAACCCTACAGAGTCACCTAAACCTGCACCGATAATAGCCGAGGTGGGAGCTAACATTTCCCGCATACCAGGGCCGCCTTTGGGGCCTTCGTAGCGGATAACCAAAATGTCACCAGCTTTAACCTTACCTGCCAAAATTGCATCTAAACAGGATTCTTCCGATTCAAATACCTTGGCTGGCCCGGTAATGACTGGCTTTTTCACCCCAGTAATTTTGGCTACAGCGCCTTCTGTTGCCAGATTACCTTTAAGTATAGCCAAGTGACCTTGGGCATACATGGGGTTATTCCAAGGGCGAATTACATCTTGGTTGGGAGATGGTTCTTCTGGGATATCTGCTAAGACTTCGGCAATGGTTTTACCTGTGATGGTAATGCAATCTCCGTGGAGTAAACCATGCACAAGTAACATTTTCATGACCTGGGGAATCCCCCCGGCTTTGTGCAAGTCTGTCGCTACATATCTACCGCTTGGTTTCAAGTCACACAAAACGGGTACACGACCACGGATAGTTTCAAAATCATCTAGATTTAGTTCTACACCAATGGCACGAGCGATCGCTAGAAAGTGCAGTACGGCATTGGTGGAACCACCAACCGCCATAATTACAGATATAGCATTCTCGATAGATTTACGGGTGATAATCTGCTTGGGTAACAGTTGATGGCGAATCGCCTCTACTAATACCTTGGCTGATTCTTCCGTGCTATCGGCTTTTTCTTCGTCTTCAGCTGCCATTGTCGAGGAATAGGGTAAACTCATCCCCAACGCTTCAAAGGAAGATGACATCGTATTTGCTGTGTACATCCCACCGCAGGAACCAGCACCAGGACAAGCACTGCGTTCGACTGCTAATAGTTCATCTTCGTTAATTTTACCGGCGCTGTATTCACCCACAGCCTCAAAAGAACTGACTACGGTTAAGTCTTTACCGTTGTAGTGTCCTGGTTTAATTGTCCCACCATAAACAAAAATAGCAGGAATATTCATCCGAGCGATCGCAATCATTGCCCCTGGCATATTCTTATCACAGCCACCAATGGCAATCACCCCATCCAAACTTTGCCCATTACAGACGGTTTCAATTGAGTCAGCAATTACTTCTCGTGACACTAGGGAATATTTCATCCCTTCCGTTCCCATCGAAATACCATCACTAATGGTAATTGTGCCGAATATTTGCGGCATTGCACCAGCATTTTTTATACCAACTTCTGCTCTTTGTGCCAGTTGATTTATCCCCATGTTACAAGGGGTTATGGTGCTATAACCATTGGCAACACCGACAATAGCTTTGGTAAAATCTGCGTCCTGAAAACCAACTGCCCGCAGCATTGCTCTATTAGGCGATCGCTGCACCCCTTGTGTGATAAACTTACTTCTCAAGTTCTCCGACATCTTTTTTCCTTCAGCGCCTTCATCGCTTTTGTTGCGATTGTATTACCTGTATTTTCTCATGCAGATGATGCCCTAACTTGCATCCTTCTTTCGGGAAAATTTATCTATCTTCCACCACAAGTAGTATAGATGAAGAATTTTACTGCGCTATGTTTGTCAGTTGTTTTTGATCTGGTTTAACGCCTCATCTCCCTATTCGGCCACCAGTTGTTATTGAGAACTGTTCACTGATTAGTTGCGATTGACAAAATATCCACCCACAAGGAGATAGATATTTTTAATCATGGGGAGAATGTGAGTCTACCCATACATATGAGTATTTGTCAATCATGCAAATGGCAAATTGTAGAAAAATTTAAATAATGAAAACATACTTGCTGTTCAACGGCATCAACAAATGAATCTAACGCTTATATGTATTTGAGCCAGTAAGATTTAGACATCAGTAGATAAAAATGCTATCTAGAATAGCTGATTTAACCAAAAAAGATATCAAGATTTCATAAAGATTATTTTCTTATTCAGGCATACTTCATCAGATACAGTTAATCTCATAAAAGAATCTTCTACCACCTGAATTCTAATGAGCATCAACAGAACTCAGTCATTGTTGCCAGTACCCGCAGGTAATTTACAAGTCCCTGAGTTTCCACCTAGTAATTCGGGTGTTACCGATCAATCCATCCAGTTTTCTCTCATTATTCCTACTTATAAAGAAAGTGGAAATGTTAAAAATGTGGTTGAGATATTAAGTCAGATACTGGATGAGTTTATCCCAGGAGATTACGAACTAATTGTTGTAGATGATGATAGCCCAGATGGTACATGGGAAGTAGCTCAATCTTTAATAGGAGAATATCCACAGTTACGGGTAATGCGACGACAGGAGGAAAGAGGACTGTCTACAGCCGTAATTCGTGGGTGGCAAGCTGCTAGGGGTAGTATTTTAGGGGTAATTGATGGAGATTTGCAGCATCCACCCCATGTATTACAGGAACTTTTGCGTGCAATTCACAGGGGAGCAGATTTAGCAGTAGCCAGTCGTCACGTAGATGGGGGTGGCGTGAGTAGCTGGAGTTTTATCAGACGTTTTTTGTCTCGTGGGGCGCAATTATTAGGACTAGTTATTCTACCAAGAGTCTTGGGTAGAGTATCAGACCCCATGAGTGGTTATTTTATGGTACGTCGTAACTGTATTACCAATGCCACCTTTAATCCTGTAGGATACAAAATTTTATTAGAAGTAATTGGGCGGGGTAAAGTCGGTGAGATTGCAGAAGTAGGTTATGTATTCTGCGAACGCCAAGAAGGTGAAAGCAAAGTTACTTGGAAGCAATATATAGATTACATCCGCCATTTAATTCGCTTGCGAGTCTCCACCGGCAGACTGCAAAAAATTAATCACAGCTTTCCCCTCGATAGATTTATCCGCTTTGGTTTAGTGGGATTGAGTGGGGTATTTGTAGATATGGTGCTACTTTATCTATTAAGTGACCCAACAACACTAGCCTGGCCGCTAACCCGCAGTAAAATTATTGCCTCGGAAATTGCCATTTTCAATAACTTTCTCTGGAATGATGCTTGGACATTTGCAGACGTGTCTATGCAGCAACAACATTGGCATCAACGTTTGAAGCGATTTTTGAAATTTAATATTGTTTGCCTTGCGGGGGTGGTGCTGAATGTATTGATATTAAACATCGTGTTTAATTATCTCATTCCCAACCGCTATATTGCCAACCTAATTGCGATCGCTATAGCTACTGTTTGGAACTTCTGGGTTAACTTGCGACTGAGTTGGCGAGTCACTCAAGTCAAATAAAAAATTTGTTTTAGCTATTTTCTTGTAACGGAAAGTGATAAATATACTTTTCGTTATATTTTTTTGATAAATATAATTGTTGGGAATGAATCATCAATACAGATATCGATTTCAAAGTGCCATTAATTCACCCTACATTGCTGTCATAGCCATCACTATGTTGGGTGCAATTCTTCGCTTTCATAATTTAGGAAAAGAGCCACTTTGGGTAGATGAAGCAGCTACTTGGCGGTTTGCACAAATGCCACTTTCTCAGCTTTGGGGTGAAGACGCTATAAGGGAAACAAACCCACCACTTTACTATACACTACAACATTTCTGGTTAATTTTCGGACAATCAGAAATAGCTTTACGCAGCTTTTCAGCTATTATTTCTACCATAACTATTCCACTATTGTATGGTGTAGGTCGAATATTAGGTGGTCATTGGCTAGGATTGATTGCATCAGCATTACTAGCAACTTCAACTATTAATATTCAATATAGTCAGGAAGTAAGAGCTTATGGGTTGATGGGTACAGCTGCTACATTGTCAATTCTGGGTTTAGCGTATCTATTTACACATCCTTTTCAAGCTAAAATAATAATTGGTAAAGGTTTAATTTACAGCTTTCAATCTCATAATTTTATTAATTCAGATAAATCTCAACAATTAGTCGCTGATTTATCTTGGATAGCCTATATAATTGGTGTTTCCATCGACCTTTATTGCCACAACACAGCAGTATTGCTATTAATTATAGCTAACATTATTGCTTGTGTTTGGTGGTTAACAACTGGTAAATTTAACAGGATATTTTTCGTCAATTGGATTCTTGCTAACTGCATACCGCTACTTCTCTGGTCTTGGTGGATTCCCAAAATATTAAAGCAGGCGTTAGTAACTCTTAGTAGTTTTTGGATTTCTACCCCAACTCTGGGTACTTTTTTTAGAACTCTAACTGAACTTTACTCTAGTGAATATTATTTGTTAATTATTGTTGCCTTAGCATCTTTGGGAATCTGGTATTGGCGACATCAACCAATAAAAATAATCCTTACTCTAGCATTGAGTATTGGTACTCTTTTTCTAGCATTTTTAATTAGTTTATGGAAACCAATTTTCATAACTAGGATTTTTATCTGGACTACCATACCTTCATTCTTGATTATTGCTGCTGGTGTATTAAAATTGCGTAAAAAATCATTAATATCTGTAGCATTGGCAATTTTACTAACTATGCAAATTTACTTTACAGGAAGCTATTATAAACAGTATAAAAAAGAAGCTTGGAATCAAGTAGCCACTTATGTAATATCTCTGGCTAAACCAGATGATATGGTCTTACTATTTCCCAGTACTATAGACGCGGCATTTCAATATTATTTTCAACCATCATTGCCAATCACTCAGTACGGTTTAAGGCGCTGGAAATTCAATATACCGCGCTTACCCCATACACGAATCACAGAAATAACAAGCAACAAATTAAATCATATTATTCAAGAATTTAATAGAGTTTTGGTAGTTATTAGAAACCGTAAATTTGAAGATCCACAAAACATATTAATTGCAGAAATTAGTCAAAATATGGCTCTCGTAAATCATCGTTACTTTAGTCAAAAAATTGAGGTTTTATTGTTTGAAAAATCTCAGCCTTTAAATAAGGAAAAAACAATATCAAATAAACTCAAAGATACGTCAAAGTTATAGTTGAGTCATCACATAGATTATTAAATCATCCAAGCTGCTTCAAAAAATTCCCTCTCACAGAACATAGCATAGCGATAAGTTGAATGAGTTGAGGCATTAGCAGTAGCATAATTTTCTACTAAACCCTCTAATTGTTGTGCCAATGGTAAAAAATCTCCGCTACTGTAAGTGCGAATCCAGTCAGCATAACGATGATGAGGAATACCATTAATAGCTAACTGTTCTCCCAAAAAAGCATACAAACGCATACAAGGAGACATAGCCGCAGCAGTTAAACCCACATCGCCACCCCAAGCAGTCGCTAACAAAAAATCAGTATAGCGACGGGTGGCTACTCCTGGTTGCACAGAGTGTAAATCGACTCCCCATTTTGCTGCATAGCTTTCATGTAACCGCAGTTCTGCCAACACACCACCAGCCAAAGCGTGAAATGTGGTAAAACCAACCCAATCTGGTGATTTGGCAGCAGCAATACTGTAAGCACGGGCAAAAGCTTCTAAGAAAAAAGCATCTTGTCCTACATAATAAGCAAATTTTTCCTTCTCCAGACTACCATCACCAATACCTCGAACGAAAGGATGCTCCAGGCAAGCTTCTACTAAGTCTTGGTTGGCTGTCCAAAGTTCTGTAGATAGGGTCATTAAAATAATTTGTAATTCGTAATTAGAATATACGAAAATTCAAGACTCAGCACTCAAAATGATAAGAACTGTAGCAAGACTGAACCTAGACTTCCTAAAAAGTCGAAAAAACTGGGTCTACCAGCACTGACTTTTTCTGTATATGGTGTTTGTAATTCTTTGATAAAAGCCTGGGATGTTTGTATTCCCGTAGCGTTATCTTGAGATGTAAAAAGTTTTTCGGCTATTTGAGCATCTTGGGCTGCACCTTGCCGATCAAACAGTTGGTATCGAGCAACACCACGAGCTAGATATGCTCCTGCGTATTCTGGTTTAGCAGCGATCGCTTGGTTAAAATAATTAATAGCTTGCTGTTGATTGCCTTTTTGTGCTTCTGCTACACCCCAAGCATAGAATTCGTCTGGTGAGGCAATTTGTAGTGGTATTCCCACTGCACCTTGAAAGTTAGTTCCCTGCAAATATGCACCAGTAAATTCTGCATTACTTAAAAACGTACCTCTTAAATCAGCACCAGCTAAATTTGCCCCGCCAAGTTTGGCTTCACTTAAATTCACTCCAAATAAACCCGCACCGCTTAAGTTTGCACCCCGCAAATCAGCACCAGCTAAGTTTGCACGGCTCAAATTTGCACCTGCAAGGTTAGCACCACTTAAATTACCTCCAGATAAGTCAGCCATGACTAAGCCAGCACCACTTAAGTCACAGTTTTGACATTGTTTAGTCGCCAATAACTGTCTAATATGTTCTTGATTTGCCGCTTGGGCAATATTGGTGAGACTAATAGTGGTTATAAAAGTAGTAGCGATAAAAATTAAGTTTTTCATCATCAATTTCCGATATTTTCTGCTCAGTACTCGAACAGGCTCAAGCAAATTTATACTTCAGCTTATGATATGAGTCATTTGAGCCGTTTGCCCTCCGTATAGACCGACCTAATTTAACTATTAACAATACTTATAGATTGAGTTAAATGTAGAGATTTCTTACCTCTGTATTCTCCGCGTCTTTGTATTTAAATAAACCGACGACACAGAGTAATTTACTCAGCTTCTCGCTCTAGTATCAAAGTTACGGGGCCGTCATTTTCCAGGGTAACTTGCATCATGGCTCCAAATTTCCCTGTTTCTACTTGTAAACCACTAGTTCGTAACTTGGTGACAAAGCAGTTATACAATTCTTCAGCTAGTGAGAGAGTAGCTGAACGGTCAAAGGAAGGACGGCGACCTTTGCGACAATCTCCGTAAAGAGTAAACTGGCTCACCACTAATAACTCACCACCAATTTCTTGGACAGATTTCTGCCATCTGTCCCCACCGTCTTCATCGGGAAACAGGCGTAACTCTAAACATTTGCGTGCTATCCATTCGAGTTCGGTATCTGTATCAGTATCGGCAATACCCACTAGTAAGTTTAATCCTCGGCCAATTTTGCCAACAACTTCACCATTAACAATAACTTGAGATGATTTTACTCGCTGAATAACAACGCGCATAGCAATCATTTATCCTTTATTATTAGTCACTAGTCATTTTAATCACCAATGACTAATGACTAATGACTAATGACTAATGATTATTTCCCAAAACCTTGACCACGACTGGTAGAAGGGAGACAAACACAGTTTTCTAACTGAGTCAGTAAGATTTCTCGATCTAAATTTTGCCCAATTAATACTAATTGGTTTTTTGGTTCACCTTTCCATTCCTCATCATCTAAAGTGAAGCGTTTACCACACAGGTGGAAAATGTGACGCTTGGGACTTTCATCAAACCACATGATACCCTTGGCGCGGAAAATGTTTGTGGGTAGCTGGTTATCGAGAAAATACTGAAACTTGCGAATGGATAATGGTTTATCACATTGGAAAGATATAGATGTGAAACCATCGTTTTCTAAATGGTCGGAGTGGTGATGGTGGTCATGGTCATGATGGTCGTGACCGCAAGTTGAATGGTCGTGGTCATGGTCGTGATGGTCGTGACCGCAAGTTGAATGGTCATGGTCATGGTCGTGATGGTCATGACTATGGTCGTCGGCTGCATCATAGTACTTGTCCGACTCAAATAGACCTACACTTAAGATTAAGGGAAGGGGAACTTGCGATCGCTTCGTCCTTAAAATTCTCGCACCTTCTTTGACTTCATTGATTTTTCTTTCCAAGTCATTCAAGCTGGCTTCATCCACCAAATCTGTCTTGTTCAACAGAATTACATCACCATAGGCAATTTGGCTATAAGCTGCTTGAGAGTTGAATAAATCTAAACTGTAATTGGCTGCATCCACTACAGTGATAATCGAATCCAACCGAGTTAAATCCCGTAGTTCTGTACCCAAAAAGGTTAGGGCTACTGGTAGGGGGTCTGCTAGTCCAGTTGTTTCCACAACTAAGTAATCTAGCTTTTCTTCCCGTTCTAAAACTTTGTATACGGCATCAACTAAGTCATTATTAATAGTGCAGCAGATACAACCATTACTCAGTTCCACCATATTCTCATCAGTGGAAACGATTAACTCGTTGTCAATGCCGATTTCTCCAAATTCATTTACCAAAACGGCGGTTTTTAGTCCCTGTTGATTGGTGAGAATATGATTTAGTAAAGTTGTCTTGCCACTACCGAGAAATCCAGTGATAATCGTGACTGGCATTCCTTGTTTGGGGGCATCCATAGGTTGAGAATTAGAGGTAACTGCTGATTGCATAGCAATATGATCGCAAAATTAGAAGATACGAGAGAAGTTTCAGAGCAGCTGCTTTCGAGCAGAACGGCAAAATGGTAGCGTAGATAGTCCAGAAAACACTAGCATAGGGATGCTGGATTATCTGTCCAGCTGCTTTACCCTATTATTGCGTATCTATTCTAAGTTACTGTGTTATGACCCTAACCATTTACAATACCCTCACCCGTCGCCAAGAACCGTTTGAAACCGTAGAGCCGGGTAAGGTTAAGATGTATTGCTGCGGCGTGACAGTTTATGATTATTGCCATTTGGGTCATGCACGTTCTTATATCGTTTGGGATACAATTCGGCGTTATCTGATTTGGCGCGGTTTTGAGGTTCGCTACATTCAAAATTTTACCGATATTGACGATAAAATTATTAACCGTGCCAAAGAACAAGGTTTAACGATGGAGGCGCTTTGTAACCGCTTTATCGATGCCTATTTCGCAGATATCCGCCGCTTAAATGTCATGGATGCGGATGAGTATCCCCGCGCCACGGAGCATATTCCCGAAATTCATGAATTAATTCAAATTTTAGAACAAAAAGGTCTGGCTTACGCTGTCGCTGGAGACGTGTATTACCGCGTAGAACGCTTTCCTAGTTATGGCAAACTTTCTGGTAGAGAACTGGAACAAATGCAAGCTGGTGCTAGCGGTCGGGTAGATGGGGAAGATTCAGAACCCAAAAAGCAACATCCTTTTGATTTTGCCTTGTGGAAGGCGGCAAAGCCAGGGGAACCAGCGTGGGATTCTCCTTGGGGTCAAGGTCGTCCAGGGTGGCATATTGAATGCTCTGCCATGATTCGTTCTCAGCTAGGACAGACAATTGATATTCATAGTGGTGGTGGTGATTTGATTTTTCCTCACCATGAAAATGAAATTGCTCAGTCAGAACCAGCTATGAATAAGCCATTGGCGCGTTACTGGACACACAATGGCATGGTAATGGTGAATGGTCAGAAAATGTCGAAATCCCTGGGGAATTTCATCACCATTAGAGAATTATTGGATGGAGTTGGTAGCTGGAAAGGCGACCCTGTAAACCCAATGGCTGTAAGATTGTTTGTTTTGCAAGCACATTATCGCAAGCCTTTAGATTTTACAGAAGAAGCGATCGCTAACGCGGAAAATAGCTGGAAAACTCTCAAGGAAGGGCTACTCTTTGGCTATCAATACGGCGAGAAACTGGGTTGGGGTAAAGAATCTGAGATTATTCCCGAACTCGTCGCCCGCTTTCAAGAATTAGGTGATGATGATTTTAATTTCTCTGGTGGGTTGGCGGTATTGTTTGAATTAGCTAAAGAACTCCGCCGTGAGGGTAATATTCTTGTTCATGAAGGAAGTACTAAAACCCCAGCAGATGAACTCCAACGCCAATGGAATACCTTGATTACCTTAGGTAAAGTTTTGGGTTTAGAAGTCACACCGGATACTGAAACATTGACACAAGTAGGTTTGAGTGAGCAAGAAATTGAAGCCTTGATTCAACAAAGACAGGAAGCAAGAAAAGCCAAAAACTTTGGCGAAAGCGATCGCATCCGTAACGAATTGCAAGCTCAAGGTATTACCTTAATTGATAGCCCCCAAGGTACGCGTTGGCATAGAAATTAAATTTATGGAATTTTGAATTGAATTATGTGGTCAGAATTAACAAAAGCGATCGCTAGTTTTAAAACACCTGCTGATTGGATCGGTATTAGAGTAGTTAAGGAAAAAGCTGCAAGCCATTATGTCCGTGATGGTTTGCCCCAAAGTAACGGCAAATCAACCACCGTCGGAGCGATGCTAGAAGTTCTGGTTAATGGCTCTTTGGGTTATGCTGCTACCAACTCTCTAGAATTGCCATCCCTACAAGCGGCAGCAGAAATCGCCTACAAACAAGCACTAGCAGCCAGTCAGTGGTATATATATCCCTTCCGGGAAACAGAACGTCCCAAGGTTGTGGGTGAATATAATTCGCCATTTTTAGAGCCATTAGATGCTCTCAGTCCTGGAGAAATTAATGATTTACTGGTAAGGATTTGCCACACCCTCAAAGTTGACGAAAAAATTGTGCAAACCACAGCCAGCGCCAACACCAGTGAAAAAGAGAGTTGGTTTGTCAGCAGCAACGGTTCTGAGGTATATCAAAAATTTGTATCTATAGGTACTCATTATGGGGCGATCGCTCAAGATGGGGCAATTGTCCAACAACGTACCAACAATGGCTGGCAAGCACACTGTTATCAAGGTGGACTAGAATTGCTAAAACAAGACCACCTATGGCAAAGGGTACGCCAAATTGGCGAACAAGCCATAGAACTCTTAACAGCCGCAGAATGTCCAACCACCCGCACCAATTTGGTTTTAGCTCCAGACCAAATGATGTTACAAATTCATGAAAGTGTGGGACATCCCCTAGAAATTGACCGAATTTTAGGAGATGAGCGTAACTATGCTGGCGGTAGCTTTGTCAACACCAGTGATTTTGGGCAACTAGTCTACGGTTCCCCATTAATGAATATTACCTTTGACCCCACCATTGTCGGTGAATATGCCAGCTATGGATTTGATGATATAGGTGCAGTCGCCACCAAGGAATATGTCATCAAAGAAGGTGTACTGCAAAGAGGTTTAGGCAGTTTAGAAAGTCAAGCCAGAGCAAAAGTTGCGGGGGTAGCTTGTGCGCGTGCTTCATCATGGAATCGCCCAGCAATTGACCGCATGGCGAACTTAAACTTAGAGCCAGGAAACGCCACTTTTGATGAAATGATTAGTAATATTGAACACGGCGTTTATATGGAATCTAATCGTTCTTGGTCAATAGACGATCGCCGTTATAAATTTCAGTTTGGCTGTGAGTATGCCAAATTAATTGAACATGGTAAGCTGACTAAAACTCTGCGTAATCCTAACTATCGAGCCACAACACCAGAATTTTGGCATAGTCTAGTGCAGATTAGTGATGACACTCACTGGCAAATGTACGGCACACCTTTCTGTGGTAAAGGCGAACCAAATCAATCTATATGGGTAGGACATGGTTCACCAATTTGTGTATTTGCTAATGTAGAAGTTTTTGGGGGAGGGTAATCAATTCAAAATTCAAAATTCAAAATTCAAAATTCAAAGTTCATGTTGCCCTATATTCCCTTTTTATATTCATGAAAATTGAGGAAATATCTACTTTAGAAGTTGGTTTTAATCAACTGTTAGAAACTCTGCTGATTAAAAAATTAGAAAATGAACAATTCACTATCAAAGTTAGTAGTGAACGCAGTCAATTTACTCGCTTCAATCAAGCAAAAGTTCGCCAAACTGGTTATGTATCAGATGGTTGGATTGAACTAACTCTGATGACAGATCAGCGCACCAGTTTTCGCCAGTTTCCTTTTACTGGAAATTGGGACAAAGATTGGCAATCGGCATATCAAGCATTGCAAGAACTACGTGATGAACTGCCTCTCTTGCCAGTTGATCCCTATTTAGTTTTACCAACAGGAACTAACACCAGTCGGGAAATACATATAGGTAATATATTGGCAACAGAAGCAGTAGTAGCAAATGTATTAGAACAAGTTAGGGAGTTAGATTTCACTGGTATATATGCTGGAGGAGTAGTTATTAGAGCTTATGGCGATTCCAATGGACAAAAACATTGGTTTGCTACTGATTCTTTTACTTTAGATTATTCTTTATTTATTGACTCTGGGCAAGCTGTCAAAGGTACATTTGCTGGAAGTGATTGGAATGTAGAAGTTTATACAGCAAAAGTTAGCGAAGCTAAACAGCAATTAAAACTGCTATCTAGCCCAACAAAAGAATTACCAAAAGGGCAATATAAAACTTATTTTGCACCTGCGGCTGTTGCTGATTTATTGACTATGCTTTCTTGGGGTGCAGTTAGTGAAGCGGATATTCAACAAGGCAATAGTGCGTTAGCTATGTTGTCACGCAAAGACAAACAACTTTCCCCTCTATTTAGTTTGCAAGAAAACTTTGGACGGGGGTTAGTACCGCGATTTAATGAACTGGGAGAAATTGCAGCACCAGAATTATCAATCATTGATAAAGGAATTTTAGTAAATACTTTAATTAATTCACGGACAGCAAAAGAATATCAAAAAACTGCCAACGGTGCGAATAGTTCGGAAACTTTGCGTGCGCCAGAAATTATTCCGGGAAATTTAACTTATGAGCAGATTTTACCAAGTTTAGATACAGGATTATATGTATCGAATTTGCATTACTTGAATTGGAGCGATCGCCCGACTGGTAGAATTACTGGTATGACCCGTTACGCCTGCTTTTGGATAGAAAAAGGTGAAATTATTGCCCCCATTGAAAACTTGCGTTTTGATGAAAGCCTCTATCGCTTTTGGGGAGAAAATTTAATAGATTTTACCAATTTTCAAGAATTTATTCCCGAAGTAGGAACCTACGAACGTCGCCAACTAGGAGGTAGTCTGGTTCCTGGGATGTTGGTCAATAATTTTACTTATACTTTGTAGTCATACAGCGTTTCTCTGTTGGGTGAAAGTACAGATTGGGGATAAAAGCTAGATATCAGAGACTAGGGGGTTTCAATACGGTTCGGATAAAACTCGATGCTGCGAGGGAATTTTCGCTGCGCTAACCTCCTCGCTCTTCTGCGTTTAAAAAATAAATCTACGATGGGTGAGTCTGCGTAGTCTTCAGCTATTCCGTATTTAAACTGTATCACCTAAATTAGGTTAACTCTTGTCGGGTGGGTATCCCTCCCAAATATTTAATTTAGGTGAATTTTAGCTTATTTACAGGAAACTGATACGCTTAACCCCCCAAGGAAGCATAGCAAAAGAGATTTGATGATGTTGCGTATAAAATTTATATCTTAGAGACAATTTATAAAGTAAATGTTAAATTTGTGTGGTAAGTTAAATTGCAACGTAACGCACAATTTTGCTGATTTAATTAGCCAATTTTCCCAATCTAGATTAGTTAATAATATTCTGTGATTAATTTCTGAATAAATTAGGGTTTTGGGTACAAGATATACAAAACAATATCGAGAAATTGGGTTATGTTCATATGTCTTACCGCAATTTTATTTCGTTAATTAGATTCATAATTTCATGAAGATAAATCTAAAAGCGATATTGATTGATGGGGGTAAAACTGAAGCGACTTTTATTGTCAAATGGAGTCTATAAGCCATAAGTAAGCCTTATTATTCTAATTGGCTTTACTAAAATTATGCGTGTTGCTATATAATATTGGCAAATTTAGTACATTCCCTTACAACAACTCGGTTGAAAATACTATGAATCAGCAAGTACAAGTTATTAAACTCAGTGGAATTATCAATACGGCAAATTCACAGGAATTGCGAGAGAACATTACCCATATTCTGAATAGTGATACTAAAATTGTTCTAGTTGATTGTCAAGATGTAACTTTTATGGATAGCTCTGCTCTGGGAGCTTTAGTATTAGCTTTTAAAACACTGAGAGCCGCAGGTACTAAACTATTTCTCTGTTCGATTAATGAGCAGGTCAGAATTTTATTTGAATTAACTGGTATGGATAAGGTATTTGAAATTTTTAATAACCAAGATGAATTTAATCAGATGATACTCGCTAACCATTAATCGAATTTTATTTGTAGGATTGATAAATCATCTTCAAACGTATCTTTGGAGTTCAAAGCGGTGAGGCAATTCAATACATGATCTAGTTGATAATCGTCATTATGATGTACGCTAGCAAGTATTTGAATAAAAGCATCCAGACTCCAAAGTTTACCATCTAATTTAGTGATTTCATAAGCTCCATCACTGAAGATATAAAGGCTACTCAATTTTTCGACATCACAATACTCATCAATATATTGAGCTTCTGGAAACATACCAACTGGCATTCCAGGTGTTCTTAAAATTTGAATTTCTGTACTATTAGGAGATGTTCCAGATATTAATATTGCTGGTGGATGACCAGCACTAGCATAAATCATCTGTCGTTTAACACAGTTATAAACACCATACCAGATAGTAAAGTATTTATCATTTTGATAATTCATCTGGAAAGTTTCATTTAAACCTTTAAGGACATCGCTTGGTTGGTAGTAATTGAGATTTTTCAGGGCGCGAGAACGCAAAAGGTTTAAAACTGAAATTGAAGGAAGAGCGGCTTTTAATCCGTGTCCGGCTGTGTCTAGGAGATACATTGCTAAGGAATCGTCATCTAGCCAGTAATAATCAAAACAATCGCCCCCGAGTTGGCGAGAGGGGATAAATCGGGAATGGATGCTAATCGGTGCATCTATCGGTTCTGGTAGAAGCGATCGCACGTATTCTGCTGCTTCCGCGAGTTCTTCTTCTAACAGCAGCTTTTGGGTTCGTAAATCTCGACTCAATTGATGCAGTCTCAATCCGGCTCTGACTCTTGCTTTCAATTCGTTTTGCTCAATAGGTTTGGTGATAAAATCATCAGCACCAGCATCTAACCCTTTGACGCGATCAGCTACAGAATCTAAAGATGTTAATAAAATAAAAAATGTAGTGGATAAATCCGGATCTGTTTTGATGCGGTGACAAACCTCCAGTCCATTTAAGCCTGGCATAATCCAATCACAAATAATTAATGCAGGATGACAAGCCAGTGCTTGAGTAATTCCTTCTTCACCATTACAAGCAGTGACTATTTGATAGCCCTGTTTTTGTAAAATTCTTTTTAATAATATTTGAATTGATAGATCATCATCAATTATGAGGATTTGAAACATAGTTATTAGTCAATAGTCATCAGTCATTAGTCATTAGTTCTCTTCTCCCCCTGCTCCCTGCCCCCTGCTAAGTCACTTGCTCCCTAGCCTCTACTCCTTGCTTCCCTGCCTTTTACAGTGGTGAAAGAGGATTTAACCACAAGAGTATGGCACGGTTTAGCTGATTTAAGTCACGATATACTTCTTGTTTGAACCACTGCCCTAAAGCATCAAAGGGGGTGAATGATGTCCCTGTTTGCCATTTGACATCTTGCCCTAAAGGCGTGGTGTGTGTTCCTGGTAAAGTCTGGACTGTGACCATTTCTGGAAAGCGTGCTTGTAAAATTTTGGTTAAAGCGGCTGATTGGTCGAGATTATCGTTATTAAATTTGATTAATAAGTTGCGACGGACGTTGTAGCCCTCCTGGACTAGTTTCTTGGTTTCCAACGGCGAGGGAGTAAATTCAATCGCCAAAGCAGTGTTGAATTGCTCCACTAAAGGTATAGCATCCTTAGCTGCATAGTTATTGAAGGAGATTAAAATATTGCCTGCCCGTTCTACAGGGAAAAGACTACCAATGAGTAAATGGAGTTTACACCCCATACTATGTCCAATTCCGTAGGTAGGCAGGTAGAGTTTGCGTAATGTGCCAGAGTCATGTAATCGTTCTACTGTGCGCTCAAAGTTCAATAGTACAGAGTTGGCGATCGCAATATGATCCAAAGTATTGACAAAAGGCGTGGCGATAACTACAAACCCTTTATTTGCCAATTGTTCCAATAACCAACGGTAAGTCAGATGGGGAGCAGTGGCGACAAATGCACCTCCCAAGAAATGAATGATCCCGACTGGATTTCGGGGAACTAGCACCCAGTTACCTCTAATTTCTTTCCAATCCATGCGTGTAGGCGATCGCTTAATTTACACTTCTTTATGTTAAACGGTGGATTGGGGATGAGAGAGACAAGGTAGGTAAAATTCTTCCTCATTTCCCTGACTCTCTCGCCCTTCATGTATTAGATTGGCTTTGTAAGCTTTTCATTTCATATTGCACATCTAAGGCAATTTGCAATGCTTCATTTAGTAATCTGCCGTGTTCAGTAGCTTGTTCGGTCACCTGCATGGCAGTTAATGTTGCTAAATTGTTGGTAAATAACTCTGTATTACCGAGAATAAAGTTCTTATTTTCTCTCAATATTCTTTCTGTTCTCAAAGCTCTAATTAAATCGGCTTTTGTTAGTCTAAGTGCATCGATAACTTTTTTTCTTTCCTTAATATTTACCCCTACGTTACCAGCATCTTCTATCTGGTCATTAATATCTATGGCTTTGATAACAGCATTATATCTATCAACATCATTTAAGAGAATTTCTAAAGAATTGGTCATATTTTTTTTGATTATTTTCTGCTGGTTACGCCACCAGTAATATAAAAATGTCTGTGTACCTATTCCTCCTAACAAACTTAAAATTATTAATAATAACCAGGATGGTATCTCTATCCATGTAGCAAATATCTTAATAAAGATATCAAATAGTAAGTAGGCAAAAATAAATACAGAAAAGCTCAGAAAAATTACGGTAGCACCTTCGGAGCCTTTAATTTGAGTTACGATTTTTTTACAAATCTTTTTAAAAATATTCCTGATAATAATTAATTCGGATTTCACAGGTAGATTAGTCAAATTTTCTAATTCTTTATGACTAATCTCCAAATCTTGTAAATCATTACGCACAGCTTTCCCCAAGTTCAGCAAAATAGTTATTTAGTACAATATAACAACCAATTTTAGGGATTGCTGAGACGGCTGTAATTTTGTCTCAAAAATTTTATACTTCTCCAAAAAAATGGAATTTTTTAGTATAGGTCAGATATGCTTGTTGTCAAGAAGATTTGTCCTTGGTAACGCCACGTTGGGAATTTAAAAACGGTGGAATTGGACAGTCTAAGGTCATGGCGATCGCTCTTAATAAATCTGCTTCGGGGTTGGTAACTTTATTATCTAGTAGTACTGTGTGAGCGCAGGCATCGACGATAGCTTGCTTAAGTTTGGGAGAAGCAAGGCGGAGGCGTTCCACACTCTTTTTAACTTCCGAGAAATTACAATCTACAGGTGTATCTGATTTTTCTTGTCGTGCGGCTCCAGGTAGGCGAAAAACTCCAGAACGAAAAGCATAAGCAATATCGTCGGGTTGGCATTGTCCTACACGGGCAATTGCTGACAGTACGATAATACTATCTGACCAAATCTCTTCTATGGACGTAAATTCTACTTTTGTTGTTGCTGCAGGATCTATACAAGATTGCAGGCGATGCCATAGAACTAACTGCAAGACAAAATGCCACAGTGAAAAATTGCCAGTGGCTACGACTAAACCTTGGATACATTTGCACAATCGATGACAATCTTTAGAAGAAAATTTACGTAATGCAGGTACTGTTAAATCAACCAATGGTAAATGCAGCCTGGGGTCTAATTGACTGATTTCGTTCCTAAATATCAAAGTTTGTTCTACAACCTCGGCAGGTTGTACTTCTCGCAGCCAAGCCAGTTGGCGTTCTTGTACTTGAGAATTTGCTGTATCTAATGCTAAGGCAAAAGCGATCGCCATTGCACTTTGCTGTTCCCTGACACCCAAGCGGAGGGATTCTGGCAACTGGGATAACAACGCTTGAGTATGGGCAAAATGCTCTGGTGCAACGCTCCCTACTTGGTTGACTACCTGTTCTGGGGTAATTGTATTACCACCTGCAAAACTCATTGCTAGGGAATCTGAGGAACGGGAACGGTGGACAGGCGGTGGCATTGCTGCTAGATCACGGGTGTTCAAACCCCGGACGCGGCGGATGCGTTCTGTCAGGGGTGGGTGGGTTGACAGCATTTCGTCCCAAAAAGAAGGGTTGAGGGCATTGCCAAAAAACATATGACTGGCGGCTTCTGCACGAGGAGAAATTAGGCGTGAATCCAAGCGTTGGAGTTTTTCAAATACTCCCGCAATGCCATCGGGGTTACGAGTGAACTGTACGGCGGAAGCATCGGCGAGGAATTCCCGTTGACGGGAGACGGCGGCTTTGATCAGACGACCGCAGATTAAGCCAATCCAGCCAATTAGCATTAGTGCTAAACCAAAAGCCCACAAGGGCAAACCCTTTTCTTCGCGGGAACTGCTACGCAGCCGCAATAATAACTCCCCGGTTAGGTAAATAAACAAAATTCCGTGTAACATACCCACTAAACGCAAATTTAGTCCCATATCTCCATTGATAATGTGACTAAATTCGTGACCGATAACTCCTTGTAGTTCATCTCGGTTCAGGTGTGCTAAAGTGCCACGGGTGACACCAATGACAGCATCATTAAGTGTAAACCCAGCAGCAAAAGCATTGATGCTAGTTTCTGCATCGAGGATATAGACTAATGGCACAGGAATACCAGAAGCGATCGCCATTTCCTCGACTATATTTAATAGTTGTTTTTCTTCGGCGTTGGCTCTGTCTGCTATGAGGAGCCGTCCTCCTAACTCTTGGGCAATGACTCGTCCACCTTGGCGCAGACAGACAATTTTATACAGACTAGCTAGAGCGATCGCTATAATTGTCAAACTAGCAATGCCCAGAAATAATTGCGGTTGCCACCAAATATGAGGAGCTATACCGAAAAGAAATAACGCAGCAATGTAAATTGCGACAATCATGACCACTATGGACAAGATAAATAACCCTAGTAGCTGCTGCGTGTTTTGCCGTGCCTTGTCTTGATGTTCAAAGAAATTCATAGATACCTAAAAAGACACGCGCGGAGCATTTTTGACTTCGGGAGCAGCTTCTGCTAGTAATTCCGCCAAAGTAAAGTTGAAAGTATTGGCAATTAAATTACTGGGGAACGACTCGCTTTTAGTGTTGTATAGTGTTACCGCATCATTAAAAGCCTGACGTGCAAAGGCAATCCGGTTTTCTGTTGAAGATAGTTCTTCCATGACTTGGCTCATGGAGCGATCGGCTTTCAATTCTGGGTATGCTTCCGAAAGTACCATCAAGCGACTTAACGCACCTGTTAGCGCAGCTTCTGCATTACCCAACTGCTGCATCGCCTGGGGATCACCAGGATTTTGTGAAGCGCGACTACTAGCATTAATTGCAGAGTTCCGGGCGGTGATGACACCTTCTAAGGTTTCTCGTTCATGTTTCATATAACCTTTGGCTGTTTCCACCAAATTGGGAATTAAATCATAGCGGCGCTGTAACTGTACGTCTATTTGGGAGTAAGCATTTTTGTAGCGGTTGCGAAATTTGACTAAATCGTTGTAGCTACTAATGATGACGACTGCAACAATCGCAACTATCGTTACAGCAAATATGAACAACCCGATCAGGCTCATAGGTTTACATCCAATATAAAATTATCTTTTCGGAGAAAATTTACCGTGTAACTCTCACATATCCAAGAAAGTTTGCTGGGATATAAGCACGAGTCTACTTTCAGCAACGGTGTTCCGTCTTCTGTGAAATCAATTACGAAGATTTGCTGAGAGTAAATACCATCATGGAAAAAGTATGATTCCGTAGGAAAAAATGCAGATTAGAGAAGATAATTTCTCAACATCATTATTCTTCTCATAAGAATACTTATTTAGACGTATTCACTTTGGATATTATCAAAATTCTTACAATATCCAACTACCTAAGGTATGAAATAATATCTAGAAAATATAACCTTTAGCTAGTTATTAAAATAGGTTAATCTCTGTAAAAATTCTCTTTAGAAGACTAATAAATTTCGCAATTATAATATTACTAGATGTTGATGATAAATGAATATTTTCGACTCCAGCCCCTTCCATAACCATGCGTATAGCATCTCTTGGCTGCACATCATCCTATCTAATAACTCGATATTTGATTAATAATATTGTGGTTTTCAGTTTAGAAATTGATAACTAAGTTATTAGCAAATTTGATGTTCAGGAGAGAAAAATATTCTTATCGATTTGGTACCGTTGTCAGCCAAAAAATAATGTCTAGACTTTTATTGAATCAACCATACAAGTAGTTGTTTCCCATCGTCAATCCATAGTCTTGTGCAATTATTTACTTGTTTTTGGAGGTCTTTTTCATGTTTAGTTCAGTTCGTCGGTCACTAGCACACACAACATTGCTGGCTTTGGGGATGACAGCTATAACGATAAATCCCTTAATAGTTTCTATCCCAGCTTCAGCGCAAACAATTACGCAATCAAATACCTCTAATTTTTCTGATGTTAGTGCCAATTACTGGGCGCAGCCATTCATCCAAGCTTTGGCAGAAAGAAATATTGTTGCAGGTTTTCCAGATGGGACTTTTAGACCAAACCAAGCAGTAAGCCGTGCTGAATTTGCCACCCTAATCCAAAGAGCTTTTAATCAACAACCAGTCCGACAATTAGGTGCGAGTGGTTTTACTGATGTACCTGCTAATTTTTGGGCATCGGAGGCAATTCGGGAAGCTTACGAAACTGGATTTATTTCAGGTTATCCTGGGAACGTGTTTCGTCCTAATCAACAGATTCCTAGAGTACAGGCGATCGTTGCTTTAAGCAATGGTTTAAATTTGACTGCTACTGGCACTGCATCTGGTGTTATCAATGACTTATATGCAGATGCTTCAGCAATTCCTGACTATGCTGTGAGTGGCGTAGCCGCAGCAACACAAAACAACATAGTTGTTAACTACCCGAATTTAAGACAACTTAATCCCACAACCTCACTGACCCGTGCAGAAGCAGCAGCATTGTTGTATCAAGCTTTAGTTCGGCAAGGACAAGTACAACCCTTAACTAGTAATGTTACAGCTGCTAACTATATAGTAGGTGGTACTGGTACTACTACAGGTGGTACACAAGGTGGTAACATTGTTGCGCTGGCAGCATCGAGTAATTCTTTTAGTACCTTGACTTCTCTATTGAGAACAGCAGGTCTGACAGATGTACTAGAACAACCAGGCCCTTACACAGTTTTTGCTCCTACCAATGAAGCATTTGCGGCTTTGCCTGCGGGTACTTTAGAGCAGTTACAGCAACCACAAAACCGAGAGCTATTGAGAAGAATTCTGCAATACCATGTGGTTCCTGGACAATTAACTGCTAACCAACTCTCCTCTGGACAACTAACAACTGCTGGTGATGCTTCAGTAAATGTGAGAGTTGACACCGCCAACAATCAAATTGCAGTCAATGAAGCTAGAGTTGTTCAAGCAAATATTCAAGCTAGCAATGGCGTTATCCATGCAATTAACGAAGTCTTGATTCCACCCAACCTGACAGGTCAGCAGCCACAAGAAACCCCTCAAGCACAAGCACCTGGTGCTGTGACACCAGGTAGAGCTACTCGTGGTGGTTCTAGTTATATAGGGGTTGCTGGTAACGTTGGTTTAGCTGGTGATAGCGCTGTTAGTCGCAGCAACTTTGCAGTTATCAGTAAAGTTGGTTTAACAAATAATCTATCGGTGCGACCATCGGCAGTGTTTGGAAACAATACCACGGTTTTAGTGCCATTAACTTTAGATTTCAATCCTCGTGAAGTAGAGCCAGGTGTTGTCCAATCATTCCCTGTATCACCTTATGTAGGTGCTGGTGTTGCCATTGATACTGGTAGAGGCTCTAGAACTGGTTTATTGCTGACTGGCGGTGTAGATGTTCCTTTAGGCGACAGATTTACAGCCACTGGTACTGTTAATGCAGCTTTTGTTGGTCAAACTGATGTCGGTTTATTATTCGGCGTTGGCTACAACTTTTAGGTTATAAACTATTTCATTGTCTCCTGAAACAAGAATAGAGATGTTGCAATGCAACGTCTCTATTCTTGTTTCAGACTGGAAAAACCCAATCGCTGAAAGCCTTTCGGAGCTTTACTTTTCAGTTTTTGGCTACAAATTTTAGTTTCTATTAGAAAAGAAAAGCTCAAAGCTTGATGAGATAAAAGTTCCAGTGTTTCGCTACGATTATTGTTTTCCGGAAGTGACAGAACAGGTTTATTTACAATCCATCTCGTATAGATCCCAAATGGATTCTATCCGCAGATTTCTCACTATGGTTTCCAAGTATTGAGAGATTGACGTATTAATTTTAATTCCTGTAGATATTCATTCAGTTTCTCTTTTTGCAGATTCAAAGTATTAATGATTTTGTCTGATTCTACTTCTTTTGTCTGCCGTTCTTTTAGTAGGCTATCAAAATCGTCTTGGAATTTTTTGATGTAATCATTTATTTGTTGCTCTGCAAGTCTAAAGTCTTCTGCAATTTGTTTTTGGGCCTATTATCATCCTGTAGATAAAACTCAAAGACAGCTATGGAAACGGGGGTGCTGTCGGATTGAAGAGTTGAAAAAGCTGTCAATGGAAGTAAGCGCTGAGTGAATAAAGTATTAAAATTCCCAACACTCTAAAACTGAAGTGTCACTAGTGGGATACTATTACAAACTAAGCAGTTTTTTGATAGAGACTGCACCGGAAAATAGCAGAGGTTAGAGCAATGGATGAGCGTCATCGTTACTTACAAATCGCTCTGATTCTTTTCGGAACTGCCTTTTTACTTATTTATCCGCTAACGAAGATTTGGGCATCAGGCTGGTTATGGCAACCTGGTCAGTACGAATATGAACAAATGATCATTGGTGTTTATGCGACGCTTGGTGTCTTTTTGCTGTTGGCTTCTCGACAACCAGAAGCACACCTCAGTCTAATCTGGTTCACTGTTTGGTCAAGTTTAGTGCATGGACTAATTATGGCGGTACACGCAGTAATTGATCCTGCTGAACGTGGACACCTGTTTGGTGATGTTCCAGCATTGTTATTAGTGGCAATTGTTCTTGCCTTCCTTACCCCGCGCAAAGTGGTGTCTAGTGTAAGGGAATAGTGAAACGGGGAATTAGAAATAGAATACTTTGTATGATGGGAATGTCCTTCTACAGTCAATTTGTAGATACAAAGGTTTCTTTGCCTGAAGTCTCTTTAGGAGCAATCAGCGAGACAGTTTGGCGAATGCTACTGAATCATGCCAGAAAATTGCCTAGCAACAATTAAATAATATTTAAATGACAAGCCGAGCAATAAAAAAATTAACACCAAAATAAAAAGCACCCTCCAAAATGGAGAGCGCTTTTTATTCACAATGAAACTCTTGCTTTTCGCGTGAAGATTAACCGTTGATAGCAGGAGCGCTGATAGCAACAGGAGCAACTTCACCAGCAGCCAAGTCTAAGGGGAAGTTGTGAGCGTTGCGCTCGTGCATTACTTCCATACCCAAGTTAGCGCGGTTGATGATGTCAGCCCAGGTGTTGATGACACGACCTTGTGAGTCGATGATGGACTGGTTGAAGTTGAAACC